>DATBFX010000388.1:0-11872 GCA_036558305.1 Thermomicrobiales bacterium | reverse complement strand
GCCGCCCCCGTCACCAAAAACCGGGGCCGTTCGCGCCAAGACTATTCGGTCGTCCGTCCGGCACGGACGCTGGCAATCCTGGCAAAGATCAGGCCGAGTTCGTAGAGGCAATAGATGGGTGCCGCCACGAAGAGCATGTTGAACGGGTCGGGTGTCGGCGTGATGATGGCGGCAGCGATCAAGACGATCACGGCGGCGTAGCGGCGGGACTTCGCCATCCGTCGTGGGCTGACGATCCCCAAGCGGGCCAGGAGGTACATGATGATGGGCAGTTCAAAGGCGATGCCCATGCCGAGGGTGACCTGGAGGTAGAAGCTGAAGATGCTCCCCGCCGTCGGCGAATAGTCGAACGTCTCCGATTTGAACGACGACAGAAAGGCGAAGGCGCGCGGGATAGCCAGGAAGAAGGCGAAGGCTGCCCCGGCCAGGAACAGCACGACGACGAACGGCAACGAGCTATAGACGAGGCGCTTTTCCTTCCTCGTCAAACCGGGCGCGACGAAGGCAAACATCTGGTAGAAGATGACCGGGAGGGCGAAGGCGATCGCCATGTACATGGCGATCTTGAAGTAGTCCGTGATCGGCTCGGTCGCCTCGTTGACGTCGAACTTTTCGACGTCGGCGGTATGTTTGACCAGGTCGAGCATCGGCGAGGCGAGGAAGATCGCGATCACGAAGGCCGCGCCGATGGCCAGGCACGTTTTGACGATGCGGGAGCGCAGCTCGTTGAGGTGCTCGGCGAGCGTCATCTCCTCGAAGACGTCGGGTTCGTCAGGGTCGGGAAGGCTGGGTAGTTTGGGAACCGGGATGCGGACTTTCGGGATGGGAAGGGCGCGTGCCATGGTGCTGCTCCTCACAGGACGTGGAACCGCGACGGGTCCGCTCAGCGGGATCGATCCCGCCGAACATCACACGGACGATCGATCCGTACCGTCGCGAAACGTGTTCCTCCGAAACCTGTTGCTCACCGGGGCGCCGACAGAGCGTCGCCGCCGATGAACCGAGAACGCAAAGCGGCACACCTCCTGGTTGGTGCTCGGCAACGGCCCTGGGGCCGCGGCCGCCCTTCGCCAGCCGCCGCGATCGACGGGATTGTTGTTCCGGTTAGCCGCCGTGCTCCTCGATGAAGTTGACGGCATCGCCGACGGTGCGAATGTTCTCCGCGTCTTCGTCCTTGACTTCGGTGTCGAACTCCTGCTCGAGCGCCATGATCACTTCGACGAGGTCGAGGGAGTCGGCGTTGAGGTCGCCGATGAATTCGGACTCCATCGTGATTTTATCTTCGTCGACGCCCAGGCGCTCCGCGACGATGCTTCGCACCCGCTCAAAAACGGTCGCCAAACCACCCACCTCCCATCGAGCGACACCCTCGGCCGACTCGACATCTCCTCCGGCCGCGAACCCCGGTCCGCCTGCGCGGCACGGGGCGACTCGTGGCCCGACCTCCCCACCCTCGACGGATGCTCGCTCCGCACCGACCGGGTCCACCGCAGACCCAAATCGGACTGCTCGCCGAGCGTCCGTTGGCTCGGATGATACACGACGGTCGCAGGGCAAACCACCCGGCACGGGTCCCGTCGGGTGGGACACCCGGTTCGTCGTTCGCCGGGATGCGACGGCTGGTGACGGCGCGCGCTATGGGGTGGACTCGGTCTGGCTGGGGGGGAGTTCTTCGGTTGTCGGGTCGCGGCCGATCGCACCGACGACGGTGCCGAGCACGCCATTGACGAACCGTCCGGAGTTATCACCGCCGAACCGTTTGGCGAGTTCGACGGCTTCGTTAATGGCGACCTTGGGAGGGACGTCGGGTTGGCGCAGCAGCTCATAGATGGCGATGCGGAGGACGTTGCGGTCGATGGAGGGGAGTTGGGCAACGGGAAAGGCCGGCGCCGCGGCGAACACGTGGCGATCGATCTCCTCCTGGTCCGTCAACGTCCCGACGACCAGGCGTTCGACGTAGCGCCGCGTCTCCGGCGGGGCGGGTTGATCGGCGAACGTGCGGGCCAGCACCTCCATCGGGTCGTGCGCCGTCAGGTCGACCTCGAACAGGATCTGGAGGGCGAGGATGCGGGCCTGGTGGCGGCGGCCACCGGGCGCCGAACGCCCGGCGCGACCGTTCCCTCCGGTGCGGCCACGACGGCTCGGACCGCCGCCATTGCGACCGTCTTGGCGGCGGTCCGAATCCGAATCGGTCATCGACGCTTACCTATTGGACCGTGGCGAGTTCGGCACGACCGGCTGTCACCTGCCGTTCCATAATCTCCGCGACGAGACCGGTGTGTACATCGCCGCGGCGGAACGCCTCGTCGGCCAAGAGTACCCGATGAAACGGTGCGGTGTGGACGATGCCGGTGATGACCAGTTCCGTCAGGGCGCGCTCCATCCGCGCGATCGCTTCGTCTCTGGTCGCGCCCCAGGCGATCAGTTTGCCGAGCAGGGAGTCGTAATGCGGCGGGACGGTGTAGCCGGCGAAAAGATGGGAATCGAAGCGGATCCCCGGTCCGCCGGGTGCGACGAACGTCTCGATCGTGCCGACGTTCGGGGCAAAGTCGTTGGCGGCGTCCTCGGCCGTGATGCGGCATTCGATCGCGTGGCCGGTCGCCTCGAGTTGGCGTTGGTCGAGCTGGAGGGTCTCGCCGGCGGCGATGCGGATTTGCCAGGCGACGAGGTCGAGACCGGTGGTGACTTCGGTGATCGGGTGCTCGACCTGAATGCGCGTGTTCATCTCCATGAAGTAGAAGTGGCCATCCCGATCGACGAGGAATTCCAGCGTGCCCGCGTTGCGATACCCGGCGGACTTGGCGCCTTTGGCCGCCGCGCGCAAGAGGTTCTCCCGCACCTTGCGCGGGAGGTTGGGCGCCGGCGCCTCTTCGAGGACCTTCTGGTGGCGCCGTTGGAGCGAGCAGTCCCGCTCGCCGACGGCGTAGACGTGCCCGTGGTGATCGGCAAGGATCTGGACTTCGACGTGGCGCGGGCGAGCCAGGTACCGCTCGAGGTAGACGTCGCCGTTGGCGAAGGCCGACTCGGCTTCCGATTGCGCCAGCGGCAACAGACGAGTCAATTCCGCGTCGTCGCGTGCGACGCGCATGCCGCGACCGCCGCCGCCGGCGACGGCCTTGATCATGACGGGGTAGCCGACCCGTCGCGCCGCCACCCGCGCTTCGCCGAGGTTCTGGACCGGGCCGTCGGTACCGGGGACGACCGGCACGCCGGCGTCCCGCATGACCTTCCGCGCCTCGGCCTTGTCGCCCAACTTGGCGATGACCTCGGACGGAGGACCGATGAAGGCGACGCCGACCTGCTGGCAGATGTCGGCCAGGTAGGCGTTCTCCGCGAGAAAACCGTACCCAGGGTGAAGGGCATCGCACCCGGTGACGAGGGCGGCGCTGATGATCGCCGGTGCGTTTGTGTAGGAGCGCGCCGCCGGTGCCGGTCCGATGCAGACGGCCTCGTCGGCGAGTTGGACGGCGAGCGAGTCGCGGTCGACGTCGCTGTACGCGACGACGGCAGGGACCTTGAGGTCCCGGCAGGCGCGCAGGATTCGTAGCGCGATCTCGCCGCGATTGGCGATCAGGATTTTGCGAAACATGGCCGTGAGACGGACAGACGGACAGGCGGACAGACGGACGGTCGAGAGAGGACTGAGGGACCCAAAGGGTTCCCCGGACTGAGGACTGAGGTGTCCGGCGACCGACGACCGATGACTCGCTCGTCTGTCCGTCTGTCCGTCTGTCCGTCTCACCACGAGCGTCGTCATGCCATGAACAGTCCGCCGTCGACGGTCAGGACGTGGCCGGTGATGAAGTTGGCGTCGGGTGAGACGAGGAAGGCGACGGCGCCGGCGACGTCGTCGGGGCTGCCGAAGCGGCCGAGCGGGGTGTTCTTGAGCAGGTTGTCCTTGATCTCTTGCGGCAGGGCGTCGGTGAGGCGGGTCTCGATGAAACCGGGCGCGACGGCGTTGACGGTGATGTTGCGGGAGCCGACTTCCTTCGCGAGCGACTTCGTGAGACCGATCAGACCGGCCTTGGCGGCGGCGTAATTGGCCTGGCCGGCGTTGCCGCCGATGCCGACGACGGAGGAGAGGTTGACGATGCGGCCGGACCGCTGGCGGAGCATCGGGCGGATGGCAGCTTTGGCGCAGAGGAAGGCGCCTTTGAGATTCGTCGTCAGAACGGCGTCCCAATCGTCTTCGCTCATCCGCATGATCAGGGTGTCGCGGGTGATGCCGGCGTTGTTGACCAGGACATCGAGGCGGCCGTAGGTCTGCATGGCCGTTTCGATCAAGCTGCCGGCACCGTCGGCGGTCGAGACGTCGGCCGCCATCACCTCGATCTTGCGTTCGAGTTGGGCGAGTTCCGATTTCGCGTTCGCGGCGGTTTCTTCGTCGCCGCGGTAGCTGACGACCAGGTCGTAGCCGTCGCGGGCCAATCGCTTGCCGATGGCGAGACCGATGCCCCTGGTGCCTCCCGTGACGACGGCGACCTTCGACTCCTCTGGCACGCTTACCCTCCGTCTGTCATTGATGCGGCGGTCGCCGTCGCGGTCAACGGTGTCGAGCGGCGGCAGGCGGGATCCCGACAGACGCCCTCCGTGCCCCAGCGAACGACACCGGCGGCCCAGGCGAGACCACCGCCGAACGCGACGAAGACGAGGTTGTCGCCTTCGCGAAGCTGACCGGCGGCTTCGGCCTCGCAGAGGGCGATCGGGATGGTGGCGGCGGAGGTGTTGCCGTAGCGGTCGAGATTGACCCAGACCTTTTCGCGGGGAAGATCGAGACGGCGAGCAGCGGCGTCGATGATGCGGAGATTGGCTTGATGGGGGATCAGCATGTCGATGTCGGAAAAGTGCAGACCAGCCCGCTCGACCGCTTCGGCGGCGGCATCGCCCATAACGCGGACCGCGAACTTGAAGACCTCGTTGCCGTTCATCTGGAGGTACGGCCGATACTCGGGAAAGATCTCGGCCGACTCGGGGACGAAGGCGCCCCAGCCGGGGATGTAGAGGTGCTTGTGGCCGGCACCGTCGGCGCCCAGGACGGTCGAGAGCAAGCCGCGCGGTCGGTTGGTGGCCTCGATGACGAAGGCGCCGGCACCATCGCCGAAGAGGATGCAGGTGGTGCGGTCGGTGTAGTCGACGAAGCGGGTCAGGGTATCGGCGCCGATGACGAGAACGCGGTCGTAGACACCGGTTTGGACGAACTGGGTGGCGGTCGAGAGGGCATAGACGAATCCGGAGCAGGCGGCCGAGAGGTCGAAGGCACCGGCATTGCCGCCGATTTCGGCCTGGACCAGGCAGGCCTGGGAGACCAGGAATTGGTCCGGGGTACAGGTTCCGACGATGATGAGGTCGATCTCCTCGGCGGTAAGCCCGGCTCGGTCCAGGGCTTGCCGGGCAGCAGCGACGGAGAGGGAGGTGGTCGAGTCCTGCGGTCCGACGACGTGGCGCTCTTTGATCCCGGTGCGGCTAACGATCCACTCGTCGGAGGTGTCGACCATCCGCTCGAAGTCCGCGTTGGTCAGCACGCGCTCCGGGACGGACATACCCCAACCGGTGATCGCCGCGTATCGCTTCATCGGCCCTCTCCTGGTCCGCCCAGCCGGCTCCAACGGAACCGAGGAACGGGACCCGCCGCGGTCAGTGTGCCGCGAACGGATCGGGAACGCAACACGGCCGCGCCCAGTCCTGCCGGACCGAGCGCGGCCGTGTTCCCCGCGCGACTACGATTCGGCGCGCTGGCGCTCCTCGATGACGATCACCTGCCGGCCGCGGTAATAGCCGCAATTCGGGCAGACGTGGTGGGGCCGCTTCATCTCGCGGCAGTTCGGGCACTCGACGAGCGCCGGAGGCGTGAGGAAGATGTGCCGCCGGCGGTTTCCCTGGCGGTGCCGGCTGATTCGTTGCTTTGGCAATGCACCCATGTCTGGTCTCCTGACGCTCGGGCAGTTGCCCCGTTTGTCTCAGTCCTGTGCCTCGCCGAGCAGATCTGCGAGCGAGGCGAAACGGTCGTCGATCTCTTCGTCGTCCCCCGCCTCGACGATGTCCGGACCGGGGCAGTCCGCCCCGCAGGTCGGTCGCATCGGGAGGGCGACGATAATTTCCTGGCGCAACGCCTCGCCGAAGTCCAACTCGTGGTTCTCGTTGATATCGAACCGCTCGTCGTCCTCCGGGGCGTCGATGCCGATACCGGTGCGAACGTCGTGGGCAATCCGGAACTCCTCCGAAAAGTCCGCGTCAAAACGCTCCGGGTACTGGCGCAGGCAGCGCAAACACTCGAGTTCGACGCCGCCGCTGACGCGAATCCTGGCGATGATCTCGTCGCTCAGCCGGGTCAGCTTCACCGACCCCGAGACGTCGGTGGCAAGCAGTTCGTCGTGGAGCGGAAAAGCATCCAGCCGCAGCGGGTACGATCGCGAGCTGCCGACCGGCTCTTGCAGCAGCGCGGCGACGTTGACGCCGGTCTCGTTGTGAAGGTCCATCTCGTTGTGCGTCGTGGGCTCGTCCGAGGTCCGACTGGAGAAAGTCTCCTGGCATCGTCGGCAAGCGCAAACGCGCCGGGGTCGGTCCCCGGCGCAACGGGCGAATTATAAAGGCGTTGGATGGTGGTCGTCAAAGGCGAGGATGGTCGGATAGTCGCTTGTGGAGATGTTCGGTCAACTCGTTCGTTCCGTCTCTTCTTCGAAGAGAATTCGATAGGCCCCCGCGTGCTCTTCGAAACTCTCATTCAGGATCTGCTGCATACGGGGAGGTAGTTCGGATCGGATTTCCACCGGCAGTAGGACCACGCCGACGAGTTGCCCATCGTGAAGTCCGCGCCGTTCAATTTCGTCCTTCGGTATAGTGACCAGATATTCGTCCGCAGATCGCTTGATTCGGCGGTGGATCATTTGCGGCCTCCTGTGTGCCAATCCCCGGACTATTGCCCGACCGCGTCCTTCGCCCGTTCCAAGGCGTCTACCGTATCGCGCACGGCGCCGTCGATGATTTCGGTGGCTTCGCGGAGGGCTTCTTCGATGCGGTTGAATTGCTGCATGGCGTAGACGTCGATTTCGCCTTTGGCACGTTTGCGGCGTTCGTCGGCGACGCGGAGGATCTCTTCGCTTTGCTGGCGGGCTTCGTTGAGGATGCCTTGTTCGGAGACGAAGTACTCGGCGCGTTTGCGGGCGGTGTCGAGGATTTTCGTGGCCTCTTCCTGCGCCTCGGCGATGATGCGCTCGCGCTCCTTGATGACCCGTTGCGCCTTCTTGATCTCGTCGGGGACCGCGACGCGGAGTTGATCGACGAGTTCGAGGAACTGCTCTTCCTCGACCATCACCCGGCCGCTGAACGGCACGCGCTTGCCGACCCCGACGAGTTCCTCGAGGCGATCCACCAGATAGAGGATGTCGACCGTCCCGTCGTCGGTCGGTTCGCCGTCGTCGTGCATCCCGTGCTCCGAACGGAGGGCGGGAGGCGGGGGGCGGAAGGCGGACTATTCGTCGTGCTCCCTCCGCCCTCCGCCCTCCGCCTCCCGCCTTTCGACTTTGGCTCGCAATGCTTCCCGCACGTGATCCGGGACGAGGCCGTCGACATCGCCACCCAGCGTCGCCACTTCGCGGATCAGGCTCGAGCTGATGAACGAATGGCGGGACGAAGTCATCAGGCAGACGACCTCGATCTCCGGCGCGAGGTGGGCGTTCATATGGGCCAGCTTGAACTCGTACTCGAAATCCGAGACGGCCCGCAGCCCCCGCACAATGATTCCCGCCCCCTTGGCGCGGGCGTACTCTACGGTGAGGCCGGAGAAACTGTCAACGGAGACGTTCGGCAGGTGCGCCACCGCCTGCCGTGCCAGGTCGAGACGCTCGGCGGTCGTAAACAGCGCACCGGGTTTCTCCGATTGGCTGTAGACGGCGATGATCACCTTGTCGAACAGGCGCGACGCGCGCTTGGCAACGTCGAGGTGCCCAACCGTGATCGGGTCGAAACTGCCCGGATAGATCGCGAGCGCCATGTCGTTCCTTGAGCCGGTAGCCGGTAGCCAGTAGTAGGTGTTGAGGACAGTGGACTGCGTGGACTCTTGTCCGTCTGTCCGACTCTCTACCGGCTACCGGCTACCGGCTCGTCCGCTTCGTAGATCGAGAAGCAACTGTCGCCGTGGCAGCGGAGGCGCAGGCGCTCCAACCGACCCGCCTGATCGGGCAGGGTGATGCGTGGCCAGTGTCCGACGACGACGATCGTGCCGGATTGTACCAAGCCGGAATCGGCGACTCGGGTGAGCGTGGGGATAATCTCGGGGTCGGCGTACGGCGGGTCCAGAATGATCAGGTCGTAGGGAGGTTCGTCGCGGTTCAGAAAGGCGGCGACCGGCATCTGGTGGACGCGGCTCGCGTCGCGAAACTTGGTGTGGGTCAGGTTATCGCGGATGACGGCGCAGGCCGCCGCGCTCTGATCGACGAAGTCGGCCCAGGTCGCGCCCCGAGAGAGCGCCTCGATACCGATGCTGCCGGTGCCGGCGTAGAGATCCAGGACGCGCTCCGGCACGACGCCCAACGAGGCCAGGGTGTTGAAGAGCGCCTGGCGAATCTTGTCCGTCATCGGCCGGGTCGCCGGGCTTGGCGGTCCCTTCAGGGTGTGGCCCTTGGCTTCGCCAGAAATGACGCGCATGATTAGCCGGTAGCCGGTAGCCGGTAGCCGGTGGCCGTCGGCGTCTGGAGTTCGGTCCCTGTTCGACGCATGAAGGCATTCTCCCGCCGACGCTCCTACCGGCTACCGGCTACCGGCTAAGAGACCGGCACGTCCGGCGATGCGGTTTGCCAGAAGATGTGGAGACGGGTGCGAAGGGGCGTGTGTTCCGGGCGGCGAAGGTCGGGGTCGGCATCCAGGACCTCTTCGGCGGATTGCCGTGCCTGGTCGAGAAGGCGGGTGTCGAAACTGCCGTCGAGCCAGGTCATTTCGGGCATGCCGCTCTGGCGGGTACCGATGAAATCGCCGGGACCGCGCAGCTCAAGGTCTTTCTCGGCGAGCAGGAAGCCGTCGTTGGTTTCGACCATCATCTGCAGGCGGGCTTCGGCTTCCGGCGTCGCTTCGTCGGCGAGGAGGAGGCAGTAGGAGCGGCTGCCGCCGCGACCGACGCGACCGCGAAACTGGTGAAGCTGGGCGAGGCCGAAGCGGTCGGCACCCTCGACGAGCATCACCGTGGCATTGGGCACGTCGATGCCGACTTCGATCACGGAGGTCGAGACGAGGATGTGGGCGTCGCGATCGCGGAACGCGGTCATGATGCGGTCCTTTTCGCGACCGCTCATCCGGCCGTGCAGAACGGCGATCTCCAAATCGGGAAAGACTTCGGTTTGGAGTCGCTGCGCTTCGGCGACGGCGGCCTTGGCCTCGGTCGCCTCCGACTCTTCGACGAGCGGGCAGATGACGAAGACCTGGTGGCCGTTGGCGACTTCGGTGCGGACGAGATCGTAGGCGGTCTGCCGCTCGGGGCCGAGGTAACGCCGGGTCTCGATCGGGATGCGGCCGGGCGGGAGTTCGCCGATGACGGAGACATCGAGATCGCCGTTGAGCACCATGTTGAGGGTGCGGGGAATCGGTGTCGCGGTCATCGATAGGACGTGCGGTTGCGGTCCGGCCGAACGCGCCGGTAGCTCGCCACGCTGTCGCACGCCGAAGCGGTGCTGTTCGTCGACGACGGCGAGACCGAGCCGCGGGATCTCGACCCCGTCCTGGATGATGGCGTGGGTCCCAACCAGCACGTCGACGTCGCCATCGGCCAGAGCCGACAAGACCTCCCGGCGCTCGGCGGCGCGGGTGCTGCCGGTGAGCAAGGCGACCGTCGGACGATCGTCGTCGGGCAACGAGGCGTAGAGTCCGCGGAAATTGTGGTAGTGCTGTTCGGCCAGGATCTCCGTCGGCGCCATCACCGCCGTCTGGTAGTTCTCGGCGATCGCGACCAACGCCGAAGCGGCGGCGACGACCGTCTTGCCGCTACCAACGTCGCCCTGGAGAAGACGGGCCATCGGCCGCGCCTGCGCCAGATCGCCGAGGATTTCGTCCAGGGCGCTGCGTTGGGCATCGGTAAGGGCGAAGGGGAGACCGGTCAGAAATCGGTCGAGGAGGACTTGGTCGACCGCGAAGGGGATCCCGCCGACGGATTGTCGTTCGCGTTTGCGGCGAATCAGACCGATTTGGAGGAGGAAGAGGTCGTCGAAGGCGAGCCGGTTCTGGGCGCGCGTCAGCGCCGAGTGGTCCGGCGGGTAGTGGAGGGCTTCGTAGGCGGCCGGCAGCGGGATCAGTCTCCGGCGCTCGCGGATGGCCGACGGCATGAAGTCGTCGATGGTGGTTTTCGTGGCGTCGAGCGCCGCGCGGGTCAGACCGCGCATCGTCTTTTGGGCAAGTCCCTGTGTCAGCGGGTAGACGGGGGTGAGACGCCCAGTCGAGAGGGTGGGACCACCCATCCGCTCCCATTCGGGGTTGGTGAACGAAAGCGCGCCATAGCCGGCGTCGAGTTTGCCGCTGACGGCGATTTCGTCGCCGACCTGGAGTTGTTTGGCGATAAAGCTGTTGAACCAGGTGATCTTGAGCGAGCCGGTATCGTCGGCGAGCCGGGCGAGAACGCGGGCGGGCGGACCAGGGATCGCCTTCAGTTCGACGATTTCGCCCCGGACGGTGACCTCGTCCCGTGGTCCGAAGCCGAGTGCGGCACCGATCTTGACCGAGCGCGAGTAGTCGATGTGTCGCCGCGGAGCGAGCCGCAGGAGATCGCCGACCGATTTGACACCGAGATTGGCCAGTTTCTTGGCGACCGCGTCGCCGACCCGCGGCAACGCAGTGGCGGGCGCCTCCAGGTCCAGGGGCTTGACCGCGGGGGGTTGTGGTTGGGAGGTCGCAGGCGGCTGGGGGCGTCGCCCGGGCGCGACCGCGCTTTTGAGCTTGCCGAGGGGCACGATCGGCTCCTCGCCGACGGTGAGCAAGGGCCGGACCGACTTCAAGTCCTCGGCGAGCACCGGCAAGGCTTGGCGGCGCTGATCGGTCGAGAGATGATGGTAGTCCTGGAGTTGGGTCTCGATGCGCGCGAGGCGAAGACCGGCTTCGTGCGAGACGGCGAGTGCGTTGAGCCGGCGGACGTAGGCGGTGGCGAGTCTCGCCATCGTCCCGGTGCAACCGGTGCGCCACTCCCGTCGCAGCGCCTCGACGGCGCTATCGACGAGGTCGGCGGAGGGCGAAGGGGCGGGAGCAGACCGGGAGCGGCGATCGATCGTTCGCACGAGTAGCCAAATCCGTTTTCACAGCCACGGAGCCGTGGCAGAGTCACGCTGCGAACAAGTGTACTCGACGCGAAATGGCCATCCGTTTGTCGGAGTCCTTCTTACGAGTTGTGGCACGGGTGGGATCATGGTAGGATAGGCGTTCTCGCGGCGCCGCCCAACCTGGCCGGCGCCGACTTTTGCGCCGTGCTGATCTCACCGGTGCACCAAGAGCGATCGTCGACGACCGAGTGAGCAATCGGAAGGGAGCACCGCGGTGGCCGGGAAGTGCGAGGTCTGCGGCAAGACCAAGAGTTTTGGACACAACGTCAGCCATTCCAAGCGGCGGACCAACCGGGCGTTCGAGGCGAACATCCACCGGAAACGCCTCATCCTGAACGGCCAACCGGTCCGGATCGACATCTGCACGCGCTGCATGCGCACCGCGCTGAAGAGCGGTCGCGTGGCGTAGCGCGCGGCGAGGTTTGAGCGGAGGGCGGCCGGCAACGGCCGCCTTCTTCTCGTTCTGACGGCGCCGATCGGGCCGACCCAATCGGGATCTGCAAAAGAGATGGCCTCCGCGATTGTCGTAGGGGCGGACCGCCGTGTCCGCCCTCCTTCAGGAGCGCAGTCGAGGAGGGCGG
>DATBFX010000387.1:0-43783 GCA_036558305.1 Thermomicrobiales bacterium | reverse complement strand
GGATACGCTCGGCATCCTCGACGAGACGCTCATCTACTTTGTCATCGGCGACAACGGCGCGTCGGCGGAAGGCAGCCTACAGGGCACATTCAATGAGGGCGCCTCGGTCAACGCGCCCGGGTTGGAGACCGTCGACTACCTGCTCGGCCGGATACCCGAATGGGGCGGCCCCGCCTCCTCGCCGCACTACGCGGTCGGCTGGGCGCACGCGATGGACACGCCGTACCAGTGGACCAAGCAGGTCGCCTCCCACTGGGGCGGCACCCGCAACGGCACCATCGTCCACTGGCCAAACGGAATCACGGCCAAGGGCGAGGTCCGCAATCAGTTCCACCACGTGATCGACGTCGCCCCGACCGTGCTCGAAGCGGCGAACATCCCGGAACCGGTGCAGGTCAACGGCGTGACGCAGGACCCGATCCAGGGTGTCTCGATGCTCTACAGCTTCGGCGACGGCACCGCGCCGGAGCGGCACGAGACGCAGTACTTCGAGATGTTCGGCAACCGCGGCATCTACCACAAGGGCTGGTCGGCGATCACCAAACACCGCACGCCGTGGGCGATGGGCGAGGCGAAGACCATTGCCTTCGACGACGACGTCTGGGAGTTGTACGACGGGTCGAAGGACTGGACGCAGGCGCACGATCTCGCCAAGGAGATGCCCGATAAGCTGCACGAGCTGCAACGGCTCTTCCTGCTCGAAGCGCGCCGGTTCAACGTCCTGCCGCTCGACGATCGCGTCTGGGAGCGGCTGATCCCGGAGCGCGCGGGGCGGCCGACACTGGTGCATGGCACCTCGCAGGTCCTCGTGGAAGGCATGGGACGCCTAAACGAGAACACCCTGATCAGCGTGATGAGCAAATCCCACGCGGTCACGGCGGAGGTGGTCGTGCCCGACGACGGCGCGTCGGGCGTGATCATCAACCAGGGCGGTTCCGGCGGCGGCTGGGCGCTCTACGTCAAGGACGGGACCCTGACCTACGCCTACAACTACGGCTCCATCACCACCTACAAGGTGACCTCGGACACGATCATCCCGGCCGGAGTCAATCAGGTGCGGATGGAGTTCGCCTACGACGGCGGTGGGATCGGCAAGGGGGGCAACGTCGCACTCTTCGTCGGCGGGGTGCCGGCCGGTTCGGGGCGCGTCGAGCGGACGCACTTCTTCAGCTTCTCGCTCGACGAGACGACCGACGTGGGCCGGGACACGGGCGCGCCGGTCAGCGACGACTACGCGGCGGGTGACAACGCCTTCAATGGGAAGGTCAATTGGGTTCAAATCGACGTCGGGTCCGACAGCCACGACCACCTGATCGACCCCGCCGACCTGTTCCACGTGGCGATGATGCGGCAGTAGGCTGCGAACGGCGTGCGATAGAGCCGCTATCGCCCCCGGGATTGTCTTCCTTGGGGGCGATCGCGGCTCTTCTTCTACCGCAACGGACGAAGACACGACGATGCGACCAGGCGAGCAGATCGCGATCGCGAGTGCGCCGAACCTTCGCGACGTGAGTGAATGGAGGAAAGGAGACGCATGATGACGACGGAACGTTCCACCCACCTGACTCCCGAGGCCGCCAAACGACTCGCCCAGGAGGCGTACGTCTTCGGGTTCCCGCTCGTCTACATCGAGGTGCAGCAGGACCGCTCGACAGCGGTGACGAAGCCGACCGGACCGCTGGCACCGGTCAACCGGTTCGGGCATTACCGGCAGCTCCCAGATGCCTCGGACCGCACCGTCGTCGGCATGAATCTCGACGTGCTGCTCTCGATCGCCAATTGCGATCTTTCCGGCGAACCGCTGGCGCTTTCCGTCCCCGACATCCCGGATCGTTTCTGGCTGTTGCAGTTCCTCAACGGCTGGAACGATGTCCCGCTGTCGATGGGCACGCGGGGCTCGGGTGGCAAGGGCGGCAACTTCGCGCTCGTCGGGCCGGACTGGCAAGGCGACCTCCCCACCGGGTTGACCGAATTGCGGATGCCGACGGCGATGACGAATCTCGGCGGTCGCATCCGGATCGAGAACCCCGCGGAGACGACCCCGATCAACGCGCTCCAGGACCAGTTCCGTCTCATGCCACTGAGCGCCTGGGGAACCGCCTGGCAGCCGCCGGCCGAGGTGCCGCTCAAACCGGGGGTCGATGCCGAAACGCCCGTTCCCCGGCAAGTGCTTGGTATGACACCGTCTCGGTTTTTCGGCCGGCTGAACGCCTTGCTAACGACCAACCCGGCCTATCCCGCGGACGCGCCGGTGCTGGAGCGGATCGCGGCGCTCGGGATCGCACCCGGCGCCGCGTTCCCCTGGGCATCTTTCTCGCCCGAGGTGCAGACCGCGATCGGCGAGGGCATCAAAGCCGGACAGCAGCAAATCCGCGCGACTCCGCTCGGCGAGCAGGTCCACGGCTGGATGTTGACGCGGGACATGGGGCGATTCGGCACGAACTATCCCCTCCGCGCCGCCTGGACGCTGTTCGGCGTCGGCGGCAATCTCGTCGAAGATGCGTGCTATCCCCTGACCAGGGTCGATGCGGCGGGTGAGCAACTGGACGGGGGGCACCGGTATCGCCTGCGATTCGCCCCGGACGAGCTGCCGCCGGTCAACGCCTTCTGGTCGATGTACATTTACAACCTGGAGTTCTTCTTCGTCGACAACCCGATCGACCGTTACATGCTCGGCTCGCGCAGCCACCTCGCGCATGGCGACGACGGCTCGCTAACGATCGCGGTGCAGCGCGATCGACCCACCGACGTCCCCGGGTCGAACTGGCTGCCAGGGCCGGCGGAGGGCGGGTTCGAGATCCCTATGCGGCTCTACCTGCCGAAACCGGAGGTCGCGGCCGGCCGCTGGCGGCCACCGGCTATCGAGCGGGTGGGCTAATCCTCCACCGGCGGCACCGAATGTCGTTTGCGCGATTCAGTGACCGGAGTCCGAGATCGTGCATTCCGTCCCGTACAGACCGATGTGACGTGAGTGTCCGTGGCAGTCGTTGCAAGAGAAGGAGCACCGTGATGCAGCAGGCAACGAACACCGGCGACCGGCATGGTTGGATCACCACTGAAGTGGTCAAGACGAGGTTCGGCGACTTCGCGTTCGAGAACGGCTACCCGACCCGCGAGGCAGCCGATGCTTTGCTCGACCAACTCGTCTTCAATCGCGCGATCGAGGTCTACCTGACCCAGATTCCGCCGGTGGCGATCATCGAGACCCGGCGTGGGCTGCGGGAATTCGGCGCGCGAAGTGCGAATCAAGTCGTCGTCTGGGAGTCTCTAATGGACTCACAGACGCTCCTGCTGACCGCAAATACCGAGACCGTCTACGCGCTGGGCTTCCTCGATCTGAATGGCGACGGTCCGACGGTCGTCGAAGCGCCGCCGCATATGTTTGGGAACGCCAACGACACCCTGCAACGGTTCCTGGTGGACATCGGGCCGCTCGGGCCTGACAAGGGGCAGGGCGGCAAATATCTGTTCCTCCCACCGGGGCACCAAGGCAGCGTGCCGGATGGTTATTTCGTGGTCCGGTCGCCGACGTACAGCGTCCTCTTCGGTGTGCGCGGATTCCTGGTCAACAACAGCACCGACCAGGCGGTGTCGTTGATGAAGCAGATCAAAGTCTATCCGCTGGCCCAAGCGAGCGATCCGCCGGCCATGGAGTACCTCAACGGGTCGGGGCAGCCGATCGACACGATCCACTCGGACACGATCACCTTTTTCGAGCAACTCGCGCAACTCGTGGAGGAGGAGCCAGGCGACGTCTTCACGCCGCTCGAACGCGCGCACATGAAGTCGATCGGGATCGAAAAGGGCAAGCCGTTTGCGCCTGACGAGCGGCAACTGGCGCTGCTGGCGGAGGCCGCCCACGCCGCGGCGGCCATTGCCCGCGCCAATACCTTTGCGTCGCGCGATCCTGAGGTCCCGTACTACGCGGACCGGCAATGGGAAGGCATCGGCGACACCCCCTACACCTTCATGCGCGACGGCGTCCTCATGGTCGACCGGCGGGCGTGGGTCTACTACATGGCCCTCGGCAACGATCCGGCGATGATGGCCAAGAACGTCGGCGTGGGGTCGCAGTACCTCTGGACCTATCGGGACGCCGATGGCAACTTCCTCGACGGTGCCAAGACCTACCGGCTGCGCGTCCTGCCGCAGATCCCCATCAACAACTTCTGGTCGATCGTTGTCTACGACGCGATCAGCCGCTCCGAGCTGCAAAATGGGAAGCCATTCCCGTCGATCAGCCAGTACACCAACCCCACGGTGAATGCCGACGGGTCGGTCGACATCTGGTTCGGTCCCGAGTTGCCGGCAGGACAGGAACGGAACTGGATCCGGACCGTACCCGGGCGGGGATGGTTCCCGATCTTCCGTTTCTACGGTCCGCTGGAGCCGTTCTACGACAAGACCTGGAAGCTGAACGACATCGAACGGGTCAACGGCTAGATAGGGACGATGATCGCCGGCAGCTACCGGCGGTCGAGCGTGTTGACTGAGGCGATGCCCTGCTTGTTTTCGACCGGTTCACCTCGTCGTTCGTAACCGAGAGCGCGCGAAAGGGAGCTATCGGATGACCGCATCGACCGCCGATCTGCAAGAGCAACTCGTCTTCCCGCGTGCCGTCGAGGCGGCGATCTGGGGGATGCCCGCCGTCAGCATGGCGGCGTTTCGCGCCTCGCTCAAGCGCGATCTCGACGCCAACTTCGGCGACGTGGTCTACATGTCCAACGTGATGGAACCGCGCCACGGGTTCCTGACCGCCAACAACCAGACGCCCTACGTGGCCACCGTCTCCGACCTGCGGAATGGCCCCATGGTGGTCGAGGTCCCACCCGCCTCCGACAAGGTCGCCCTCTTCGGCAGCGGCATCGATACCTGGGAGGTGCCACTGGTCGACATGGGGCCGTCGGGCGACGATGCCGGCAAGGGAGGGAAGTATCTCTTCCTCCCCCCGGACTATTCGGGGACAGCACCCGAGGGTTACTTTGTCGTCCCGTCGCCCACGGTCTTCGTCCACACCGCGTTGCGCCCGATCCCGATCGGGTCCGGCACGCTGGCGGATGCGGTCGCCTACAGCCAGCGACTGAAGACCTATGCCCTGGCGGATGCGGCCAACCCACCGGCGACCCGCTTCGTCGATTGCTACCCACTGACCTGGGACACCCTGCCGCCGTTCGACCTCCGCTACTTCGCGCTGCTGGCCGAGGTCATCCAGGAGGAGCCGTGGCAGCCGCGGGACGCCGTGATGGCGCACATGCTGACGAGCATCGGGATCGAGAAGGGCAAACCGTTCGCGCCGAGCGCCGAGCGCGCCGAACTGCTCGCCCGGGCGGTGACGCAGGCGCAGGAGCTGATGCGGGACTACTTCGTGCATCGCTCGGGCGACGCCTGGTGGCCGGACCGGCAGTGGACGGCGCTCAATCGCGGCGAGACATTCGGATTCAGTTTCTACGGCGACGGCGCGCTCGACTACGACCACCGGGGCGGCGGCTTCACCTTTTTCGCGACCTGGGCGCCGAAGAAGCTGGGCGAACCTGGGAAGCTTCCGGCCTCCTTTTACTTGAAGGGATTGGCCGATGCCTCGGGGGAGTTTTTCAAAGGCGACCGGCTCTACCGGCTGCGGGTGCCGGCCGACACTCCGGCGCGTGACTTCTGGTCGGTGATCGCCTACGCGAACGACACCAACGGCTTCATCCCCAACCCGCAGAACCGGGTCGGCGTTTCCTCGTACGACAAAGGCAAGCTCACGGTCAACGCGGATGGGTCGGTTGACGTCTACATCGGGCCAGAGGCGCCCGAGGGTCTGGAGCAGAACTGGATTCCGACCGCGGGCGAGGAATTCTGGCTGATCTTCCGCTTCTATGGCCCGGAGCAACCGCTGTTCGACAAAACCTGGACCCTCAACGACGTCGCCGCTGCCGACGCCTCCGGGCCTGTTCAATGAGCGAAAGCGATGGCAGTCTCGGCCAGGAGTTCGGGCTGAGACTGCCAGGCCCGGCGAGATCGAAGAGGCAAACGAGAGACGGAAGTGCACGCTATCCGGGTGGGCCAAGGACGTGACGGGGGCGTGGCATCGAGGCAGAGCCAGCGCACCGGCATCGGCGGCTTCGAACGGCTACATCCTTTTGCTGCTCTCCGGCGCATGCGTCGCGCGACCGGCTGAATCAGGCTTGATAGGGTGACCGGCCTCGGTTCGAGCGACGTCTGGGGAAGAGAATGACCCGCCGCAGGCACCGGCTCACGTCGAACGAGCCTGCCACCTACACCATCCGTGTCCAGGGAACGCTCGGCGCGGATTGGTCCGACCGCCTCGGCGGTTTGCAGATCACCGTCTCGGCGGCGCGCGACAACCCGATCACCGAGTTGGTCGGTCGCTTGCCCGATCAGCAGGCGTTGATCGGGGTCCTGACGAGTCTCTACGACCTTGGCTTGCCCCTGCTGTCCGTCGAGCGGGTTCCGCCGCCCTGACCCTTCGCGTCACGCGACGTCGATCAACGAGGAGAGTGGCCGTGTCTGGAGGAGATCTGCTCTGGGGTATCGTCCTGGTCGTGGCCGGGGTGTTCGTTGCCGTCTACGGCACGATGCTTTTCCGGTTCGCGTTGGCGGCGATGGGATTCGGTCTCGGATTTATCCTGGCGATGCAGATCTTCGCCGATCAGTCCGAGGCCACCCGCGTCTTGATCGCCTTTATCGCAGGTTTCATCGGCGCCTTCGCGCTCTACGCGCTGGTGGCGTTCAGTCTCTGGATCGCCGGTGCCGTCCTCGGTGTGGTCATCGGCGTTGCCGTGGTGGGGATCATCGACATCTTCGGATCGCGACCCGATCACTGGCTCTCCCTCGTCATCGCCGTCGTCGGCGGCGCGGCCGGCGCGTTCTTCGGCCGCCGGCTCGGGGAAAACATCTTCCTCCTGGCGACATCCGCGGCCGGGGCATTCATGATCCTGAGCGGCACCCACGTTTTGTTCGAGTCCCGCTTCCAGACCGATACGACCGACGCGACGTTGAACGTGGCGCAGCGGGTGTCGCTCTTCCTCTTCGTCGTCGTCTTCGTGATCAGCGCCCTCTCGCAGATGAACGAGCGCCGGTTGCGCCGGGCCGTCACCGGACGCGTCGGTCTCTGATGCAAGCGCCACCCCCACGCCCGACATCGGCCGGGGCTACATCCTTTTGCGCCGTTCCGGTGCTTCCGTTCCCCTTCACCCACCTTGATCCTGAGTCACAAGCGCGAGCGCCAGGCGCTACTCAACCAATGTCGATTCGCCGGGTTCTGAGTGCCAGGATCCGACGCCCAAGCGGAGGAACTGAACCGTGAGCCATCTCATCGCGATCGCGTACCCGAGCGAGACCGTCGCCCAACAGGCGGTGGCGACGCTGGGTCGACTGCAGAAACAGCAACTGATCGAACTCGACGACGTGATGGTCGCACGGCGCGACGGCGACAAGATCAAACTCGACCAGGGCGTCGGTCTCACCGGCGCCGGCGCCCTCGGGGGCGCCGCCTGGGGCGGTTTGATCGGTCTGCTTTTCCTGGCCCCGATCGCCGGCATGGCGATCGGCGCGGCCACCGGCGCGATCGCGGGCCATTTCAGCGACTACGGGATCGACGACAAGTTTGCGAAAGGGGTCGCCTCGTCCCTGCCGGCGGGCGGTGCGGCGGTGTTCCTGCTGGTTCGCCGCTCGACGCCGGACCGGGTGCTGGAGGAGATGAAGCCATTCGGCGGCACGGTCTTGCAGACCAACCTCTCCGCCGAAGCCGAACAGCGGCTGAAGGATGCCCTGGCCGGCCAATCGTCCGCGGCCGAGAGCCCGGCCCCATCCGCCTGACACCACACCGGCGCGCGCGTCTTGACGCACCGCTCGGGCCGGTGTGGTGAACGACACCCAGTCGGGAGTCTTGCCGATGGCGGCGATCGCCGGAACGACCGATCGAGCACCGCTCTGGCGCAGAATCCTGAGCTGGGTGTTGCTCATCCTCTTCTGCCTGCTCGCCCCGCTCGGTCTCATCACCGGCTGGGCGCACGCGCTCGTGTTCAATACCGACCGCTACGTCGCGACGGTCGACCAGCTCGCCACGAATACCGATATCCAGGATGCTGCCTCGACAGCGGTGACCAACGCGATTCTCGATCGCTATGGCCCAGCCCTGGGGGCGCAATTCCTTCGCCCGCGAGTCGAGAGCGCCGTGCACGACGTCATCAGTTCCTCGCAGTTCGCCACCTTCTGGTCGACCGCCAATCGTGCCGCGCACGCGGAGATCGTGGCGCTCATCAGGGGCAGAGATCAGAGTGGTGCTCTCTCGACACGCGACGGTCAAGTCGTGCTCGATCTCGCCCCAATTGTCCAGGCGGTCGAAACGAGGCTCCAGGACTCGGGCGTCGACCTTTCGTCGGTTCCCGTGAGTTCCCCGCGGACCACCGAATTCGTGCTCGTCGATTCGGCGGACCTGGCCTCGGCGAAGCGGGTGACTCGCATCTTTGACGACGTCGGCTTCGGCGTGCCGATCGCGGCCGTGGTTGCGCTCGTTCTCACGATTCTGGTGGCGGTCGACCGTCGCCGGGCGTTGTTTCGTGCGGGCGTCGGTCTTGCGCTGGCGATGGCGCTGTTGCTGGTTCTGCTCCTGGTCGCGCGTTCGCGCTACCTCGATGCGTTTGCCACCGGCGTCCGGCACGACGCGGCCGCGGCCGTGTTCGACATCGTCCTGCGGCGTCTGGTCATCGCCGCCGTCGTGCTGCTCGCGGTCGGACTCGTTACCGCGGTTGCATCCCTTTTGGTCCATCGCGGACGATCAGCCGGTGCGTCCCCGGCGATACCCTAGCACGCGGGTTCGACCAGCCAAGCGCACCGAGGTGGTCTGAACCCGGATCCGAGCGACACCTTCACGGCAGAGACGGTTTCGGCGGGTGTGGGACGACCCCGCACTCGACGCCCGACCAGGAGCGGAGAACAGACGATGAGCGCGACGGCGACCCCCTCCGACGACCTTACCGCTGAGATCGCCCCCGAATGGCGCACCTGGGGCCCGTACCTCTCCGAGCGCCAGTGGGGCACCGTCCGCGAGGACTATTCGGAGGGCGGTGCCGCCTGGGATTCGTTCCCCCACGACCACGCCCGCTCCCGCGCCTACCGCTGGGGCGAGGACGGGCTGCTCGGCCTCTCCGATGACCAGCAGCGGCTCTGCTTCGCCCTGGCCTTGTGGAACGGGCAAGATGCCATCCTCAAGGAGCGCCTCTTCGGTTTGACGGGGAGCGAAGGCAACCACGGCGAGGACGTCAAGGAGTACTACTTCTACCTCGATGCCACCCCCGACCACGCCTACCTCAAGGGTCTCTACAAGTACCCCCAGCGGGCCTTCCCCTACGGCGACCTGGTCGAGACCAACCGGAGCCGGGGCCGTCTGGCACCCGAGTACGAGCTGCTCGACACCGGCGTCTTCGCCGAGGACCGCTACTTCGACGTCCTCGTCGAGTACGCGAAACTTGCCCCCGAGGACATCCTGGTCCGAATCTCGGCGACCAACCGCGGGCCGGAGGCGGCGCCCCTCCACCTCCTGCCGACCCTCTGGTTCCGCAACACCTGGGCCTGGGGGCGCGATACCCGGCGACCGTCGCTGCGGCGGCTCGACGACGGTGCCGACGTTCGCCTCGTGGCCGCCGACCACCACATGATCGGCAACTACGTCCTCGCCTGCCGCGGCACGCCCGATCTCCTCTTCACCGAGAACGAGACGGACGCCAAGCGTCTTTGGGGCGGGCAGAACGCGACCCCCTACGTCAAGGACGGGATCGATCGCTACCTCGTTCAGGGCGAAACCGACGCCGTCAACCCCGCGAACGAGGGGACCAAGGTGGCGGCGCACTACCGATTGTCGGTGGCGCCGGGTGCGACCGAATCGATCCTCCTGCGTCTCTCCAACGGTCGGGTCGCCGATCCGTTCAAGGGCGCCGACTCCGCGTTCGCCGCGGCCGAGGCGGCAGCGGACCGCCTGTACGAGGGACTCGTGCCCGCGTCCCTCGGCGAGGACGAGCGGCGGGTTCAGCGTCAGGCGCTGGCCGGCATGATCTGGTCCAAGCAGTACTACAACTACGACGTGCAGGAATGGCTCTCGGGGGACCCGGTCGGGCCCAAACCGCCGGAGGGGCGCAAGCACGGGCGCAACAGCCAGTGGCGCCACCTCAACAGCGGCGACGTCATCTCGATGCCGGACAAATGGGAATATCCCTGGTACGCCGCCTGGGACCTCGCGTTCCACTGCATTCCGCTCTCGCTCGTCGACCCCGATTTCGCCAAGGATCAACTCCTCCTCCTCTTGCGCGAGTGGTACATGCACCCGAACGGGCAGTTGCCGGCTTACGAGTGGGCGTTCGGCGACGTCAACCCGCCCGTCCACGCCCTGGCCGCGCTGCGCATCTACGTCGACGAGCGCGAGCGCACCGGGGTGGGCGACCGCTCCTTCCTCGCCCGCGTCTTCCACAAACTCCTGCTCAATTTCACCTGGTGGGTCAACCGCAAGGATGCCGACGGCCGCAACGTCTTCGCCGGCGGGTTCCTCGGTCTCGACAACATCAGCGTCTTCGATCGCAGCGCCAACCTGCCGCCGGGCATCACCCTCGAACAGTCCGATGCCACCGCCTGGATGGCCACCTACTGCCTGGCCCTCGGGGCGATGGCCGTGGAACTGGCCGAGCAGGACCGGACGTACGAAGACCTCGCGGTCAAGTTCGTGGAACACTTCTTCGCCGTCGGCGGTGCCCTGAACGGTCTCGGCGAGGGCGCGGCCTGTCTCTGGGACGAGGAGGATGGTTTCTATTACGACGAGCTCCACGCGTCGGACGGACGCGAGGTCCCGCTCAAGGTGCGCTCGCTCGTCGGTCTGATACCGATCATCGCCGCCATCCCGATTGGCCCCCGATTGGAACAGCGCGCACCCACGCTGATGGCGCACCTGCGCGGTATCCTCGAACGCCATCCGGAGTTGGCGGCGGTGGCACCCGCGCGCACGGAAGCGGACGGCGAGCACCGGTTGCTGACGATCGTGCCGGAGGACCGGCTGCGGCGCATCCTGAGCCGGATGGTCGATCCCAACGAGTTCCTCGGCGACTACGGCATCCGCTCGATCAGCAGGACCCACGCGCAGCCGTACGAGTTCCACGCCGCCGGACAGACCTTTTCGATCAGATACGAACCGGCGGAGTCGAGCACCGGCATGTTCGGCGGCAACTCCAACTGGCGCGGCCCGATCTGGTTCCCCGTCAACTTTCTCCTCGTCGGCGGTCTGCGCCGCCTGCACGGTTTCTACGGCGACGACTTCCGGGTCGAGTACCCGACGGGTTCGGGCAAGGAGGCGACGCTCGCGGAAATCGCCGACGATCTCGCCCGCCGCCTCGTCGCGATCTTCTTGCGCGGACCGGACGGCCACCGGCCGGTCTACGGCGGGACCGAGGTCTTCCAAACCGACCCCCACTGGCGGGACCACATCCTCTTCTACGAGTACTTCCACGGCGACAACGGTGCCGGCATCGGCGCCAGCCACCAGACAGGTTGGACCGGTCTGGTCGCGACCCTCATCGAGCAGCGTGCGCGGGCGCAGTCGGCCGCGCAGACGCAGGCGACGCCGGTCGCCGCGAGGTAGACGCACCGACCGGCGCCGGTATCCGATCCGGCGCCAGCCGGGGCGAGCCCACCGTGGACTCGCCCCGAATCGACCAGCGGCCCCGTACCCGATCGCGGAAGGCGCATGCATGTGAGCGGTCATACGCAGGACCTCATCATCTTCGCGATCGTGGTGGGGTTGCGTCTCATCATCCCCCTGTTCGTCCCCCGCTTCCCCTTGCCCGCCGAGATCGCGGCGATGCTCCTCGACGCGGCGGACCAGACGATTTATCAGAAATGGACATCGCTCGATCTGACGAACTACCAGGGGTACGACAAGGCGCTCGACATCTACTACCTGACCATCCTCTACCTCGCCACGATGCGCAACTGGCGTCACCTCGTGGCGTTCAAGGTGAGCCGCTTCCTCTACTTCTACCGCCTGGTCGGGGCGATGCTCTTCGAGATGACGGGGCTGCGCTGGCTGTTGCTGGTCTTCCCCAACACCTTCGAGTATTTCTTCATCTTCTACGAGGCGGTACGCTTGCGCTGGAACCCGTTGCGGATGAGCAAGCGCCTGGTCATCGGCGCCGCGGCGGCGATCTGGATCTTCATCAAGCTACCGCAGGAGTACTGGATCCACGTGGCCGAGCTCGACACCACCGATCTGATGAGGAAGTATCCGGGGTGGACGGTCGTCATCGCCGTGGTCGCCGTGGTCGCCCTCTACGTGGCCTACCGAATCGTCTGGCCCAAGCTGCCGCCGTACGACTGGTCGTGGCGGATCGATGCCGATGCCGACGAACCGGATCTCACCCCCGCGCAGGTGGAGACCGCGAGGCAAACGATGATGGGCCGTCTCTTCAACGAGCAACTGCTCGAAAAGATCGTCATGCTGGCGCTGGTCAGCGGCATCTTCGGTCAGGTCCTGCCCCACGTCGATGCGAGCAACCTCCAGATCGCGATCGGCGTCGCGATCGTCCTCGTTATCAACACCGTGGTCAGTCAATTCCTGGCGCGGCGAGGGGCCGGCTGGCAATCGGTCTTCACGCAGTTCGCCGCGATGGCCGCCATCAACGCCGGCATCGCCGTTGGCTTCTACTACCTGCTGCGGTCGGGGAGCGGTTCGATCCACCTCGCCGACACGCTCTTCTTCGTGCTCCTGTTCGCGCTGATCATCACCCTCTACGACCGCTACCGTCCGTTCAGCCTCGCCCGCTTCGGCGAGGAGCAGTCGCTACGCAAAGGGATTTGAGACGGTCGCTGAGAGCCCGGCCGCGCGGTAGTAACCGCGCGGCCGGGCTCACCGTCGCCTGTGCGTGGTGTGGCGTTTCAGCGGGATGCAGAGGAGCCGGTCCGCCCCTACGACGGAATCGTCATTCCGCAATCGGGTGGACTGCAGAATTTGCCAGGACCACTGCCAGGTGGGTTGCCGTTGGATTTTGGGTTGGTGCGTGCCTGCCAAACGATGGCTCAAGACTCCGCCGGCGACGTACCTCGATCCGGAGCAGTCACCTCCGCGTCGACAAGGCGCGCGGTCACCGAACCGAACCAGGCCGTCACGATTCGCTGGCGGGCTGAGATCGCAGCAGGCCACGGTTGGGTTGCCCAGGCGCGCTCGACCGCATCGTGGGAGGGACCACGATCGCGGCGCAGCACGACACCGGACCGCACGATCGTCGTGGGCATGGATTCGATTCGGGCATTCCCTATGTCGCTGGGGTCCCTTGCGGGGCGGCTTCGACCGTGGGGAATCCCGCCAGCGGTGAACCCTCTGCCTCGACCGGTTCGACGGATACCCGCACGCCGCGCGCCGTACTCCTGAGTGACCGCACGACCGTGCCGTCGGGGGCAACCGCCGTGTAGGAGTACCGCGCGGTCAGCGTGTTTCCACCCGCGGCGACGTCCAACGCGGCCCGGATGATCACGTTGGCGCGGTAGTTCCCGGCGGGTCCCTCGATCACGTAGACGAATGTCGCGGCCCCGGAGCGTGGCCCCGTGACCCTCCACGAGCCGGCGCCGGTGCGACCGGCCGCCGACGCGTCGAGCACGATTCCGTCGGCCGTGAACACCGTCAGCGACGGGGCATCCGTCGGATTATTGACGTCGTCGATGATCCAGGTGCCGACCAGCGGATGGCCGGCCGCGGTTGCGGTGTCTTCCTGGGCGCCGGTTTCCATCGCCGAACGCCCGAGGGCGGCGCCGGCGATCCCGATGACCGAGACGAGCGCCAGTACGACGATTGCCCGACGCATCACGACCGCTCCTTCCTCGCTGCTCCCGTCTGTTCCAGCGACGCTCGGCGTCGCGTGGCTCGCACCCTCGCCGTCCTAGTCCCGTCGCCGCACCCCGGCGAGGATGAGCGCAAACCCCGCCAGACCCAAGGCGCCAAGCACGAGCATCCATTCGAGACTGTCGTTACCGCCGGCCGCCGTCCCGACCCCCGTCTTCGGCGCCGTCACCCTCGTCGGGCTGGCGGTCGGCCGCGGAGTCTTCGTCGGTTTCGGCGTGTGGGTCGGCACCGGCGTCTCGTTCGGCGCCGGCGTCGACGTGCCCGTTGCAGTCGCGGCGGACGACGTTGCGCTCGGCGTCGAAGTTGCCGTCGTCACCTGTTCAGGTATCAGGGTGGACTCGGGAGTGACCGTCGCCTCCTCGCTGGCGGCCGCGGTCGCAGTCGGCGTCTGGGTTGGGCCGGCCGTGAGCTCGGGGCTCGGGGTCTCCGTCACGCCTTCTGTCGCGGTCGCCACCACCGTCGCTTCCTCGGTCGCGGTCGGGGTATCGGTGGGCACCTCCGCGATGCCGACGGTGGCCGTTGCGGTCGCACTGGCGCCCGGTGCCGTCGTCGAGGTCTGGGTCGGCGTCGCCGTCTCGGTCGCTTCCGCCGGTGCGGTCCCCGTGGCGGTCCGGGATGCAGCCACTGTCGCGGTCGACGTCGAGGAGGCGATGGCCGTCTCCGTCGCCGTCTGCTCCTCGGTCGGCGTCTCGGTCGCTTCCTCCGTGGCGCTCGTGGTCCCCGTCGCGCTGGGTGCACCCGTCGGAGTATCGGTTGCCTCCTGAATCACCGGCGTGCTCGTCGCGGTCGAAGTCGGGCCCTCGGTCGGCGTGGTGGCCGAAGTCGGCGACTCGGTCGGAGCGACCGTCGTCCCGGTTGCGGTGGCCGCTGGAGTCTCCGACGGCGTCGCCGACACGGTCGGTGGCACCGCCGTTTCGCTCGCGGTCGAGGTCTCGGTCGGCGCGACGGACGTCTCGGTCGGAGTGGCCGTCTCGATTGCGGTGCGCGTCGGGGTGTCGGTCGCTTCCTGGCTTGACGGCGTGCTGGTCGTCGTCACGGTTGCCGTCGGGGTCGTGGTGTCGGTCGGCGGGCCCGATGTTTCCGTGACGGTCGGAGCGGGTGTTTCGACCGATGTCGGCGTCTCAGTCGGCGTCTCCGATGCCGTCGCGGTCTCGGTGGGCGGGGTCGAGGTCTCGCCCGCGGTCGAGGTCTCGCTCGGGGTTTCGGTCGGCGGAACGGTTGTCTCGGTCGGGGTCGGCGTGGAGGTCTCCGGGACCGCCGTCTCGCTCGGCGTGGCCGTTTCGGTCGCGGTCGCGGTCGCGGTCTCGGTCGGCGTTGCCGTCGGCACTTCCGTCGGCGTCAGGGTTGGTTGTTCGGTCTCCGTCGCGGTTGCCGTGATCGTCGGGGTATTGGTGACCTCCGCAGCTCCCGGCGTGCTCGTCGGCGTCTCCGTCGCGGTTGCGGTTTCGGTCGCCGTGCTGGTCGGTGTCTCTGTCGGGGTGCTCGTCGGCGTATCTGTCGGCGGCACCGGCGTGTTTGTTGGCGTGTGCGTCGGTGTCTCGGTGGGGGTTGCGGTGTCCGTCGGCGTGTTGGTCGGCGTATCGGTCGGTGGTACGGGTGTGTGACTGGGCGTTGCGGTCGGAGTCGCTGTCGGCGTGCCGGTTGGTGGCACCGGCGTGTTTGTCGGCGTGGGCGTCGGTGTCTCGGTCGGGGTCGCCGTGTCGGTGGGCGTTAGGGTCGCGGTCGGGGTATCGGTCGGCGTGTTCGTTGGTGTGTTCGTCGGCGGCACAGGCGTGTTGGTCGGTGTCTCGGTCGGGGTCGCCGTCTCAGTCGGCGTCACCGTCGGCGTGGCGGTTGCAGTCGGCGTCTCGGTTGGCGTCGCCGTCGCCGTCGCCGTCGCCGTCGCCGTCGGCGTCCGCGTCGGGGTCGCCGTTGGCGGAACCGGGGTGTTGGTCGGGGTGCTGGAGGCGGTCGCCGTATACGTCGCGGTCGGCGACAGGGTCGCCGTGGCCGTGGCCGTGTTGGTCGGCGTGTTCGTCGGCGTCGGCGTCGGAATCGGCACGCAGTACGCGTCGGCGACCGCCGTCGCCCCATTCGAATAGGTAGCGAACACCGAGAGGCGGCTGTACGCCCCCGTGAACGTCTGCGTGTAGAGGTCCGTCGTCGTCGCCGGTTGCTGGTCGGGAGGCACCGGCACGCTCGGGTCGAGTGTGTAGAGCGTGTAGTACATCGTCGGCGGTCCCATCCCGAGATTCTTTGCGGTGACCTTAAGCCGGCGCACGTTCGGATCGTCGCTGATTGCGCACGAGATCGTCAGTGTGCCGCCGGGCAAGGACGGCGTCGGCGTGATCGTCGGCGTGTTCGTTTGCGTGGGCGTCATCGTCGGCGTCGACGTCGGGGTGCGGGTAGCGGTCGCCGTCGGGGTCATCGTCGGCGTGGAGGTGTTCGTCGGCGTCAGCGTAACCGTCGGTGTGAAGGTGTTCGTCGGGGTGAGGGTGATCGTCGGCGTCGGTGTGATCGTCGGCGTCGGTGTGATCGTCGGCGTCGAGGTGATGGTCGGGGTCGCGGTTGGGGTAAAGGTATTGGTCGGGGTTGGCGTGATCGTGGGCGTGAACGTGTTCGTCGGCGTCGGAGTCACAGTCGGGGTCGCTGTCGCGGTGCGAGTCGGCGTGATCGTCGGCGTCAATGAAGCGGTCGGAGTAAAAGTTGGGGTCCGGGTTGCCGTTGGGGTGGCGGTGTCGGTCGGGGTCGGGCTTGGCCCCGGCGTCACCGTTTCCGTCGGCGTCCGAGTTGCCGTCGGGGTGGCGGTGTTGGTCGGCGTCCGGGTGGCGGTCGGGGTGTTGGTCGGGGCTTTGGTCGCCGTCGCAGTCGGGGTGTTGGTCGGGGGCTTGGTGGGCGTGGCTGTTGGGCTCGGGGTGATAGTCGGGGTGAAGGTCGCCGTAGGAGTCAAGGTCGGGGTCGGTGTCGGCGTCGGCAACGTCGGTTGGCACAGGGCGTCGGCCTGGTACTCCCGCCCATCCTTATACAGCGCGGTCACGTGCAGGCGACTGTATGGACCGGTGAACGAGTTTTCGAAGACATCCGTCGTCGTCGCCGGCTGCTCACCGGGGGGTACCGGTACGTTGGGGTCGAGGGTATAGAGGGTATAGGTCATGGTCGGAGGACCGACGCCCCTGTCCTCGGCGGACACGCCGACGGTGCGCGTGTTCAGATCGGAGAAGTCGATCGAGCACGAGATTTCGAGGATGAACTCGCTCGTGGCTGCCACCCTCGGTGGAGGGGTGCCGGTTCCCTTCGGCGTCGCGGTCAGGGTTGCCGCCGCCGTTGCGGTGACGGTTGCTGTAACGGTCGGGACGGCCGCGGTTGGCGGCGTCAGCGTTGGGACCGCCGTCTGCGTTGGGGTCTCGGTGGGTACCGGCGTCTCGGTCGGTGTCTCGGTCGGCGTCTCCGTTGGCACCGCGGTTTCGGTGGGTGTCTCCGTCTCCGTTGGCGTGCGCGTCGGCTTTTTCGTCGGCACCTCGGTCGGCACCTCGGTCGGCACTTCCGTGGGGACCTCGGTCGGAACCTCGGTCGGGACTTCGGTCGGGGTTTCGGTTGGTACCTCTGTCGGCGGGGGTGGAGGTTCGTCGCAGGCATCGCCCAGACCGTCGCCATCGCTATCTGCCTGGTCCGGGTTGGGGACGGACGGACAGTTGTCCTGGTCGTCCGGCACCCCATCGCCGTCGCTGTCGGCCGGCGGGGCGACCGATTCGCCCGCGTTGCCGTCCCAACCGCCGGCGTCCGGCGCTTCACCGGGCGCCGGTTCCGACGGTGCTTCCGCCGCTGGCGCGCTATCCCAGGCGCCGGCTTCCGGCGCACTTCCCGCGTCAAGATCGCTTTCGAGATCGGCCGCGGACTCGGCGGGAGCGGCGTTCTCGCCGCCATCCCAGGCACCGGTGTCCTCAGTGGTGTCGTTTTGGTCCTGTGCAGCCACCGTCGCCGCGTGCAGCCCGAGGAGAATCAGGAAGAGGCAAAGGAGCAGGACCGAGCCAGGCCGCCACCGGCGCCCGACCATACCGCGACCCCTGTCGGCAGCGCGGGACAAATTGCCCATCATCCCCCCGCGTGCTCACCGCCGGAGACGTCGGTGTCCCAACCACCGCCGGGAGTCCCGGCAATGCGGCGCACGGAACCATTCGCCGATTCTGGCGGCGGAGGCGGTCCTCCCGGCACCAGCATCCGTTCACGCCGATGACGACACAAGACCGAAAAGGGTGCAAACCGGTCCATTTCATCATTTTGCGAAGTCAACGTCAACCGTTGTTGTCATGCGTCTGAGAGAATGACACCCGGAACTGGTCCGTGAAAATGTCACCCCATGGATGGGGCAGTGACATTGACCAGGCGAGACCAGATCCGCGTTATGACGTTGAACCGGGTGCTGGAGGGGGCGCTGAGCGCTGGCGAAGCGGCCGACCAACTCGGTCTCTCCTTACGGCAAGTGCGCCGGCTCCTGGCGGCGTACCGGGCGGAGGGCGTCGCGGCGATTCCGCACGGCAACCGGGGGCGGCCACCGGTCCACGCGGTGGCCGATGGCGTGCGGGCGCGGGCGTTGGCGTTGAGCCAAACGACCTACGCCGCGACCAACGACAGCCATTTCCGCGACCTGCTGGCGGAGCGGGAGGGGATCGTCCTCTCGCTGAGCACGGTGCGGCGCATTCGGCGGGCGGCCGGGGAGTCCAGCCCGCGCCAGCGCCGGCCCCCGGCCCACCGGCAGCGGCGGGAGCGACGACCACGGGAGGGGATGCTGCTCCAACTCGACGGCAGCCCCCGCGATTGGCTGCAGGGGCGCTTCCCGCGGCTGACGCTGCTGGCGGCCATCGACGACGCGACGGGGAAGGTCGCCGGCGCGGTCTGGCGGGGCCAGGAGGACAGCCTCGGCTACCTGGCGCGGCTGGAGCAGATCGTCACCACGCTGGGCTGTCCCGAGGCGGTCTACCACGACCGCTCCGGCATTTTCGTCCACCACGACCACGAACGGGAGACGCTGGCGGAGCAGTTGGCCGGGGAACGGGAACCCCGCCAGGTGGGGCGGGCGCTGGCCGAGCTGGGGATCGCCTCCATCGCCGCCCAGTCGCCGCAGGCCAAGGGGCGGATCGAGCGGTTGTTCGGGACGCTCCAGGACCGGCTGGTGATGGAACTGGCGCTGGCGGAGGCGGCGACGCTGGCGGAGGCGACGGCGGTGCTGGCCGCGTTCCTGCCCCGCTCCAACCGGCGGTTCGGCGTGCCGCCCGCCGAGCCGGCGAGTGTCTACCGCCCGCTGCCGCCGGGACTGGATCCTCGGCAGGTCTGCTGTCCGAAGCAGCGCCGGGTCGTGGCCAACGACGCCACGATTGCCCTCGACGGACGCCGCCTGCAACTGCTGCCGGGACGGGAGCGGCTGACCGACGTGCGCGCCACGGTCGAGGTCCGCCACCACCTCGACGGCGCCCTGAGCGTCTGGTCCGGGGAGCAGGAACTCGCCTGGCGGTATGCGCCGCCCGACGCGCGGGCGCTGCGCGGGAGTGAGCGGGTCGCACCCGTTGATGCTCCCACCGCCACCCCGGTCGCCGCGGCCCCGCTGGCGACGCGGTCGCGAAAACCGGGTCCCGACCACCCGTGGCGCCGGCCGCTCAACCCGCAGGCAGCCACCGAGGCACAGACGCAGGGGGGGACATTGTCACAGACGAGTTCGGGGTGACAGAATCACAGATTGACAACACCGTTGTCTTTCGAGGCGTGAACATGCAGCGGCTAGGACGAAGGTTGCGAAGGTAGGACTGTATTCCTATCCGCACCGTCGTCCTGCTGCCCCCTTCGGCCTGCTTCGCCGATCCACCTTCTCGGTTGATCGCCTCCCCGCTTACGCGGGTGCCGCTTCGGGCGCGCCCGCGGGGAGGTCGGGAGCAGGCGCGCTTTGGACGAGCGCTTGGCGGTGCTGGTAGCGCAGATAGGCAAACGTCAGTCCGATCACCGAGATCGGTACGGTGATCGCGTAGACGATACTGCTGAAGGCGTTTGCCCACTCGACCGTGGCCTTGCCAAGAATCATCAAGAGCGCACCGACGAGCGGTCCGGGGATCAGGGCGAAGAGCTGCCAGAGGATCGAGTCGCCGAGGGCGTGCCACCAGCGACCGGTCACCGCTCGCGAGCTGCGGGCGATCGCCTGCGCGCCGGATGGCGCGTCGTCCAGGATGATCGCCTGACCGAAGAACTGCCAGCGCACCGCCAGCCAAATCGCCACCGGGACGCCAAGGATGACCAGGACCAGCACCAGGAGAACGACGGCAACGATCGCCAGTGCGAGCGCGAGCGAGACGATGTGGCGATAGCCTTCGCGGAAACTACGGCGTATCGAGATCTGTTGCCCGGCACGCAGGTCCTTGACAGCCTGGATGACCGGGGGGGCGATGAGGAGGATCATCGAGAGCTGTTGGAACCCGCCGACGATCGCCGCCGCCGTCAGCCGGGCGCCGGCGGTGTCGTTGAACCACTTGATGACCCACTCCATCGGCGGGTTTTCGCTCACCAGGATCGCCAATGCGTTGTAGAAAATCCCGATCGGGATCGTGAAGGCGCCGATGCCGAGGAACGTCCGGAAGTGACCGAAGTAGGTGCCGAACGCCTCGCCCAACTCCTGCCGTTTGACGACAAAGAGACCGATGAAGAAGGCGAGGATGGCAACGAACGCGGTGACGAGCAACCAGGGAGTGGATATGAAGCGGGCTACGATCTTGGAACCGGCCGCGGCGACGCCGCAGAAGAAATCGGTTGCGTTTGGACCGATCGTTTTCGAGGCCGGTACTGTGAGACTAGAAGTTCGCCAATCCGCCATTGCCTCATGCGGCTCGCCCCACTTCTTGCCGAGGTTCGGTCCTTTCGGCCCGTTCCACTCTGACTTCTCGCGCTGACCCCAACGTCCCCCGTACAGGAGCCAGGCGAACGGGCCGTTCGCGTCCGGTTCGTTCGGAACCAGGACGACGTTGAGGGGGACACGGGTGGCAGGTTCAGTCGTGTGGTCGCAACCGAAACCGGTGCCACCTTCTCCCCACCCGATGTAGTTGGCAAATCCGTAGTACGTTCCGTGCGAGCCGGCGCTCGGATGGACGTCGACTTGGTCGCCCTCTTTGCCGAGTTTGTCGTCGGTCCAGTCGGACGACTCGCCGCCGCCGTGCTGGGCAAAACCGACCTTGATCGGGGTGGCCGCAAGCGCCGCTTGGGGGTCCGTTCCGGCGAACACCAGTTGGATCATCTCCCAGTCGGTCTCGTGGCCATTGTTCCAGTCGTTGAAGTAGTAGTAGAACCAATATTGAAGGAAAAGCTGATCGTGGACCGGATCGGGGACGATGTGGGCATAGGTCGTCGGCTGAAGGTTATTTTGGGCGACCAACGCCTTGAAGTCTTTTTCGTAGGTGCATCCAGGGTCTCTCGGATTACCGGGAAAGTCGAGGTAGTACGTGTCGTCCTTGCCGGCGAGATCCTGAGCGGTCGGCCCCATCTTCACGACCGGGTCGGTGGCGGAAGAATCGGTGGTCGCCTGCTTGAGGGCGATCGCGGGGTTGCCGAGCACCGATTCGACCGGCGCCGGGAAGTACGCCTCACCCTTTTTGTCGCACTCCTTCGTCTGGTTCTTGAGGTAGGCGATCGGCGCGTACTTGTCGGCCAGTTGCTGCTCGGCCGACGCGGACGATTGGGCCGCCGCCCCATCAACGCGCACACCCGCGAACACGGCAACGATCACGGCGACCATTGTTGCGACGCGGATGCGAATCATGACCGACGCCTTTCCCTCTGCCGGCGACGCGGACCCGTGCGATCTCTCGTGGCAACACGCGGCGGCGCCGACACTCCGATCGGCGCCGCCACGTTGTGATCGACGACGGGAAGGCGGTGGGAGTTCGCGAACGCGACGCGCTCCCGCCCGCCCATCCCCGAGGAAGGGTTAACTCGCTTGCACCGGCGTGGCGACGTTGATGGTCGCCAGGGGTTGCTCCGTGCTCCCCGGTTTGCCGATCAGCACCATCACGTACGACTGCCCCGCGTCCAGCGCGGTGCTGGGCACGTCGAGCGCCGTCGTGCTGGTCCCGGTCTGGTTCAGCTTGAAGTCGTACGTCCCCGCGGGCAGCTCGCCGGTGTCGGAGGCCGAGCCGTACCGCAGATTCGTGACCCGGGTCGGTTTGTCGTTGGCCAGGACGTCGATGGCCGGCGCCTGCGCCGAGGCGTGGACCAACCGGCCGCGCGCCATCCTGTCCCCGAGCGGGCTGGTATCGACCTGGACCGGGATGATCAGGAAGTCGGAAACGGTGATGACGTAGGTCCCACCGGCCTGGGTGGAGACGATGGTGTTGAACAGCCAGAGGTCGTACTGGAAGTCGCGGGGTTCCTTGACGATGATGTTGGAGACCGGCGCCGTCAACTCGACCTCGTCGGAGACCTTGCCGTAGTCGAGACCCTGGATGATCCGGTTGTCGTCGTCGTTGAGGTCGACGTCGATCGTCCCGACGCTCGTCATCGCGTTGATGAACCGCGCCTTGACCGGGAACGACTCCTGGTTGGCCGGCGTCGCGTCCTGCGCCGCCGCGCCGTGGGCGAGCATCGGCAGGACGCCGGCGACGAGGAGCGCGGCGAAGAGCGGGAGTAACGCGAATCGCTTGGTGCGGACCATGCTCAAATCCTCTCCTACTGGGTCGCGGTCGATCGAGAGCCGAAGGGATGCGTAGCGTCGGAATGTCTGACTTCGCAACCACCTCCTTCTCCCCGGTCCAACAGCACAGGACCGATGCGGAGCACTGTGCCTCTCCGGTCAAACCGCCCACATCCACCGTCGGGAACCATTTGGATGTAGTCGGTCTGCCGTGACGCCCGGCCCCGTGGGGACCCGACCGGGCCGCGCCGACGCCGGTTGAGCCCGGCGACCCGTGCGCCGATTGGTCCTTTCTGGACCGCCGTCCCTGCCCCGTCGACTCGTCAGTCGTGGTCCATCATTCCGAGTCTCGTGGCGAGGTCACCGTCGGCTCGCTGACGGCCGCGACCAATCGCGGGCTGAGTCGCCGGCGCGCGAGCGACTCATACCCAAGGTGGGCGTCGGCGATCTGGTTGACCGCGGCCTCGGTGCCGACGACGACGAACGCCGCCTGTCCCGCGGCGAGACGAGCACCGAGTTTCCGCAACCCGGGGTCCCCGAGTTGGGCATCCTCGACGCGATCGACCAGCGTCGAGATCGACGCGCTGAGGAAGGCCGAGGCGAACAGGCTCGGGGGAAAGATCATCCCCACCACCGCGCCGAGCACGGCGCCGCGCGCGGCGTCTTGCGGCATCGACGGCTTGCCCACCTCGTGGTAGACGATCTTGCCCGCGGGATCCTTCGCCAGCACGGCGGCCCCATCGACACCCGCCCCGTGGTAGCGGATCACGTCCTCGACGTGCGCGGCGGCCGCAATGGCGGACGAGAGGTCGCGGAAGATGGAAAAGATCATCAGCAGCGGCTGTCCGGTCATGGAGCCGTCGCCCTTCTGTCGCACAGCCGTCTTCGGGCATCAGTCGACGACCGGCGCCCCGACCGCGAACGCGGACTCACCGTCGCGGCAGGACGCCAACCGATAGGAGCGGTAGGCCGAGATCGTCGAGGGAGGTCAAGACGCTGAGGAGCGCCGCCTGGTCGGCCAGCGTGCCGACCAGCTCGGTCGTCGCGTCGCGACCGGCGCTCCAGAGCGAAACGTGCAGGGTGTCGAACCGATCCGTCCAACCGGCGTCGAGCGTTCCGCGAACACGGATGGCGTAGCAGGCCGGTTCGTACATCGTCAAAAGGTGCCGCGTCCCGGTCATGTCCGTCCTGCCATCCACGCCAAGACGTACCAAAGAATGGACAGGATGATCGCGCCCCAGGGGACGGCCGGGCATCGGCCAAAGGGGCGCAAAAGGTTGCAGCGGGGTCGCTCGGGGATCGTCAGGCTTGGGGCAACAGACCGAGTTCCAGGGAGCGGCGAATCGCCTGGCGTCGGTTGTCGACGCCGAGTTTGTTGTAGATGTTGCTGGCGTGGCGCTTGACGGTCAGCGGCGAGATGAAGAGTTCCTCGGCGATCTCCTTGTTGGAGAGCCGGCGGTTCAACCGCTCCAGCACTTCCAATTCCCGCTCGCTCAGTTGTTCCGGCAGGTCTCGCCGATCCCGCGCGCTCGGCACCAGCCGGCCCAGCTCGATCGCCGGTGCGGACACCTCGCCGGCTCCGGTGTCGTGAAACGCGAGCAACAGCCGTTGCAGATAGGGCGAGGCCGGCTGCCGCTGGGCGACGTCGCGCACGAGTTCGGCGATGCGAGGCCCCAGGTCGACGAAGACGCGGATCAAGTCGCCGTGCTCGGCAAGCGAGAGCGCCTGAGCGAGGGTGGTGCCGGCCGCCAGACGATCGTCGCGGGCGTGGTGGGCCATGGCCAGCGACGCCAGCGTCTCGATTTCGCCGAGGCGGTGATGGAGACGACGGAACCGCTCCAGCGCCGCCTCACCCTCGGCCAGGGCCTGCGCGACGTCGTCGTCGCGGCTACGGGCCAGCAGCGCCTGCAGTCGCGTCAGCGCCGGGATGGCGAGCGCGGTCGGCAACTCTCCGTCAAAACAAGACGGCGACGTCACCAACCAGTGGTACGGGTCGTGATATTCGCCCTGCCGGAGTGCCAACCGCATCCGAAACGACTGGACGATCACGATGTTCTCGAGATCGTCGGCGTCGATCAGGGTTTCGAGGAGTCGAGCGGCGATCATCTGCGCGTCGAGTCGTCGACCGAGCGCTTGATAGGCCAGCCCGAGCCCGATCATCCCATCGCGCAGGACGAAAAACGTCGCCGGCGCCCGATCGCTGACGACGGCCTCGAAGCACTCGATCGCCTTGTCGACCTCGTTCCGGTGATAGGCCGCCAGACCGAGGAGAAGGCGAGCCCATTGCGTGGCATACGGCACGCGCCGCTCCACGCCAAAGGTCAAGAGGGCCCGTGCCGTCTGCTCCACCGCGGCACTATCGCCCCCGATCAGGTGGAGCGTGGCGAGCCCGACCAGGGCGCGCGCGTGGCCGGCGACGTCTCCCAGCCGGCTCCGTTCGCTCGCCTCCGTCAGGAGTTGCGCCGCTTCCGCCTCGGCGCCCAGCATCCGCAGTCCGTGGGCGAGCCCGAACGTGGCGAGCCCGCGGGCGACCGTCTCCTCTTGGGGGAGCAGTTCGAGCGCGTTCCGTCCCCAGGCAACGAGTCGCTCGGGTTCCTCGTGCGGCGCGAAGGCCTGGATGGACAACGCCTCGATGTGGCCCCGCAGCGTGCGAATGGTCGCCGGCAAGAGATCGCTCTCGCCTTCGTCGATCAGCGCGCGCGCCGTGCTCAACAGCGGTCGCAGCGCGGCGGACAGCGCCCGGTGGTGCATACTCCAGGCGAGCAAAACCAGAAGACCGGGGCGCGAAAAGACGAGACCCTCGGGAAGCAGCGACAACCAACGACCGAGGGTCTGAAATCCGGCCGACTCGAGGGCGTGCGTCGCGTGCCGCTCGACGATCTCGGCCGCCCGCGTCGGATCGCCCGCGGCCAGGGCATGGTTGATCGCCTTTTCGATCGCTCCCTGGTTTTCGTACCAGCGGCTCGCCCGCGCGTGCAGCGCCGCCACGCCCGGTTCGCCGACCTCGATCAGCAGCCGGTGGCGCAACAACTCGCGAAACAGGTGGTGATACCGGAACCAGATCCGATCTTCTCCCAGCGGGACGACGTAGAGGTGATCGCGGGCCAGCCCTTCGAGCAACGCCTGGCTGCCGCCGAGACCGAGCGGCGTGTCCAGCAACGCGTCGGCCAGGTCGGGGCAGACGCGATCGACGATCGCGGTCCGCAGCAAAAAGGTCTGGACCGGCGCCGGTTGACGCACCAGCACCTCATCGAGGAGGAAATCCATCACGTGCTGGCGACCGTGGAGCTCGAAGGCCTGGGCCAGTCCTTCCGCGTTCGCCTCCGCGCGCAGCGCCAACGCCGCCAGGCGCAGACCGGCAATCCAGCCCTCGGTCCGCTCCTGCAGGAAGCGGAGCGTCTCGCCATCCAACGGGATGTCGACGGCTCCCGCCAGGAACGCCCGCGCTTCCTCGTCCGTGAAGCGCAAGTCGGCCGCGCGCAACTCGGCGACGTGACCGTGGAGCCGCAACAGCGAAAGGGGCAGTGCCGGATCGCGGCGTGCGCTCAAGACGAGGTGGAGCGCCGGTGCCGGATGGCGGAGCAGCGCGGCGACGAACTCGTGGATCGACGGTTGGGTGATCGCGTGGTAGTCGTCGAGGACGAGGATCACCGGGCGATCGAGGTCGATCAGATCGTCGCAGAGGGTGGCCCCGAGGATGGTCGGCGACGGCAGCCGCGGCAGATGCAGCAGTTCGAGCGTCGCCGCCCCGACACCGGGAGCCACGCTCTGCAACGCGGCCACGAAGTGGGCGACGAAGGCGGCGAGGTCGCCATCGTCTTCGTCCAGCGAGAGCCAGGACGACGAAGTCGGGCAACCGGCCAACCACTCGCAGAGCAGCGTCGTTTTGCCGAACCCGGCCGGTCCGACGACGAGGATCAGCGGATGGTCGAGGTCGGCGTTCAGTCGATCGACCAGACGGGGACGGGTGACGACCCCGGAACCCACCCGCGGCCGGAGCAGCTTGGCACGACGGATGACGTGCGGCGGCACGCCTCCAGCCCACGCCTTGGCGTGCGCCACCCGAACCCGGTCCGAGTCCGCGCGTTGCGCCGTAGCGTCCGGTGCCTGGGCGACCGTCCGCGGTGCCAGCCAACCCAAATCGACGGCACCGGTCGGTGCCGTCTCGAAGCGATCGTCGTGCACGTTGTCATGCATAGGGTGGCATCCGATCGGCGGTCGAGCTCGGCCAAACGTGGCCGGGCCATCGTCTATCGAACCACCCTCGTGATCCGGTCGCATGCCCGCGTCGGAGGGTGCCACGGCTAGTGACGATCCGCACTCCAGCCGAAATCGACGAATCGTCGGTCGCGTGCAATCTCCCGAATTCCCTACGATCGTGGCGCTCCCACCCGCGGCAAGCCAAGCGGGCCTCGCACGACGCCCACGCGGAATTCCTGTCGAACGTGGCGCCGGCCGAGCACCTGCTCAGTTTGGTCGGTGACGAGTCGTAGTGCCAAGCGACGAAAGGTGTATTCCGCGCGGGTCATATCTGTAGCTTAGGATGATGGTACCGATCGGAGTATCGGGAAATTCCCTATTCCCTGGTCGAATTGGGTGTAGCGCGTGTAGCACGATGTGTCGCAACGTAAGGCGCGTTACGGTTCCAAAAATCCATTGCGGATTGCGTAACGGGTCAACTCGATCAACGAGGTGACGTGCAGCTTGCGCATGATCGCCGACCGATGCGTCTCGACCGTCTTGACACTGATCGAGAGCGCGACGGCAATGTCCTTGTTGGTTCGGCCTTCGGCGAGCAACTGAAGAATTTCGCGTTCGCGCGAGGTCATCGCGTTGGCCGCGTCGCCCACGGCACCCTCGTCCTTGCCTCCCCGCAGGTAGCCGTCGAGCACCTTCTGGGCGATCTCGGGGGTGAAATAGGGACGGTGTTGCACCAGCGCTTCCACGGCCGCCTCGACCTGGCGAACCGGATCCGACTTCAGCACGTAGCCCCGCGCACCCGCCGAGAACACTTCGCGGATGTGCCGCTCCGAGCCGTGCATCGTGTAGACGAGCACCTCGGTCAACGGGCTCTCTTTCCGGATGCGCCGCGTTGCCTCGATCCCGTTCAGTTCCGGCATGGAGAGATCCAGGATGGCGACGTCGGGGGTCAAGTCGGCGGCCAGGGCGACCGCCTCTCGGCCGTTGCGCGCTTCGCCGCACACCTGCCATCCTTCGTGGACCTCGACCAAATCGCGCAGACCGCGCCGGACGATCTCGTGGTCGTCCGCCAGCATGATCCGGATCATTCGTCGCCTCCAGTCAGCGGTGCCCGCGCGCTGACGGTGGTCCCGCGCTCGGTCGTGGTGACGTCCAACGTTCCGCCGAGTTGCCGGAGTCGTTCGTTCATGCCCGCGATGCCGACGCCGAGGATGCCAGAGTCGGCATCTGCCTCAGCGGGCGCGGTCCGTTCACCCGTGCCTGGTGTCCGGCCGCGATCCTTGATCTGAAGCGTGATCGTGTGCCGACCGCGAGTCAGGCGGATCGTCGCGGTCTTGCTGCCCGAATGGCGGTGGACGTTGGTCAGGCTCTCCTGAGCGACGCGGAAGAGCGCGATTTCGACATCGCGCGGCAACCGCCCGATGTTCTCCTGTTCGACGAGGTCGACCGCGATCCCGCTGCGAGCGGCGAACCCGTCGACCAGCCATCGCAATGCCGCCGCCAAGCCCGCCTCGTCCAGCAGTGGGGGGTGGAGCAGGTACGAGAGCGTGCGGATCTCGCGCAACGCCTTTTGCACGTACGCCTCGCTCTCGGCGAGTTGCCGATCGGCCACGGCATCGGTGCCCGAGACGCGCCGGCGCACCTGATCGAGATTGAACCCGATCGCCAGCAGGTCCTGCGCCGTCCCGTCGTGCAGATCGCCCGCGATCCGGCGCCGTTCCTCGTCCTGCAACTGCAACAGGCGACCGGACAACCGGCGCAGTTCCATTTCGGACCGGCGCTCGGCGGTGATATCGTGAAAATTGATCACGACGCCTCCGATGCTCGCCTCGGTCCGCAGATCGGTGGCCCACGATTCGATGAGACGCCAGGACCCATCGCCGCGCAGCACGCGCCCCTGGAACGGGAGACTCGTGCGGGGCCGGCGCAGCGCGTCGGCGAGGTACCGCTGGGCCACGGCCAGGTCGTCGGGATGGACCAGTGCGAATCCCGATGTCCCCGTCAACGCCTCGGGTGCGTAGCCGAGGATGGCTCCCGCCGAATCGCTGCAATACTCGATCGTGCCGTCGGCGGCCACGATCATCACCCCATCGGTGGCGTGTTTGATGAGGGCTCGAAAGCGTGCTTCGCTCTTGCCGAGTTCCTGTTGGATGCGGCTGCGCTCGGCGAATTGACCCAATTGCAGACCGATCGCCTCAAGCATGCGAAGGGAGCCGGAGTCCGGCCGTTGCGATGCCCGACCGAGCAGTTCGAGCACGCCAATGAGCTTGTCGCGGCTGCGTACCGGTGTCCAGAGACCGGCGGTCAATCCGGCCCCCAATGCCCGGCGCTTGCGGCCAAACATCGGCTCGCCGCCCAGGTTTTCACGCCACAGGGGGTGGTTGCTGGACCAGGCGAGCCGGGTCAGCGATTCATGGCCAGGTCGGATCGTCAGCAGGCGGGTCTTGGCCGCGAACTCGGCGACCTTCGGATCGTCGCATGCCCTGGCACCGGCACAGCGAAGGACCTGGTCGCGCTCACCGGCCAGCCACAACGCGCCGAAGCGGAAACCGAGCCATGACAGGATCGCGGCCAGGACGTCGTCGGTGGCCTCTGCCAGATCACCGCTGCCCGCCAGGATGCGGGTGACCTCGTATTGCGCCGCCAGACTCCGCTCGTGCCGCTTGCGCTCGGTGATGTCCCGGCCGATGCCGTGCAACTCGACGACGTCGCCGTCGGCGCCGAGGACGGCGAAGTCCAACCATTCCTGCCAGCCGGTACTGCCGTCGGGAAGCAGCACCTCGTGTTCCCAGGTTTCGATGCGGGGGTGGGCGAGGAGAGACGCAACGTGGCGCATCGCCGGTTCTCTCACCGGCTCGGGAATCAATTCGAGGAAGCGCCGACCAAGCAGCGATTCCCGCGGCCCGAATCGGTCGCAGTAGGCGTCGTTGACATACGTCAACGTTGTATCCGGCAGATAGCGACAGATGAGGTCGGCCGGGACGTCGGCCGGCCGACCAAGGCTATCTTCGGCGGCGGATCGCTCGTTGCCCGCGATTGGACCGAGCGACAGCGACGCCATCTGCGCGTCGATTTGCGTTCCGACGATGTTGTCCATGTGTGGCATCAATCGGGGCGTTGGGATGGACGGCCGGGGGGATGCCCGCCTCATCGCGCATCCGTTTCGCGAATTCGGCCGAGCGAACGGAGTCGGATGCGCTGCGAGTCCTTGCTGCCGACGGAACAAAGCGGGGGTCGGGCCCGGCGAGGAGCGCGGTCTGGTTTGGTCGCCCTCTCGCGGCGACGACCAACAATCGCATCGAAGTACCAGGGTACTTCTTCGATCCGGTGCTTCAAGAGTCTAGTCAAGATAATTCATTTCGTCAATTGACCAAGCGGTTAACGATCAGTGTTGTCCCGTGGGCCGGCTCGTTTCTGGCCGGACCTCCCATCGCTCATCGGGCTTCGTCGCGTCACACCTGGCTGATCGGCGATTCGCTTTGACGGCAGCCGGCGGATCACTCGGTGTCCCAGGCACCCACCGAACCCGTCGCGGCGTACCTGAAAGCAGACGCGTCTCGCGCCCGAACCCGGACGGCATCGAGCAGCGCAGACGAACGCGCCACGGAACGCGGCCTCCAAACACCATTTCGCGATCGGCTCCGAGAATTGCGCGCGCGCGCTGCCGCGCGAAGCACCAAAAGGGTGCAAAAGGGAGCAGAAGGGATTGTCCTCCTTCGTCCGTGCTGCCAGGCAGTCCGTGCCGGTAACCGCTCTCGTCGAGAGACCGCCGTCCCCGTCCGCGGCGCTGCCCCGCCGCTCGACCGCGGGTGCGGTCGGCACCGAGCGCCGGGGCTTCTCATCACACGCGGATCGACCGGGCATCGGCGGATCAGATCATGGCGTTCGACGAACGCGAGGTTGTCCCGGTGCGCGATGCCACGATGTTACCGGGCGATTCCGCCGGTCGCCGGTGCCGACGCGCGCCAACTCCGGCACGGCCGCCGAACTCTCGTCGACGACAGCGACGAAGCAACCGGTGAGGTCGTCAGGCCCGCTGATCCCCGTCAACGCGCCTTCCACGGTACGATGAACCCGATCGCAGGGGTGACCGCCGTCGCGTCCGCCCAAGGATCGTCTTCGGGTGGGTCACACGCTTGGCGGTGTCGGAGCCGTTGGGGCAGACCGCGCATCGCACGCCTCGACTCGCTGCCGGCGGGTAGCCCTGCATCCTTTTTGGTCCGGCAGGTCTCATGAACGTCTGCCCCGTCTCGCGTTACCATACGCGAATCGCTCGCCATCTCGAATCCGCCGGGTTGCGACCCATCGGCGTGACCACGAAATCGCGGCGGGATGGCAGGGAGGTGGGGTTCTCTACGATCGGAGGTTGGCCGTGAGCGATTCGCTAGAACCCTCGAACGACGTCGTCACCGCCGTGGAGGAGACGGACAGCAAGCCCTCGTCGGTTAACGCGAAGGTGGGCGATGTGACGCGGCGCCTCAAACCTGCCGCGTCGGCGGCCGAAAGCGTCGTCGCCCAGACGGCGAGCGCCGCCGAGACCGTCGCCTATCACACCGTCCATCTTTCCGCACGCGGTCTCAATCGCATCGATGCCTACCTGATGGACCGGCAGGAACAGCGTCGTCAGGCGAAACAGGAAGCCGACGCGCTTCCCCCGACCGCGTCGGCGATCGACCAGGCAACAGACCAGATTCAAGCGTAGTCATCCGCCGAATCTGGAGCGACGCGATTCACGGCCGAGAAGGATCGCCGATCCCCGAGCCGGTGCCGGTCGTCGCTTGCCTAAATTGCACCCCTTCGGACCATGCGCCACCGCGCCTGCGAGCGCGATGATGGTCCGGGCTTGGATTGTCGGCCCGCCGCCCGCGACCCGTCGTGGCAACCGAAGGAGGAAGCGACGATGTCCGACCAGGCGATTGGCGACACGCCACCGCCGGCCGCCGCGGCGGCCGGTGCAGATGCAGTACCGGACATGCCGATCGTGACCGATGCAGGAACCGGCGCGACCGCCGCCGACGCCGGAATGACCGATCGCGCCAAAGGGATGCTGATGCAGACCGCCCCCTGGCGCCGCGGTGTCGGCTGGCCGGTGATCGCGATCGAAGGTCTGCTCGGGATCGGAGTGGGGATCTATGTCATTGCCGACCCGGACGGCGCGAAAGACGTCGTCCGACAGTTCCTCGGGGTGGCACTGCTGATCAACAGCTTGCTCCGCATCTTCCACGGTTTCCGCGAAAACGCGCAAGGTCTGCCAGGGAACCCGTATCGTCTGGTCACCGGCGGGATCGGCCTGACGGTCGGGGTCATCGTCCTGGCCGAAGGGTTTTCGGATTACATCGACGCTGACGCATCGCGGTGGGTCCTGGCCTTCGGGTTCCTCGCGTTCGGACTGATCGGTCTCGCCGCCGCGGTCGCCACGCGACAGTCGGGCGGTCTGCGGCGCGGTCCGCTGATTACGGGCGTGCTTTGCGTCGCGTTCGCGGTGCTGCTCTTCTACAACGTGCGGCACAACTCCCTGAACGTACGGGTGTTTGGTTACGTTTTCCTCGTTTTTGGCGCCCTCTTCCTCGCCTACGCCTACCTGCTTTACCGGGGTGCGCAGTCGGGCGACGCGGCCGCTGCCGAAGCGGCCGTGTAGCGACGCGGTCGCCTCTACACCATTCTGCTCCCGTTCGGCCGATGCCCGCGGGAGCCGGCCACCCGATCATGGCGCAGCGCACCGACGGGCATTCGTCGGCTTTCGCATGCTCCGATCGCACGAGGGAGGAACGACCGATGGATACGCCGGTTGAAATCCTGGTCGCCGTGTTCAAAGACCAGTCGCGTGCCACCGCGATGGTCAACACCTTGAAGCAGATGAACAAGAGCGGCGCCGTGAAACTCGTCGACGCCGCCGTGATCAGCCACGACGACAAGGGCAAGACCAAGATCGACGAGGTCGAAGAGTTGACGACGGGCAAGGGCGCGGGCCGGGGCGCGGTCGTCGGCGGTGTGCTCGGTTTGGTTTTCCCGCCTTCGTTCCTGGCGAGTACCGCCGTCGGGGCGGCCATCGGCGGGCTGTGGGGGAAGATCCGCGACACCGGAATCAAGACCGACGAACTCAAGACGGTCGCCGACGAACTCCAACCCGGCGAGATCGCCGTCATCGCCCTCGTCCAGGACGTCTGGGTTCAGCAGTTCCTCGCCGCCGCACAGGGGTACGACCGGCTCTTCCGGCAGGCGCTCGACGCGGAAGCCGCCGGGGTGCTTGCCGCCGATCCGGTGACGGGCGAAGCGTTCGCCGTCGCCTTCGAGAAAACGGGTGATGCCGGAACCTCCGCGCCGGCGGCCTCGACGACCACGGCTTCGACGACGGACGCGGCGGCAACCGCCGCGCCGACACCGCCTCCGGCGGCATCCGCGCCCGCCGACTCATCGGCATCCTCCGCGACTCCTCCGCCCGCATCCGCGTCGGCCACGCCTTCGTCGTCGCCAGAGACCGGCACGGGCTCTCAGGGCGCCTCCTCGTAGGCGGCAAGACAGACGTCGTCGTCCGCTGACCGCGAGGGAGGTTGCTGCCGGTGAACGGCTGGTGGCTCGGCAGTGGCTTGGGAATCCTCTATCTGGTGCTGCTGGCCACGCTCGGTTGGTACACCTGGAGTAAGGGGCACAAAGGCTGGTTCTTCGTGGGCCTCATCTTCCCCCCGTGCTGGCTCGTCGGTGCTCTGCTCAAGCCAGAACGCGGGTCGTCCTACGAACGCCAGCAACGCGAGCATTGGAGCCAGCACGGGGACTAGACCGCCCGGTCGACCTCCCATCGCCTCCGGCTCAATTCAAGGCGCAGCGCCCCGGGTGCCAGCCTCGCCCGGGGCGCTCCGCGTGAGCGGGTCTTCAGTCGCTCCACGCGATCCGGCGGAGGCCACCCATGCTCGCGTTCCTCCTGGCATCGCTGTATTTCGTCGAGGCGATCCGCGACGCCCTCCGCGAACCCAAAATCAAGCGGACGCTCTACCTTGTTCTGACCCTGCTGGGCGTCGGCACCCTCTTCTACCACCACGTCGAACATTGGGGGTGGCTCGACTCGCTCTACTTCTGCGTCATCACGCTGGCCACGGTCGGCTACGGCGATTTCTCGCCGGCGACCCGTGAAGGCAAGATCTTCACCATGATCTACCTCTTCATCGGCATCGGCACCTTGCTCGCCTTTATCGACGCCGTCGCGTCCCGCGCCATGGCGCGGGACGCGATGATCGGCGGCCGCGATCGCCCCCGTCTCCGGGGGAAACGACATCCGACCGACGTCGTCGGTGGTGCCGGGGACGCGGAATCCGTCGAGGTACCTCGCACGGACTGAACAGTTACGACGTCTGTGCCGCCCGGTCGATCTGGGCTTGGAACGACGCCAGTTGGTCCTCCGAGACGTCGGTCGACCTGAGTTGGCCGCCGTGTCGTCCGAGATCGTGGATCACGCGTTCGGCCGATGTCGCTTCGCCGAGAATGATCAGGACCGAATTCCCGGGTTGGAGATCGTTGGCAACGGAGTCGGCAAAGGCGGTGAAATCCTTATCGACACCGTGCCGGTGCCGCCCGATTGCCACGCCGGCGGCGGTGCCGGCGGCCAGGCCGACGACCGGCACCGTGAAGATCGCACCGACGACGACGCCGAGCAGGAGACCCTTCCCGCCGGCGCTGGCCACCGGATGGCCCGCACCAGGCTGGGCGATCTTGCCGTCATCATGCTTGACGAGGAATGCCTGATCGAGGACCTGGAGGTAGTTGGCTTGTTCCAATCCCTTGACGGTCTCCAGGGCGGCCTCACCCGTCGCCTGGTCCGGATAGACGATCGCGAAGAGACGTGCCACGGCAGTGCTCCCTTCTGTCCCTGGCGACCCTCGGGTTCGCCGATTTCCCGTAACGTCGCGCGGCGATCGTTTCCACTCGCCACCGGCACTCACCACGTCGCGAACACGAGCCTCGCCGCGCTCCCAGTACCTGCCCGGATCGTCGTCCTTCCCTGCCCTCCTGCCATCCGCCGAGAGGGAGCAAAAGGGGCTCACTTCGCCGATCCGCCGTCGCCGCCCGGGTCGTTGCCGACCGCGCATTCGGCTGCGCCCGGCTGGGCTGCATCCTTTTTGCTACCTAACGGGCGATCCTCGGACGCGTCGCGAACCGCGACGATGCAGACACCGTCGCGGGGGGTCAATCTGGTGCTGGCGCAACCCCACCGTTCTGCTTCGCCTAACCCCCGCGACGCTCGCCTTTCCTCGGGCCGCGTTCGCGAATGCGCCGACGGGCCGCCTCGGCCGAGCGCCACGGCGGAACGGTGGACACGGGCGAGCAGGAGGGGGCCAACGGCGTCCATGAATCCGAAGCTGGCGTGGTTCGGCCGCCTGGGCTGACCGCCGCCGGGGTGCCACCCCGGCGGCGTGATGACCGTCCGACCGATCGCACGCGCGTAGGGAGGTGCCCGGGATGGGCGACATCTTGGTCGGCTTGGTGGTGCTCGTGCTCGGGCTGGCGGTCTGCTTCGCCGGGCTTCCGCTCTTCATGGTCACGTTGCCGATCTGGGGCTTCATCGCCGGCTTCTTCGTCGGTGCCGCCGGTTGGGAGGCGCTGCTCGGCGACGGCTTTCTCCGCACGGTGACCGGCTGGATCGTCGGGCTGATCGTCGGTCTCGTCTTCGCGCTCCTGTCCTACTTCTTCTGGTACGCCGGGGCGATCATCGCCGCGGCTTCGGTCGGGGCGATGGCCGGATCGGGGTTGATGGCCGCATTCAACGTCGATTCGGATTGGATCGTCTTCATCGTCGCGGCGATCGGCGCCGTCATCGTCGGATTGATCGCGGTCCTTCTCAGCCTGCCCGTCTACATTGTCCTCGTCGAAACCGCCTTCCTGGGAGCGGTCGGCGTCATCACCGGGATCATGCTGATCTTCAACCAGATCGACACCGAGGACCTGGGCCACGGAGCGACCTGGTCCATGATCAACGACTCGTGGTTCTGGGTCCTGGCCTGGATCGTCCTTGCCGGGGCCGGTCTGCTCGCCCAGATGCGCGGGATCCGCGAGTTTCGACTCCCCGACGACCGCTGGACGCGCGCCGAGATGGCCCCGCAGGTCTGAACCGCTCGGCCGCCGCGGCGATGCCCTTTGCTCCCTTTCTACTGCCTTTCGATGCATGCCCGCGATGCCAAATCGACGGAACATCGCCCGAGACGTTCGATCGCTTGCCATGAACGCGGCCCCAGATCGAGCCTCAGCGCACGTGGAGGAAACAATGCCCGATCAGAGCAAACCGAACATCCTCGTCATTTGGGGTGACGACATCGGCATCACCAATCTCAGTTGCTACTCCGACGGCTTGATGGGCTACCGGACGCCGAACATCGACCGCATCGCCAACGAGGGGATGCGCTTCACCGATTCCTACGGCGAGCAGTCGTGCACGGCGGGTCGCTCCGCCTTCATCACCGGCCAAAGCGTCTTCCGGACCGGGCTGAGCAAGGTCGGCGTTCCCGGTTCGCCGATCGGTCTCTCGGCCGAGGATCCGACAATCGCCGAATTGCTCAAACCGCTCGGCTACGCGACCGGTCAGTTCGGCAAGAACCACCTGGGCGACCTGAACCGGTTCCTGCCGACGGCCCACGGGTTCGACGAATTCTTCGGCAACCTCTACCACCTCAACGCCGAAGAGGATCCCGAGTCGCCCGACTGGCCATCCCCGGAGGAGTTCCCGCAGTTCAACGAGCGCTTTCGGCCGCGCGGCGTCATCCATTCCTGGGCGACCGACACCGACGACCCAACCGAACAACCGCGCTGGGGCCGCGTCGGCAAGCAACGCATCGAGGACACCGGCCCGCTGACCAGGAAGCGGATGGAGACGATCGACGACGAGACGATCGGGGCCTGCAAGGACTTCATCACGCGCCAGCACGGCGCCGGGACGCCCTTCTTCGTCTGGATGAACACGACCCACATGCACCTGCGGACGCATCCGAAACCGGAGAGTATCGGGCAGGCCGGTCGCTGGCAGTCGCCGTACCACGACACCATGATCGACCACGACAAGCACGTCGGTCAGTTGCTCGACCTCCTGGACGAGTTGGGTATCGCCGACAACACCATCGTCATCTACAGCACCGACAACGGCCCGCACATGAACACCTGGCCGGACGGCGGGATGACCCCGTTCCGCAACGAGAAGAACACCAACTGGGAGGGGGCGTTCCGGATTCCGGAGATGATCCGCTGGCCCGGCAAGATCGCGGCCGGTTCGATTTCGAACGAGATCGTCCAGCATCACGACTGGCTGCCGACCCTTCTGGCAGCGGCGGGCGAACCCGACATCGTCGAGAAACTGAAGCAGGGGCATCAGGCAGGGAGCAAGACCTACAAGGTCCACATCGACGGTTTCAATCTGGTCCCCTACCTGACCGGTCAAGAGGCGAAGAGCCCGCGCAAGGGGTTCTTCTACTTCAGCGACGACGGCGACCTGCTCGCCGTGCGCTTCGACAACTGGAAAGTCGTCTTCATGGAGCAACGCTGTCAGGGGACCTTACAGGTCTGGGCCGAACCGTTCGTCACGCTGCGGTTGCCCAAATTGTTCAACCTTCGAACCGATCCGTTCGAGCGTGCGGACATCACCTCGAACACCTATTGGGATTGGGTCGCGACTTCGGGTTATATCGCCCTCGCCTCTTCCGCCGTCGTGGCGCCATTCCTGGCGACGTTCAAGGACTTTCCGCCGCGTCAGAAGGCGGCCAGTTTCACCATCGACCAGGCGCTGGAAAAGATGGAAGCCGCCCTGGAAAGCGGGAAGCATTGACGGACCGAGACCCGGCGAGCGAAAGTTGAGTGCCGCACGATGTCGGGCGGCGTCGCGAGACAGGGAGGACAGTCGTGAGCACGTTGATTGCTATTGCGTATCCGGACGAGATCAAGGCGAAGGCCGCCCTGGCCAAACTCCAGGAGTTGCAGCGCGGGCAGTTGATCACCCTCGACGACGCGGTGATCGCCCGCCACGAGGGCGACAAGATCAAGCTCGATCAGGCCCTCAGCACGACCGGCGCCGGCGCCGCCGGCGGCGCCCTCTGGGGCGGGCTGTTCGGACTCATCTTCCTGATGCCGATCGCCGGCATGGCGATCGGTGCGGCGACGGGCGCGCTGATGGGCCACTGGACCGACTACGGCATCGACGACAAGTTTGCCAAGGAGATCCAGGCGAAGCTCGGACCGGGCAAGGTCGCTCTCGTCCTCCTGGTGCGCGATGCCACCTACGATCGCGTCATCGCCGAGATGAAGAAGGAGAACTTCGGCGGCGAGCTCATCCAGTCCAACCTCTCGGATGAGGACGAGAAGAAGCTGATCGAAGCAGCGAAGGCTGCCTGAGAAACAAATGGGGTCGCGCGCCCCGAGCCCGACTCCACCCACCCCGAGATGACACCGTCACTTGTCGGGGGGTGATCGGGATTGCCGAAGCGGCGACCCGCGCGGGCGGCACGCAACTCGTGCCGCCAGCGCGGGCCGTCGGTGTTCCACATCCTGTGCCCGAAGCGCCGCGTATTGCCACGTGGCAACGCCGGGAGGAGGGTGGTGAAAACTCAGCCCGTTCTCGCCAAACGCTGGATGATCCTGAACGACCTACCGATGTCCTACCGCGTCAACGTCGACGCGGCGCCGCCGGGTGCGACTCCGCTCGTCCACATCCACGGGTTTGCCATTTCGGGAAGTTACCTGGTGCCGACCGCTGCCCAACTCGCCGTCCATTACCCCACCTACGTCCCGGATCTCCCCGGCTACGGGCGAAGCCACAAACCGGGCCGAACACTGACGATCCCCGAATTGGCGGACGCCCTGGCGGATTTCCTGGACGCCGTCGGCGTCGAGAAAGCCGTCTTGCTCGGCAACTCGATGGGCTGCCTGATCACGATCGAATTCGCCCACAAGTACCCCGAACGGATCGAGCGCGCGGTGCTCGTTTCGCCCGCCGGCGGTCCGCACAATCAGCCGCTGGCACGAGCCCTGCCGCAACTTGCCCTCGACAGTGTGCGTGAACCTCCGCGGATGTACATCACCGCCGTCCCCGATTATCTCCGCTTCGGCGTTCTCAATACCCTTCGCTTGTTTCGCGCGATGACCCGGTTCCCGACCATCGACCGCTTCGTCCATTTGACCGTCCCGACGTTGATTGTGGTCGGGGTGCGTGATCCGCTGGTCTCCCACGATCGAATCAGGGGAGCGGCGAATTTGCCGAAGAACATCACCATGGTGCTCCATAATGGGGCGGCACACGCGATCAACTACAGTCACCCCGTCGAGCTGGCGAGCGTCGTCCACGCGTTTCTGGAGGACCGGCCTCTGCTTGAGGATCTGCCGGCGACCGGCGATGTGGTCATCGTCCACGCCGGGGAAACGAAGGATGGCCAACCCTAGCGGGAGCCCCCGCGCCACCACCGTTGCCGATCCCGCCATGCTCTTCCACGAGGTTTCCGGTGAGGGACCGCCCGTCGTTCTGCTCCACGGACTCGCCGGTTCAGGCCGCTGGTGGGCGAAGAACATCGACGCGCTGATGGCTCGCTTCCGCATTTACGCGGTCGATCTGGCCGGGTTCGGCGGGAGTCGCCGGTTGGGCCGGTTTCGTCTGGACGAGGCGGTCGCCAGCCTGATCGCCTGGATGGACAGCGCGAAGATCGTACGGGCAAGTGTTGTCGGTCATTCGATGGGCGGACTCGTTGCCGCCCGCCTTGCCGCCGAAGCACCCGACCGGGTCGATCGGTTGATCCTGGTCGACGCCGCGTTTCTCACGTTCGAACCGGGGAAAACGAAACTGGCGTTGGGGCTGTTGCGGTCTTTCTGGTCGATGCAAAGAGACATCATCCTGCTCTTGACTCGGGATAGTCTGCGTGCCCACCCGCTCAGTCTTGGCTTCGCGACCCTCGATCTCCTCGCGACCGATTGGCGCCCGATGCTGTCGCGAATTCGGGCCCCCACGCTGATCATCTGGGGAGAGCACGACACGCTGACCCCGGAGTCGATCGGCCGCCAGATCGCGGCAAGCATCCCCGATGCCCGGCTGGTCTTTATCCCTGGCGCCGGCCACAACGCGATGCTGGATCGTCCGGACGCCTTCAACGCCGAGGTCATCGCCTTTCTTGGCTGATCGGTCATCGCCGAAGCCGTCGCCTGCGCGAACCCAATTTGGTCCCTTGCTGCTTCCTTGTGGTCGATGGTGCCCCGTCACCCGCGCCCGATCATCGGTCCGTCTGGCCGACCGATCCCCGTCCGGCTCCAAACAGAGGTGGCAAAGTGACCAACCCGCCGAACGCCCTCTTCTTCCAGGTCGACAATCTCGGGTGCGGCGAGATCAGTTGCTACAGCGGCGGCCCCTATCGCGGCACCTGGACCCGCCGCATCGACGCGTTCGCGGGCGAGGGCATGCGCCTGACCAATTACGCCCCCGAGTCCCAGTGCACGCCGAGCCGCACCGCCCTCCTCACGGGCCGCTACGCGATCCGCACCGGCAACCACTCCGTGCCCCTGGCCGGCACCGAGAACTGGGGGCTCGTCGCCTGGGAGCGCACGCTTGGCGACCTCCTCTCCGCCGCCGGCTACGGCTGTGCCGCTTACGGCAAATGGCACGTCGGCGAAGGACCGGGTCGCTGGCCGACCGACCACGGGTTCGCGGAGTGGTACGGCATCCGGCACACCTACGACGAGGCGCTCTGGTCGATCGATCCGTGGTACGACCCGGTACCGAAGATGGTCGAGATCCGGCAGGGCGAGCGCGACGTCACCGAGGGCGACGTCCTCACCTACGACCACCGCCGCGACGTCGACGTCGAGTACAAGCGGCGCGCGGTCGCCTTCATGCGGCGGCAGGTCGACGCCGGTCAACCGTTCTTCGTCTACTTCAACCACTCGCTGATGCACATGCCGGCCATCCCGCGGGCCGCATTCGACGGCAAATCCGGCAACGGCGAATGGGCCGACTCGCTGCTGGAGCTCGATGCGGACTTCGGCGACCTGCTCGACGAGCTCGACCGGCTCGGCATCCGCGAGAACACGATCGTCGTTTTCGCCGGCGACAACGGACCGGAGGAGATGCTGCTCTGGCGTGGCAGTCCCGGCTATTGGGAGGGGTCGTACTTCGCCGGCGGCGAGGGCAACCTCCGCACGCCGTGTCTCGTCGTCTGGCCCGGAGTCGTCCCCGCCGGTGCCGTCAGCGACGAGATCGTCCACATCACCGATTGGTTCACGACGCTGCTGGCGATGGCGAGTCATCCCGAGCAGGTCCCGACCGACCGTGCTATCGACGGCATCGACCAATCCGAGCTCCTCACCGGCAAGTCGGAGCGATCGCAGCGCGACGGGTACCTCTACTGGATGGGCGATGTGCTCTACGGCGTCAAGTGGCGGCACTTCAAGCTCAAGTTGATGGATCAAAAATACATGACCGACCCCGCGGTCAAGCTCGCCACACCGCACGTCGTCAACCTGTTGACCGACCCGCACGAGCGCGAGCCGTTCAATCACCGCTACCTCCACACCTGGACGGCGGTGCACTTCGGGCGGCTGATCTCGGCCTTTCAGGCGAGCGTCGCCCGCGAGCCGCTGATCCCATCGGGCGCGCCGCTCGATCACGTGCCATCGCCATCGGCATAGTCGGCGGGGCGAAGCGTCTAGCCGAGGCGCCGCACTACGAGCGGTCGCACCTCGGCGATCCGCGCGAAGTCGCCGTCGACGTGGACGACGCCGAGGTCGTGATAGAGCGCGGTCTCGGCGATGAGGAGGTCGGGGATGGGGATACGGTGCCACCGCCCGTGGTGGTGGGCGAGGTCGCGCTGGAGGCGAAGGGCTCGTTCGAGAATGTCGAGGGGCGCGGCCACGAGTTTGAAGCCCTCGCGAAGCCGCTGGTGGAGCAGGTCGTACTCCCGTCCCGACTGAGCGGAATAGAGCTGTTCGAGTTCGCCCATAGGGCAGACGTAAAGCACGTCTGCGAGCTCGGCAAGTTGCGCGCCCACGGCGAATTCGTTACTTCGCGCTGCGGCGCTTTTGTCCAGCACCCAGCCCCTTACCGCCACATTTCGTCCGAAGCGAGCACCTCAAGGTCCGCGTGCTCAGCGAGTGCCTCGAAGTAGCGGCGTTGGCGTTCGGCCCGCTCTTTTCGCTCATCCTCGGACTGTTCGGCGGCGCGTCGCAAGGCTTCCTCAACCGTGGCGCGGGTCGTCGGGCTGCCCAGCGCCCGCTTCGCCCGCTCAAGGAGTTGCTCGTCAAGTTCGATGGTCGTGCGCTTCGTCATGTGTACATATTACCGCAAGATTGCGCGCATATCACGCCACGTCGCGGAAGCGCCGCGAGCGTTTGGACAGCAACGCAGCGGCCGCCGACCTACGCCAGCGGGTTCGTCCACCGCAGCCCGCGGAAGCGCCCAAAATCGGTGTCGGCCGAGCAAACCTCGGCCCCGTGCTCGATCGCGAGCGCGGCGAGGTGCGCGTCCGTGGTGATGTTGCCTGCCGTGCCCAACGGCTCGACGAGCCCGCGCAATATCGCAAGGTGGCGCTCGGTTGGATGCAACACGATGGCGTAAGGTTGGGCGAGCCATCGCTCGACAATGTCGAAAGCCCGGTCCGGCGGGAGCGGGTTCCCCATGATCCGGCTTCGGGTAGAAAGCCGCACAAACGCAATCAAAACGGACCAAGCGAAACCAACCGACTCTGTTCCAGACAACAGACGCTCAAGCCAGGGCCGAGCGCGTGAGTAGTAGGGCGACGTCTCATCGTAGGCGTAAAGGAGGAGATTAACATCTGGCAGCTTCATTGACGCTGCACAAGCCTGGTCACTTTCGGAGCTCGAGTTTACGAATGGTCTCTTCGTCTTCGAGGTCTGCAGCCAATTGGAGGGCGTGCGTCAAATCGACACCTGGGCGCACGTGCATCGGCCAAGGTTCCACCTGGAATGGTCGGCTGCCACCCCGCTCGGCCGCCAAGCCGGCCCGAACGGTGTTGTTCAGCGCGGCTTTGAACGAAATGTTCCGGCGTCGGGCAAGGGTCTTGAGTTGTTCGGCGACGTCGGGATCGAGCGTCACGGTCGTCCGCATTGCTGCCATGGTGTCATCATAGCTGCACCAAGCATGCTGTCAAGATGACTGTCAGAGGACCAGCGCGCTTTGGGACAATTAGCGCAACGTCGGCGATCTTCGGTTCGTGTCATGCCCCAAATGGTCCGTTTTTCGCCCCAACGGCACGATGACGCCCGACCCACCGCGTCTTACTGTCGCCGACGAGACCGTACGGGCGCGCTTCTGCCCGCACCAATCGACCAGCGGCCGCCGGACTCCCGAGGTCACGACGTATCGCTCCGAACCGCGCACCGTCACCTTGGAAGGACAAGCGGAGAAGGACAGCCGTGAGCGTCTGGAACGCATTGTTGTGGGGCGCCTGTACCTCGTCCTCGCTCTACATCGGCGAGGCGATCGCCGGCCCGATGAGCCGCGACAAGCGCCTGACCGGACTGGTCATGGGGTTCGGGGCCGGCACGCTCATCAGCGCCGTCGGCTACGATCTGATCCCCGAATCGAGTTTCGAACAGGGGCTCGGCATCGGCATCGGTTTCCTCATCGGCGCCCTCACCTACTACGTCGCCGACCGCCTGGTCGACCAGAGCGGCGGCGAAGACCGCCAGGACCTCGACGCCGGCGAGGGCGGGTCGGGTGCGGCGATGTTCGTCGGCGCGCTGCTCGACGGTCTGCCCGAGGCGTTCGTCCTTGGGATCGGTCTGGCCCTCGGCGGCGGAATCAGCGTCGCCTTCGTCGCCGCCGTCTTCATCTCCAACATCCCGCAGGGCGTCGCCGGAACGACCAGCCTGAAGGCGGCGGGCTACACGGGGCGTCACGTCGTCGCCATGTGGACGGCGCTGACCGTGGTTTCGGCGCTGGCGGCGGCGACCGGTTTCCTGGTGGCCGATTCGGTGCCGGACCAGGGGTTGTGGTTCGAGGCGTTCGCCGGTGGCGCGGTGCTGACGATGCTGGCGAACTCGATGATGCCGGAGGCATTCGAACACGGCGGCAACGCGGTCGGGTTGGTGACGGT
>DATBFX010000386.1:0-1678 GCA_036558305.1 Thermomicrobiales bacterium | reverse complement strand
CCGACCTGCCCGGAGAGCAGCTTCAGCCACCGCTCGCGCCCGATCGGGTCCTCCTCCTGCATCGCCTCGCCGCGGGCCCGGAGCGGCACATAGTCCTTGATCGAGACCCAGAGGGTATCGTCCCGCCGCGCCACCGGCTCGATCGGCAGACCGGTCGCCTGGGCGTAGACCAGCCACGGCAGATCGACCCCGGCCGCGATCGGCAATCCAACCCACTTCCAGGGCCGCGTGTTGATATCGAGCACCTTGAACTCGCCGTCCCGCGGATCGCGCAGGAACTCGACCTCGGCGATCCCGTGGTAGCCGAGCCGGCGCAGGATCGCCACCGCGTGCGCCTCCAACTTCGGCTCGTTCACCGCCTGTGCCAGACAGGTCGTCCCGAACCCCGCGGGGTAAATCTCCAACCGCTGCCCGACGAACGTGCCGAGCGCTTCTCCTCCCGGCGCGATCGCCGCCCCGACCGTCACATAGTCGTTGCCCGTCGCCGGGATGATCTCCTGCGCCAGCATCCCAAACCGCGCACCCTCCGCCCGCCGCTGCCGGAACTCCGCCGCCGTCTGCGGCGTGAACAGGTTGGCGCCGAACGCATCGTAAAAGGGCCGCTTCGCCGCCGGCTTCAGCACGCACGGCACCCCGATCTCCGCCAGCGCCGTCTCGTCGTCCACCTCCCGCGTATCGACCGTCCGCGGATACGGAATCCCTGCCGCCTTCGCCTCCCGGTACAGCTCCGACTTGTCGAGAATCCGCCTGACGACCGCATCCTCGGCAAACGGAAAGGTGAACATCCCCTCCAACTCCGCCCGGTGCCCGCTCAGCGCCAACACCCACTCGTCCATGCACCCAAACAGCACCGCCGGCCGCTTCAGATGCGCCCCGATCGCCTTCACATCCTCGATGAACTCCTCCTCCTTCGCGATCGGGTCCGCACAGACCGCCGCCGCCACCAGCGCCTTCGACGCCAGCGCCACCCCGTACGGCTCCCGATCGAGCCCGATCACCGGCACCCCCCGCCGCGCCAGCGACCGCGCCACCGCCAACCCGGTGATGTGCGCATTGCAGACGATCGCCGCCGGCCGACCGTACGCATTCGCCGCCGCCGCAATCGCCCCGGCATCGAAGCGTGCGTGTTGAAGAGGAAGGGCCATGCGATGACTCCCATGAGCGCACACGGAACGACAACCCGCGGGCCATTATAGAGTTGTGGATGGACAAGTGCTCTATGACGCGCCCTTCACGACACACGACGGGCGTTGTGGCGACCGCGACGATCGCGCCGGGCTTGGCAGCGGCCTCAGCTCCACCACCCCCCGTCGTCGTCCTTCTCGTCGGTATCGTCGGAGGAGAACAGGTCTCCGAACCAGCCACCGCCGCCCGACGACTCCGCGTTCGTGACGACCGCCCCATCGCTCTCCACAGCCGGCTCGGTCTGCGCCCGGGCGCGTTCGGACCCCGCCGACGCCGGATCTTCGTCCGACCCGAGCCACGACGCCAGACCACCGAGCGCGCCGCCCATCGTCTCGCCGATCGTCCCGAGGGTCTCGCCCAGTGTGCCCCCCGCGGTCTCCTCGGTTTCGGTGTCGTCCTCTTCCTCCGGGTCGGGGCATTGGAGGTTGCCCGGATGGGGGTCGATCGCGCGCTGCCGCTCCTGAGCCTCCCCTTCGATCCGCGCCCACTCCGC
>DATBFX010000385.1:0-2712 GCA_036558305.1 Thermomicrobiales bacterium | reverse complement strand
GACGGTGGAGGAGACGAGGCTCAAGGCGACCTGGGTGACGTCGGTGTAGCGGAGGTCGTGGATGGTGATGTGGTCGGCGCCGCCCAGGGCGTTGAACTGGACGGTCTCGACGTCGTTGGTGTCCATGACGACGTTGCCGGGGCTGCGGGTGAAGCGGAGGTGGCCGTGCCTGGCGGCGGAGAGGTCGACGTTCTCGTCGACGTTGGCGCCGTTGAAGAGCATGGTGTCGGCGCCCGTTTGGCCGTCGATGATGTCGGAGCCGTCGCCGGGGTCCCAGCGGAAGACGTCGTCGCCGGCGCCCATGAGGGCGGTGTCTGCGCCGCCGTTTCCGTCGATGAGGTCATTGCCGTCGCCGCCGGTAAGCAGGTCGTTGCCGTCGGTGCCCAGGATCGTGTCGTTGCCGGCGCCGCCGTCGACGGTGAAGGAGGCGAGGGCGGCCAGGCCCACGGCGCCGGTGAAGGTGTCGTCGCCGCCCGCCATGTTGAGGACGACCTTTTCGCTGGTGCCGATGTCGACGGAGAACGGGCCGGGGCTGGTGCGCTGGAGGAGGATGCGCTTGCCGACGCCGGTCGCGCTGTAGGCTTCGGCGACGTCGCCGCCGTTGACCAGGGCGGTGTCGGTGCCGTCGCCGCCCTCGTTGACGTCGGAGCCCTCGCCGGGGTTCCAGATCATGAGGTCGTTCCCGGCGTCGCCGAAGGCCTGGTCGGTGCCGGTGTTGCCCAGGAGGGTGTCGTTGCCCCCGCCGCCGTGGAGGGTGTCGTCGCCGGCCTTACCCAGGAGCGAGTCGTTGCCGTCGTCGCCGTTAAGGACGTCGGCGCCCGAGCCCCCGGTCAGGGTGTCGTTGCCGGCGCCGCCGGACAGGGTGGCCCTGGGGAGCGCGCCGCCTGTCTCGTCGAGGAGGAGGGAGTCGTTGCCGCCGCGGCCGGAGATCACGATCGATTGGATGGTAGTGACGGTGGCGGGGGTTCCAATGATGGGGACGGCGCCGTTGTTGACCAGGAGCGTGCCGGCCGCGTTGCGGGAGACGGTGATGACGTTGGCGTTGTCGTCGCCCGCGACGCTGAGGACGCCGTTGCCGGCGAAGGCGGTTACGGAGAGGAATTGCCGGGATTCCAGGGGCTCGAGGGTGTTGTCGACGGCGCGACGGAGCGCGGCGGGGGCGCGGCGGGCCCGGCGGTGGGTGGCGGAACGTGACGAGGGTTCGAGGCGGTTGGAGCGATGCACGACGAATCCTTTCCTCCGGGGAGGAGCAAGGGGCCGGCCGGCGAAATTGCCGCCCGGCTTCGGTGGCTTGCGACCGCGCGTGACGCGACACGCGTCGGCGCGGTCGGGCGAGCACCGTGGCTCGCGGGATTATCATGTGTTTATTGTTGATACAATCATTTGGCGACGAACCTGTACCGGTTTGGAATCAGGCGTCTGGGTTTGGGTCGGGAAGTTTTGCGGACTGGCGCGTCGGGGGTGTTGCTCGGCTTCAGGTCGGGGTCTGATTCTCGATGGTGCGGCGTGCGTCAGGGGGCACGCGTTTCAGGGCCCTGCGAACGGGCACAGTGAGAATAAGTCGCTGGCGGGGGTTTTTAATCCATGAAATCGGGGGCGGCCGGGCGTGGGGTACTGCTGTTGATATGTGGATGGGGCGCGGGATTGTGGAGGGGGCAAACGCCTCTCGCCCGCGGCCTTTCCCGCGGGCGAGGGCACGGCGGTGTGGTCGGAGGGTGGATGCGCGCGCGTAAAAGAGCCCAGGGATGGGAGTCCCTGGGCTTTAGTTACGTCGCAATATTTGTGGGGACAGCGTTAGAACCCGAAGATCGCGTCCACGCCGAACGTCCACTGGTCGTGCTTGGCACCGCCCGCGAAGAGCGGGTCGTTGCTGTAGTCGTACCGGAGCTCGGGCCGCACGCGCAGGCTGGCCCAGGTCCGGTTGGACGACAGCGGGTGGATGTCGACGCCGAGCGTGGCCTCCCACACGCTGCCGGTGACGCCCAGTCCGCGCGCCCCGTCGGCGTCCTCGAACCATTCGCCGCGGGCGTTGAGCGAGAACATGTCGTTGACCTTGTACGACAGGTACGAGGCGACCCCGTACCAGTTGGCATCGTCGCCGTTGGTGCCGGCGTTCTGCTCGAAGCCCCAGTCGCCGTTGATCGTCAGCGTGAGCTGGTCGGAGAGGTTGTGCGTGAAGATCACGTCCAGGACGTAACGGTAGTCGTCGGAGTTGCCGGCGCGCTCGGGGCCGCCGATGCCGGTCACCAGCAGCTTGGTGCCGCTCTTCTCGTTGATGTTCCAGGAGACGCGGCCGAAGATGTCGATCGCGTCGCCGTTGTTGTCCTCGAAGCCCTGCTCCCAGCCCCGGCTGAAGCCGAAGTCCACGGTAAACGCGTCGTTGATCGCGTAGGTGCCGTAGGCGCCCATGTGGGTGAACGGGATCGCGAAGTTGAACAGGTAGCTGTGCGAGTAGAAGAGGTTCCCGGTCGGATTGATGACCTCCTGCCCCAGCAGGGTGACGAACTTGCCGGCGCGGATGTTCAGGCCGTTGCCGACGGGGAGGAAGAGGTCGATGTAGAACTGGGTGGGGTCGAACTGGTTGTTCGGGCCGTCGCCGACGCCGTAGTGATCGAAGATGCCGTTGGCGTGGATCAGGCGTGCATCGGCGCCGTACATCATCTCGACGTGCCCGCCGATCTGGAACTCCTTCTTCTTGAAGTCGATCGTCTT
>DATBFX010000384.1:0-22610 GCA_036558305.1 Thermomicrobiales bacterium | reverse complement strand
TCATCTTCTGCAACATGTTCACCAGGAACAGCATCTGCCCGTCGCTCGTCCGCGTCACCAGACTCAATTCCTCGCCCTGGTGCGTCACCACGAACCGCGGGTCGCGCATCCCCTCCTTCCCGCCCATCAGGTCGAGGTCCTTCTTCCAACTCTTCCCGTACGGCGGATTCGAGAGCATGAAGTCGAACGTCCCACCCGGATACCCGTCCGCCGCCAGCGTCGAACCGAACCGCATGTTCTCGGCGTCCGCCCCCTCCCCCTTCAGCAACAGATCCGCCTTCGTGATCGCGAACGTCTCCGGGTTGACCTCTTGCCCGTAGAGGTGGATCGCCACCTCCTTCCCGTGCCCCTCGGCGATCTCCCGTAAGGTCTCCTCCGCCACCGTCAGCATCCCACCCGTCCCGCACGCCCCGTCGTAGACCAGGTACGTCCCGCTCTCGATCTCCTCCGCCACCGGCAGCAGGATCAGGTTGGCCATCAGCGTTACCACGTCCCGCGGCGTGAAGTGCTCCCCCGCCTCCTCGTTGTTCTCCTCGTTGAACCGCCGGATCAGCTCCTCGAAGATCGTCCCCATCGCGTGGTTGTCGAGCCCCGGCAACTTCACCTGCCCCAGCACGTCGAGCACCGGTTTCGGACTCAGGTTCAGCGCCGGATCGACGAACTTCTGGATCAGATGCCCCAGCGCGTCCGCCTCGTCCAACGTCGGCAACTGATGCCGAAACTTGAACTTGTCCAGGATCTCCTGCACGTTCGGCGAGAACCCGTCCAGGTACGCCTCGAAATTCGCCTTCAACTGCTTCGGGTTGTCCAGCAACCGCCGCAGCGTAAACGGCGACGTGTTGGAGAACGCCTCCCCCGCCGCCCGCGCCAGCGGCTGCTCCTGGTTCGTCACCCCCGCCGCAGCCAACCGCTGCTTCATCGCCAGCACGGCGTCCTTCGTCGGCTCCAGCAAACTGTCGAGCCGCCGGATCACCGTCATCGGCAAAATCACGTCCCGATACTTCCCCCGCACGTAGACATCCCGCAGCACATCATCCGCCACCCCCCAGATCAAATTCACGATCGCCGTGTGCTGCGCATGGTCCATTGCGCGCCAACCCCAACCGGCCGCGACCTGCATGCGAACCGGATGTTCCGTACGAACTCCTTCCCAAGCAGCTTACCAGACCACGGGCGCCGGATCACCAGACGCCGCGCCTCGCTGGTCCTGACTGACAAACCTTACGTCGGTCTCTTGACAAACGGGTTCATATGTTCTTCTCTCCTCGCAAGCGGTCACCTCCTGGCAAGCGTGGGCGGGCCTGGGCAGGCAGCGGGAACCCTCTGGGTGCCGCCCAGGCTGGGCCACCTGCGCCGCGGCAGCCAACGGCCCCGGCAGCCGACCGGGTTCGCTCCGTTCCCCTCCTCCCGAGTCGGAGGTTTGCCGCGCTTATGCGCCTCGCCCACTTCGACGGACACGAAAAACCCCCTCTCCCTCGGAAGGGAGAGGGGGCGGGTACCCTCTGGGTGCTGGTGAGGGCCGTTAGTCGGCGACGTTCGCCACCAACTCGCGCTCCGGCACCAGCTCCGCTTCTTCGACCGGCTTCGCGACCACCGCGTCCTTGACCAGGAAGTAGGAGAGCACGCTCGCCAGCATGATCCCGACCCCGGAGAAGATGACCGCCCGGTCCATCCCGGTCATGAACGCCTCCGCGCTCGCCTGCCGGATACCGGCCACCACCTCCGGCGTCAGCGCCTGCTTTACCTGCGCCAAGGCGTCGGCCGGCAGACCCAGTTGCGCGATCGTCCGCGGGTCCTCGATCACCCGGCCGCCGAAACTCATTCCGGAGCCGATCAACCCGAGCACCGGTGCCAGGACGCCGCCGGACGGCCCCTGGCGGATCGACTCCACCTGCTCCGCCGTCTTGAAGTCGCCCTGGTACGCCCGGCTCGCCAGCGTGCCGAGGAGCGCGACGCCGAACGCCGTCCCGATCTCCCGCAGCGCGCCGTTCACCGCCGAGGCGACACCGCTCTTCTCGCTCTCGACGCTGTTCAACACCGCCGTCGTCATCGGCGCCCAGATGAAGCTCATCCCGAAGCCCATCACGATGAAGGACGGCAGGATCGCCCAGTAGCTGGCGTCGACCCCGGTCAGCAGCATTAGCAACGTCCCGACGCCCGTCACCAGCATGCCGAAGCTGATCAACCGCCGCGGTCCCATCTTGGTCGTCAGGGTGCCGGTGACCGGCGACAGCACCATCATCACCACGACCATCGGCAGCAGCGCCAACCCGGTCTTCATCGGCGAGAACCCGTGGATGTTCTGCTGGTAGAGGGTCATGAAGAAGCTGACACCGGTGATCAAGAACGCGATCATGAAAGAATCGATGTTCGCGCCGGTAAAGGTGCTCGACCGGAAGAACCGCAGCGGGATCATCGGTCGCTCGGTGTGCGCCTCCACCCAGATGAAGGCCGCCCCGATCACCGCCGCCGCCGCGAACGCGGTCAGGATCAGCGGGTCCGTCCACCCCCGGTCGCTCGCCTCGATCAGACCCCAGGTCAACGAGGCGATCCCGGCGGTGATCAACGCCGTCCCGGCGTAGTCGGTCGCCACCGTCCCGCTCTCGTCTTTCGACTCGCGCACGACCGCCGACGTCACGAACAGGGCGCCGATGCCGATCGGCACGTTGATCAGGAAGACCCAGTGCCAGGAGGCGTACTCGACCAGCGCCCCACCGACGATCGGCCCCAGCGCGATGCCCGAGACCGAGATCGCGCCCCAGATGCCGACCGCCTTGCCGCGCTCCTCCGGCGGGAACGCCGCCGAGATCAGCGAGAGCGAGAGCGGCATGATGAACGCCGCGCCGAAGCCCTGGGCGGCCCGCAGCGCGATCAGCATCTCGATGTTCTGCGAAAACGCCGCCGCGAACGAGGTCGCGGTGAAGACCGTCAGACCGAACAGGAACAGTTTCTTGCGGCCGAAGCGGTCGCCGAGTCCGCCCGCCGTGATCTGGAGCGAGGCGAAAACCAGCGTGTAGGCCGAAACGATCCACTGCAACTGCGTCGTCTTCGCGTCGAGATCCCGCGCGATCGTCGGCATCGCGATGTTGACGACGAGGTTGTCGAGAATCGCCATGAAGAGACCGAAACAGGCGGCCCCCAGCGTGTACCACTTGAGATTGCTGTCGTTGACCCGATTAGCCAACCCTGCGCGTGCTGCCATCCGTGCGTCCCTTGCTACCCATCCGCCAGCCCGACCAACGCCGGACCGTCCGAAGATAAAACGCCGCGCCGCCCACCACGTGAGACGTTCGTGAAATCCCGCACAAACTTCGGCGGCACGATTCGACCCGGCAGAGCCGCGCTGCTCCGCCCCTTGTTCCGGCCCTCGACGGCCGGCTAAACCTGCGAGGCGAGCCTCGCCTCCTGCGGGGAAAACCCGGCCCGGTCGACCGCGGAGCGGACGGCATCGATGACGTCCGCGATGGTGACCTGGCCCAACCGCTCCTCCAGCGCCGCTTCCGCTTCCCGGAAGCAGGTCGCCAGCACACCCGGGATGCACTGCGAGATGGGGCAGTCCTCGCTCGGGTGCTGCGGTACCCCGAAGAGCGGTTCGTGCTCGACGGCGCGGTAGATGTCGCGGAGGGTGATCGCCTCGGGCGATCGCGTCAATTTCCAACCACCGCCGGGACCGGGTTGGGAGGTCACCAACCCGGCCTCGCGCAGCGCCCCGAGGACCCGGCGCACGTGGACCGGATGGGCGCGAACACTCTCCGCCATCCGCTCCGACGTAATCCCGACCCCGGCCTCTTCTTCCATCGCCACCCTCGCCAGGGCGAGCACATGGACCGCGACGCCGAACCGGTTGTTGCCGTACATCGATCCCCGTTTCCGCTCAACCACCGCCGAGCAACTGTAACCATCCTAGTTACGAATTGCCCCGGTGTCAAGACCACCCGACCTGCCGGTTCGGGTAGGACGCACCCTCACGCCCGGACTGCCGCCTGGGCGACGCTTCGCTCGGAGTTCCGCATCGCTTCCGCCGCGGGCACGCCCTGCTTCTTGGCCATCGTCTGGTATTTGATGATCTTGTTCTGCAACTCCAGCACCCCGTAGTAGAGCGCCTCCGGGGAGGGCGGGCAGCCCTCGACGTAGACGTCGACCGGGATGAGTTGGTCGACGCCCTGGACCACCGCGTAGGTGTCGAAGGGGCCGCCGACGTTGGCGCAGCTCCCCATCGAGAGCACCCACTTCGGTTCCGGCATCTGCTCGTAGAGGGTGGAGACGACCGGAGCCATCTTCTTGGTGACGGTGCCGGCGACGATCATCAGGTCGGCCTGGCGTGGCGAGGCGCGGTACAGGGACCCGAAGCGCTCCCCCATGTCGAACCGCGGCATCTGGGCGGAGATCAGCTCGATTCCGCAACAAGCGAGTCCGAACTGCAACCACCACAGCGAGGAGCGGCGCGCCCAATTGAACACGAAGTCCAACGAGGTGACGAAGACGTTCTTTTCCAACCGATTGTCGATCAGTCCCATATCGCACCCCTCAATCTTCGACGGACGCCATACGTCCGTTGGGCCATTCCTCGCTTCGCGTCGGGTCGACCTCCTCCGTCCAGGCGCGGCCGGCCGCGCCTCCGTCACAAGTAAGACTCCTGGGGAGATCACATCGTGACAACAATCGGGTCTTCCGTCGTCGCCTCGGAAGATGCCGCGGATGAACGCCGCCGCGCCAGCGGTCGTCTTCGTGACCTACCGGGCCGAGCAACGTGCCCGACGAACGAAGGAGCCGGCGATCGAGATGGGAGGATCGAGGCTGCGATCCGAACGGCTGGCTTCAACCCAGCTCCGTCTCTTCCCCTAGATCAAACCGTAGCGATGGGCATGGGCGGTCGCGGCGACGCGCGAGCCAACCCCGAGCTTCTGATAGACCGAGTGGAGGTGATGCGCGACGGTTCGCGGGCTGATGGAGAGCTCCTCGGCGATCTCGCGGTCGGAATGGCCCCTGGCCGCGAACCGGAGCACCTCGATCTCGCGCGCGGTCAATGCGAACCCGTCGGCATCGCCCGGTGCGACCGCGCGCGCGGATGCACCGGTTGCCGGCCGCCCGGCCTCGACCGCTCGTGCGAGGTCGAGCGCACGCGCGACGACGTCGGTCAACGGCAATTGACGCCCGGCCTCGAACGCCGTCGCGAACTCCGTATCCCCAAGTTCGTTGCGCACCGTAGTCAGGGCCCGTTCCAGGAGCGCCTCCTCCCACCGATATCCGGGAACGCCGATCGCGCGACGCAGGTCCGCCAGCCCGCCGAAGAGCCCGGCCGCATCTTGCCACCGACCGCACAGCGCGCCGAGTTCGGCCACCGATGCCAGCGATTCCGCGACCGCGCGCCGTTCGCCCCACTGCCGGCGCATGTCGAGCGACTCCCGGTAGTACGCGGCCGCCCGTGGCAAATCCCCGTTGTCCCGCGCGATCGTCCCCGCGACCCGCAGCAACGCCCCGGCCGCCAGCGGATTGAGCTCGCGTTGCAGGACCAGCGCCTCCTCGACCCGCCTCGCCGCCGAATCGAGATCCCCGCGCCGTTGATCGACGAAGGCGAGCCGACCGATTGCGGACATCATCCAGTGCGGATTCGCGATCGCTCGCCCCAGCGCCAGGGCCTCCCCGAGCACCGCCTCCGCGCCATCGAGGTCGCCGAGAGCGGAAAGCCCCAGCCCGATTTTGGTCAAGGCGTCGGCGATTCCGTCGTCGTCTTTCACCAGGCGAAAAAGCGCCAGCGCCTCTCCATACCGGGTGACCGCTGCCTCCAGGTCGCCACGATCGTAGTCCACGTTCCCGAGCACGATCAGCGCTCGACCGCCGATCAGATCGCTTCCCAACGCGGTCGCCAGACGCAGCGCCGTTGCGGCCGACGTGATCGCCTCCGGGTAGTTTCCCCGGCGGTAGGCGAGACCCGCCGCACCGCACATCGCCCCCGCTCTCGCCAGCCCCGACGCGTCGCCGGGGATCGCCAGCACTCGCGTCGCCCAATCGCTCCCCTCGTCGAGGTGTCCCCGCACCTCCCAGAACGGGGCCAGGGCTGCCACGAGCCGAAGACCGGTGTCGGCGTTCCCCTGTTCCTCGGCCCAGCCCAGGGCTTGTCTGAGGTTTGCGCGCTCGGACTCGAGCCGCCCCAACCAACCGGCGCGCCCCGAACCGGTCAGTCCCGCGGCGGCCCCCTCCGCCAAATCGAGGCACCAGGAGGCGTGCTGTCGACGGATCTCGGCTTCTTCTCCACTGCCCGCGAGTTGTTCCAAACCGTACTCGCGGATCGTTTCGAGCATCTCGTAGTGCGGTTCGCCCGCTGCCGCTCCCACCTGAACCAGCAGATGCTTATCCAGCAGCGACGTGATCCCATCCAGGACGGAGGGGGACAGGGGGGCAGGCGCCAGGCGCTTCTCCGTCCTGCCCCCCTGCCCCCCTGTCCCCCTGTCCGCCTGTCCCCCTGCCACCGCCTCGGCGGCACCGAGACCGAAACCGCCGGAGAACACCGCGAGGCGAGAGAAGAGGGTTCGCTCGGCCGTCGGGAGCAACTCGTAGCTCCAGTCAATGGCCGCGCGCAGTGTCTGTTGGCGCGTGGGGAGGTCGCGAGAACCCGTCGTCAAGACGCGCAATCGGTGGCCGAGCCGGTTCAGTAAAGCAGCCGGGGACAGGAGCCGCATGCGTGCGGCGGCGAGCTCGATCGCCAGCGGCAGTCCATCCAGTTTGGCGCAAATCTCCGCGATCGTCGTCGCGTTGGTCTCGGCGAGCGCAAACCCCGGCTGAACCGCGCGGGCACGTGCCACGAAGAGGCGAACGGCGTCGACCTCCGCCAGTTCGGAGATCGGTTGGGATGGATCGGTCGGGAGCGCGAGCGGTGGCACCGAGAACTCGTACTCCGTGGAGAGGCGAAGCGCCTCCCGGCTCGTCGCGAGTACGGTCAACCCAGGGCACGCCGTCAGAACCTCGGCGATTTCGGCGGTCGCGGCGACGATCTGCTCGAGGTTGTCCAGCACCAGCAGCAGCCGCTTCCCGCGAAGCGCCGCCGTCAGGCGCGGGCCGAGCGACTGCCGCTCGTCGCTGTTCGGAATGCCGAGGGCGTGGGCAATCGTCGGGAGGAAATGTGCCGGATCGCGAATCTGCGCGAGCGGAACGAACGCGACGCCATCTGGGAAGGAGTCCGCCACCCGCTCCGCCACTCCGATCGCCAGCCGCGTCTTGCCGACGCCGCCCGGTCCCGTCAGCGTCACCAACCGAATACCCTGGTCGCGCAGGAGCGCCGCGACCGCCGCCACTTCGCGCTCGCGCCCGACGAGTGGCGTCAACGGCGATGGCAGCCGGACATCGGCACGATGACGTCCCTCATCGCCCCGTTCCGGGTTCGGCGTCGGGGTTGAACCGGCGGGTGTGGTAACCATGTCTGAGAGCGCCTCGGCGAGAGATGCGACACCCCATCATCTCCCGATCGTCTCCGACCGTCAATCGCCTGGCGGTGATGCGCCCTCGACACCGGCGAGCGACCGCGGCGCGGGGCGCTTGACAAGCGTCTCCGGCACGTTAGCCTATGCGACGTCGTTACGCGGTAAGACGCAATCCCCTGGAGGACGAGGCATGGCTGCCCAAGAGACGGCAGATACCGGCGCCGGCGGCACGACGCCGGACGAAGATCCGCAGCAGACACCGATCATCGACGCCAGGCTGGCCGATGTGGTCGCCAGGTTCGGGGATCGCTTCTCCGACGACCAACGCGCTCAGGTGCGGTCGCGGATCGCCCGCACCGTCGCCCTCGCGACGTCGCTCAGGAAGACCCCGCTCACCAACGCCGACGAACCGGAAATCGTCTTCACGCCGTATCGGGCCGAAGATTAGGCATCGGTGTCGCGCTCATCCGCGTCCCTGAGCATGCGCGCGACAAGTTGGGGCGAGAGGTGGAAATTGACTGCGGTCAGGGCATCGACGAGTGGACGCACCGCGTCGATGACGCCCTCCTGTTTGGCGAGGAGCACGACACCGAGCGTCCCGATGACCGGCAGGCCAAGGGTAGCCGCCAACCGGCGGCCCGCTTCGTCATCCAAGACGATCCAGTCGACGCCGACATGCTGGGCCAAGGCGATGGCTTCCCGTTCGCCGCTGCCGAGCGGGGTGGCGCTCACCCGCGAATCCAGTGGAACCGGCGGCTGCCGCTCAACCAGCCACGCGGGAGGACTCGCGCGACGAACGAACTCATCCATAACTGCGGGCGGGACGAGCACTTCGCCGAACAGGTCGCGAAGCAAGTCCAACCGGTCGATCCGCTGGAGACCGATCAGTGGACTCGTATCCGCAACGACGATTCGGCTCATGATCGCTGCTTGATGCGAGCGACCTCGTCATCCCACTCTTCGTCCGTCAAGTCAAAATACGGGATACCGAGTCCGGCGGCAAAATCGATAAAGTCGGCCAGCGGCATTCCGAGCAATTCGGCCGCCTTGCCCCGCGAGATCGATCGTTGCCGGAAAAGCTCGACCACGATCAGTTCCAGGGCAGTTCGCGCGATCGGTTGATCGCGCTGCCGTAAGAGATCAACCACGGCATTGTCCAGTTCGACCGAAACGGTGCTCATGGTGACGGAACCTCCCGACGGGATGCCTCTCGACCTCGCCATGCAAAAGGATAGTCGGATATGGCCCGAAATGGGCAGAACCTGCCTGACGGGAGGGCGTGGCTCATGATCCTGGGTCAAATGCGGTCTGGCGCCGGGTCGGTCTGCTCAACGGCAATCAGCGGGCTCGAAGCCGAGATTGACCGGCCGCTCACCGTGCCGTGCCGAGCCGAGTGACCTCGGCCTCCCATTCCTCTTCAGTCATTCTGAAGTAGGGGATCCCGAGCCTGGCCGCATACTGAAAACAGCCGTCGCGATCCATGCCGAGCGATTCGGCCGCCCTGCCGGCGCAGGAGTTCTACCACGTCTTCACCGACGTCCAGGCTTGTCGCGCTCATGGCGCTCGTTCCTCGCTGAGTCCCGGAAGGTGCGGAGCCACCGCATAAGCACATCGCCTGCGAAGCGCACGGCATGTTGAGCGAGGTGCGGCGTTGCCGTGTGGGAGGCCAACCGGAACCGGAAGTACGGCCACATCTCGGCTAGCGAAACTTCCACCATCCGATCACGACATTGAGCATCCCGAAGAGCATGATCGGGATCATCACGAAGTTTGCGATCTTCGGCGGACCGCCCGACCAAGCCAGGTTTGCGACAGCAATCACCGCGCCTGACAGGATCAGCCCAATGAACAAGAGCCCCAGAGCTTCTTCTTGGCTCTCATCCAATCCACGTGCGACCTTGGTCAGCCCGACGAGACAGAGGGCGACCGAAAGTACCGGAAACAGCCAGGTAGCCTCGGGATCACCATCTGGACTGGTCAAGGAACCTGTGGCGACGAGTGCGGCGACCACGCCGGCGAAGACGGTCTTGTGACGCACGAATCGGTATGCCAGCACGACAATGCCGTAGATGAGGATGATGCTCAGGATGATGGCAATCGCTGAATCCGCGTCTTCCGCTCGCTGCCGGTTCCAGTTGGGTGGTGGGAGAGGAAGCCGGTTGCTCAATGCTGACCTCCGTTGTCAGGTCCTGCCCGCCGAACCTTATCGGTTTTCGCGACACATTCGGATCTTAGCGAAGTCGAAGGTGAACTTCCAGGTTGCCAGGATGCCGCCGGTCTGTCTCCATGCCACGCGGCCCGCGATGAGCAAGCTGAGCAGATCGGTGGGACCGTCCGGATACCAGCCTTGCTGCCCCTCGGCCTGCAAAGCCGCTATGATCACGGAGTTCGCGATCGAGCCGACATTGATCGCGGCTTGCCGAACCGCCTGCTCCTGGAACACGCCGCCCGCTGCTGCCTTGCCCTCGATCCCCAATGGTACACGGATCTCTTGATACTCGATCCTCGGTACCGCCCCTGAAGCCGTCGTTTGGCGGTTCCCGTCCGGATGCGTCGCTCGAAACTGCTTGAGCCCTTCGAGGACGAGCGTCTGCGCCTCAACCGCGAGGGCCTCGTCCTTCCCGAAGTTGGTGTAGTCGTAGTCGGCGTTGTCGCGCCGGAGAAGGGCCAGCACCCATTCACCGTTGAGTTTCGTGACGTTGACCTCGCGGACGTTGCCGAGATCGAGCGTGGCACCGTCTGACCAACTGATTCGCTGATTCGAGACGGCCATCTGTCTGCTGTTGTTGCGGTAGCGCACGAACCCGATCTTCTTCTCGACTTGTGGCACGGCGGAGGGTGGCGAGGGCAGCGTCGAAGCGCCGCCTGACGGTGCCGGCCCTACCCGGTTCCCGCACCCGACACAGAATCGGGCGTTGTCAGGAAGCTGCGCCCCGCAAGTCGTGCAAAACATGCCGGTCCCCCAAAGCTTTGCGATCACGACTGTTTCTGCCTGCTTCCGTCGTACCGCACCACGCCCAAACGGAACGCTGAGACCAGCGGATGGGTATGCGGGTGCCATGACTATATGGGGCGCTCCAGTCGGAACTGACTTACATTCCGTTGCATCGCCTCGACGGCTTGTGCAATGGCCCGTCCCCGTCCGCCGTATTCGGCAAGCGGTTTGCCGAGGATCGCTAAGGCGCCGCCCTCTTCTGTCACGATTTCCGCAAACGCCTTTAGACCGCCTTGGATCGTTTGGCGGTCGGGATCAAGCGGGTCACTGCCACCTGGAAGTCTCCAACCAGCGTCCCTCGCGGAAGTCAACACCTCGATATAAGGCAGGAGAAGGGCCTCGATCTGATTTGCCGTCCGCGACTTGATCAGCACCATGTCGTCCGATTCTGAGACCAAAACGACGTTGCAGTAGCTCTCTGACCCAACCAGTCGAAGTCGTGCCCGTTCTACCCTTGGACGACGTTTGAATACGCTCCGCATCCCGGAACTCCTTATCGATGCGCCGAAAGGCCATGGGGCGTAGTTTATCTTCCGCCTCGCCCTGCCGATGAGCGCCATGACCCGCTCCTTACCTAACCAAGAAGGGGCTACGACGGGCGATGAACACTTATCGTGATCGATCTCATGACGAGAGCGCGCCGATCAAGACCAAGGAGAAGAAGATCAGGACGATACTCACCGGGATGCGTACCAAGGGATTGGGCCGCACGGCGCGCCACCAAAGGATGAACACGCCGAACAACGCGAGTATCGACAAGCCGATCGTCCAGCCGATGATACCGTCAATCTTCCGATCGAGCATTGCCGTACCTCCTCCTCACTGTCGTTGGTCGTTCCGAGAGACGGTGCTGTGCTGCCACGGCGCATTACCCGTCGTCCACGCCGATTGTCACTTGCGGCGAGGTGGATGCATCCCGATCGCCAGTCAGATGTAGCCTTCAAGGCAAGAATCGATCAGCCGACTGAGCTTGTCGACGGCGTCACTCGCCTCGCTGTGCGCTCCTGGCCCAGGGACGCCGCTCTTGCGGTAGGCGGTCTCGAACTGATCGGCGAAGTGATGTCGGTTCGCCGTGACACTGCGCTTGAACGCGAGCACGTCTTGGACTGCCGAGCGGCTCACACCGTAACTCGCGATCGGCTGCCCCAAGAAGTGGTTGGCATGGACGGAACCCCCAGCCACCATGTAACAGATCATGTTCGGGATGATCGCTCGCGCGCCGTACCGCTGGTAGATCCGGCGATCGAGGTCGGACTTCTCCGGCGACCAGTTCGAACCGGAACCGCTGTAGTTCGCGATGAGCCAATCTCGAAGATCGGGCTCGCGTACGTTCTGCTCGATCCAATGTTGAACCGCCGTCTTCGATCCGCCCCTGCCGAACATACGGTTCCTCCCGCGTACGGTGGATGCTCTGAGCAATTCGTGCGCCGACGTGCCGCCAAGGCCGAAGGGAGCGGGCGATGCTGCCGGCCCTTCCACGCAGAGGCGCGAATCAGCGCAGCTTCTTCCCCAGATCCCCCTGGAGTTCCTTGGCCATGTGCGCGAAGAACGCGTTCTCGTACGCCTGCGCGTCGCTGGCGCCGCTGGCGAAGGATTGCGCCCGTTCGAGCGCGCCGTTGTAGTCCTGACGGAGCGATTCGTTGCCGTAGAACATGACTTTCGTCGAACAGGCCTCCAGCAGCCGGTCCATGACCGAGTTTTGGACTGCCAGGGGAGCGCGGCTCATCTGGGCGAACTTGAGTTGTCCGTGAAGATCGGCAATCGCGCTGTCGATGCCCTTCTCCGCCTCGGTCTTTTCCCTGCCGAACAGCACCATACCCGACTCCTTTCGTCACCAAACGGGCTACGACGAGCCCCGCCACCGGGCGATCTGCCACACCAGACACCCAGTAGCGGCGACGAACATCCAGGGCGCGAACGCCGCGGAGTTGATGCCGCCGTCGTCGGGCGACGTCGCGAGAACCCACGCCCAGACCGCCAGGATGATGCCGAACCCGAGGGGGAAACGTCGGTACATCCACGTCGTCAGGCGCCAGGCAAGGATCGCGATGCCAAAGACGAGGACGATCGAGATGAGCCAGCCGAGCGCCGACGTGTCGTCGCGCCGGTCACGCTCGAAATAGCTCGGGGGAGGTGGCGGCAGGGGCATCGGAAAGCACCTCAATCAACCTGGCGATCGGGTCGAGGCCCGCCCGGACCCAAATCCGTGGCCGAGTTGCGGCGGGGATGGCGAGGTCACCGGTCGCGACGCCCATCGCCGGGTTGCTCGATAACACCAGGATCGAGGGTAGGATACGGCAAGGTAGGTACAGCACAAGCTATCAAAACTAATAGTCTTGACTCGTTCTCGCGCGCGACGACCGGGCGGACACGCCGGCGAATCGAGTGGCGATGATGGATCAGATCAGCCCGTCCCGGGCGGCACGGACAGCCGCCGCGGCGCGGCTAGGGACGCCCAGCTTCCTGGTGATCGCCCCGATGTGGAAATTCACGGTCACTTCACTCACGCCCATCTTGTCGGCGATTTCGTGCGACGTTAGCCCTTCGCTCACGTAGCGCAGAATCTGGCGCTGTCGCTCCGTCAGTTTGACGGGACCCGCCGCTGAGACGCCGACGGGCCGGTCGGGTGTGACGAGTGCCGCCGCCGCGACCGCCTCCTCGACGCTCCACCGGCTCCCTTCTCGCTCGTGACGGCGAAACGCCGCGGCACCGAGGCGTTGCTCGACCTCGGTCTTGAGACGGTTGTAGCGCGCCACGTTGAGCGTCGGCAGGAAGGTCCGCCCCGAGGCAAGCAACGCGTCGGCCGCGGCGAACAGGCGGGCGGCGGAGGCGTCGTCCCCTCGCCGGGCGGCGACGCAGGCGAGACCGCCGATCGCCGCGCCGATCCCCCAGCGGTCGCCGAGGTCGGCGGTGATGGCCAGGCTGTCCCGATAGAAGCCGACCGCTTCGGCGTCGCGGTCCCGGTCGAGCGCGACTTCGCCGGACCCGAAGTGCGCCGCGGCGGCCAGCCAGAGGAAGCCGGTCTGCTCGGCGACGCGCCGCCCCTGGTCGAACAACCGGGCCGCGTCGTCCAACTGACCGTCGAGGCGGTCTGCGATCGCCAAAATGACGAGCGCCAACGCTTCCTGGATGGCGTCGCCCGTTTCCCGGAACGTTGGGAGCATGCCGCCGGAGTGGCGGCGGATGGCCGCGGCGTCGCCTGTCCTCCAGGCGACGAGGGCAAGCCCGTTGTGCGTGATCGCGGTGAGCCACCGGTTTCCCAGCGTCTCGGCCACCGCCAGTGCCTCCCCGTAGCGGCGGGCGGCGTGGTCGTTGTCGCCCTGCAGCCAGGCAAGCAACCCGGCCATCGACAGGGCGACCTGGCGCTCGGCCGGCGTGCCACCTCCCATCGCCAGTGCCGCCTCGACCCGCGCCCGTCCTTCCGCGACGAAGCCGCACTGGTACCAGAACTCCTGGAGCGCCGTGCACAGCCGCAGCGCGAGGCGGGACTCGCCGGCCTCTCGCGCCCAGGCGAGCGCGGCCCGGCAGTTGTGCTGATCGGCGACGAGGGTCGCCATCGCCGGCAGGAATGCCCGCGTGAACAGCAGCGGCCGCGTGCGCTCGGCGAGCGCGAGGAAGTAGTCGGCGTGGGCACGCTGCGCGGTCGCGAGTTTGCCCGCCGCGGCCAGACGCTCCCAGGCGAACTCGCGGACGGCCTCCAGCATCGCGTAGCGGGGCGATCCCGGCGCGGACGCGAAGCGGATCAGGTTGTGGTCGACGAGGAGGTTGAGGCGATGGACGAGGGGAGCTGGATTTCCGCTGGCGGCCTGGTCCCAGCGGTCGGCCTCGCCGAAGCCGACGACGGAGACGGCCTCCGCGGCCGGGACATCGAACCCACCGCGGAACACGGAGAGGCGCCGCAGCAGCGCTTGCAGATCCGGCGACAGCAGCCGGAAACTCCAGGCCACGGCGTCGCGCATCGTCCTCAATCGGTTGGGGGCGTCGCCAGGTCCGTCGTCCAAGACCGCCAATTGGTCGTCGAGGCGACCAAGCAGTTCCGTAGGAGTAAGCGTCCGCATGCGCGCCGCGGCGAGCTCGATCGCCAGCGGGATCCCTTCCAGACGCCGGCAGATCTCGGCGATGCCCGACCGCGTCTCGGGCGTCAGCGCGAGACCCGGCGCGGCGGCTCGGGCGCGTTCGACGAAGAGCCGCACGGCATCGGAACTCTCCGTGGCGGTGCCGTTCGCCGGGAGGGGCAACGGAGCGACGGTGAGGACCCGTTCGCCCTGGCTCGCGAGGCGCGTCCGGCTCGTGACGAGCGCCTTGACGCCGGCGCATGACGCCAGGAGCGAAGCGAGGTCGGCGGCTGCCCCGATCACGGTCTCGAAGTTGTCCAACAACAAGAGGAGTCGACGCTTACAAAGGTGGGCGATGAGGGCGCCGCGCGCCGTACCGTCCTTGGAATCCCCGCTCCCCAGGACGGCGGCGAGCTGGGGAAGGAACTGCTCGGCGGTCGACAGTGGGGCGAGGTCGACGAATACCACGCCGTCCGAGAAGTGGGGAGCAACGGCGCTCGCCGCCGCGAGCGCCAGCCGCGTCTTGCCGATACCCGGCGGCCCCGTCAAGGTCAGGGCGCGCACCTCGTGCCGGGCAAGCAGCGTCGCGATCTCCTCGACCTCGCGTTCGCGACCGACGAACGAGGTTGTGGGCGCAGGCAGACTCGTCATCCGATACCCGCCCTTCCACCACCCGTCGCGGCGTAGACGGCGGTTCTCCGCACCTAGGGCGGCGCCACTTGGGTGATGTGGTCCATTCTCGAACCAATGGTTGTCTACGTCAAGTGTCTCCCGACGCCCGCGCGGTGCCGGATGGAACGAATCCGCCGCGAGCGTATCACCGCGCTTCTGCACCGGCGGCAGCCTTGCGATAGGATGTGCGGGGAACGCAGGATGCTCGATCTTATCCGAGAGGAGCCGGCGATGGCCGACCAGGGGGAACGCGCGCAATCGGGAACTCGCTCGCTGGCCTACGCCACCGTCGTCGAGCTCGGCCGCTTGATCCGCACCGGGCAGACAACCCCGACCCTACTCGCCGAACTCTTCATCGACCGCCTCGAGACCGTCGGCCGTCGCCTCAACGCCGTCGTCACCGTCACGCGCGACCTCGCGATGGAGCAGGCGCGGCGGGCGGAGGCGGAACTCGCCGCCGGCAACGATCGCGGTCCGCTGCACGGCATCCCCTACGGTGCGAAGGACCTGCTGGCGACGGCCGGTATCCCGACCACCTGGGGCGCGGCGCCGTTCAAGGATCGGACCTTCGATTTCGACGCGGCGGTGATCGAGCGGTTGCGCGAAGCGGGGGCGGTCCTCGTCGCGAAGCTGTCGATGGTCGAGTGCGCCGGCGGGTTCGGCTACGAGCAACCGAATGCCTCGCTGACGGGACCGGGCAAGAGCGCCTGGAACGAGGAGGCCTGGTCGGGGGGCTCGTCGAGCGGCTCGGGGTCGGCGGTCGGTGCCGGGTGCGTCCCGTTTGCGATCGGCTCCGAGACGTGGGGGTCGATCCTGACCCCGGCGACGTTCAACGGCTTGACCGGTCTGCGTCCGACCTACGGCCGGGTCAGCCGGCGAGGGGCGATGGCCCTCTCCTGGACGATGGACAAGATCGGACCGATGGCGCGCACGGCGGACGACTGCTGGGCCGTCCTCGACGCGATCGCCGGATCCGACCCCGACGATCCGACCTCGCAATCCTGCCCGGTGCTGCCTCCTTTTCCCTGGACGGACCAGGGAACCGATGCGGTCGGTGAATCGGATACGCCGTCCGACCAGGGCGGGCAGTTCCGCTTCGCCGTGTTGCGCGGTTCGACCGAGCGGGCACAACCGGAGGTCGCCGCGAACTTCGCCGCGTCGCTCGACGTCCTCCGCGGTCTCGGCACCATCGAGGAGATCGACCTCCCCGATCTCCCCTGGGACGCGGCGGCGAGCGTGGTCGTCATTGCCGAAGGGACGTCGGCCTTCGAGGAGTTCATCACCAGCGGCGAATGCGCCGGGCTGACCGCTCCGGAAGATCGCGTCGGTCTCTACCACGGGTTGACCCTGCCCGCGGTGGACTATCTGCGGGCGCTCCGCATCCGCCGCGTCGGCAGTCGCCAACTCGACGCCCTGCTTGCCCGCTACGACGCGATCGTGGCACCGACGCTGCCCTACGTCGCGACGCCGATCGACGCCAACTTCGCGACCTGGTTCGGACGGGATCGCGGTCCGTCGCTGGGCGCGGCGGGCAACCTGTGCGGTCTCCCCTCGGTCACCGTCCCGAACGGCTTTGGCGAGCGGGGACTGCCGACGGCGCTCGAATTCATGGGGCGCACCCACGGCGAGGACCGCATCCTTGCGGCGGCGGGCGCGTACCAGGCACGGACGGATTGGCACACGCGGCGACCCGAGTGGTGAATCCTCGCGTGACGACGCACGAGATCGTCGCGACGTGATGATTGCCGAGCACCGGGCGGTGACGATGCGGCGACTCGCGCCGCCTCGCCGAGTCCCATCCACGCCAGGACAAAAGAATCGGCGCCCTCCCATTCGGGAGGACGCCGATGCCGTTTCCCGCTTATCGATGCATGCGCGCTAACTGGCTGTCTCCGTCGCTCGCCGTGCGGCACGCGGGACGCGGCGCTCGGCGAGGGCTGCCGTCCGCTGCCCGTCATCAGCGGGCAAGCTCGAGGGAGCCGACCGACTCGCCGAGTTCGTCGGCAAGTCGGCGCTCGCGGGCACCCTGGAGCCGCTCGCCGAAGCGGACCAGGACGTTACCGACCTTCCGGCGTAGGGTGCCGACCGTTGGTCGGGCGACACGGGCCTCGGCCACCAGGCGATCCACCTCGGCCTGGCGCAGGATGTCGTCGCGACGGCAATTGGCGAAATCGATACCGATGATCGGATGACCGACGTTCATCGCAGTTGACTCCTCGTTCGCGACCGGGCTTACGGCCCGGATTTGGGGTCGGTTAAGGGTGGCTTGTGCCGAAACGGGACGGACCGTTCGCTCGACGGCTTACCGAATTGACCGAACGGATCTTTCGAGGTCTGACGCCAGTCCCGCTGCTGTCGCGGGCGCGGCTGACGATCCATCGGGTGTTGGCTGCGTCGTGGTGGTCCGGGTGCTCGCATGACGTCGGTCTCCTTTCACGCGGTGCGAACGCCGCGCGCCGCGGCGCCGGATTCGGGGGATGGCACGTCCCACCCGCCGCCGGCCGGTCGGCGGGCGGACGATGCGCGGTCGCCCCGCTGTCGAGTCTTGTTCGTCAGGAGTCGCACAAACAACGACCCCGGGTCGGTGGCCGACCCGGGGTGACTGAGCGGTGCCGATTCGACGCGGGCGCGTCAGCGGCGATGGGCGCAGTCTCCAGACGGGTGGGCCAGGGCAATGTGGGTGAATGCGGCGCAAACCGGAATGATCTTGATCACCTCGCCCCTCCTTTCCGCGTGCGTGTGCTGCAAACCATCTCAGTCATCCCGTGCGACGTGCCGTCGCACCCTTCCCGGCGCGGTCCCGAGCGGACCTCCGCCTAGCACCATATCAATATCATGCGATTGCCCGCTTGTCAAGAGGGTTTCGCCGATTGTTTGCGATGCTCGACACCGACGCGCCTTAGCTTTTCATAATGTTGCGGGGATTGCCGAACGGATACACGGTTCTGCATGCCCGCGCGCGCCATTTCGCGATGCCATGGCCACCGCAGCTCGGCCGGCAGCAACCGCACCACCCCGAACGCCGCCGCGACGACGAGCCAGCCCCCGACGATGTCGAGCAGGTAGTGATTACCCGTCACCATCACGGTCAGGCCCATCATCGCGACGTGGAGCGCGCCGAGGATCGCCCCGATCCGTTTGTAGGGAATGGCCGCCGCGAGCATGAACGCGCCGATCGTCGTCCAGCCGACGTGCATGCTCGGCATCGCGGCGTAGTGATTCGCCGCGACGAAACCGTTGTCCTTGAAGTAACTCGGCCCGTAGACGGCGAGTGTGTCGACGAAACCGTATTCGGGCATGAATCGCGGCGGCGCCAGCGGGTACAGCGCGTACCAGGGGAGGGCGATCACCATCGACAGCAGGAACACCCGCCGGTACCGTCGATAGCGGACCGGGGCAAGCACCATCCCGGCGATGCAGCAGAGGTAAAACAGCCACATGAACGCCGCGTAGTACCGGTTGAAGGGTTCGATCAGCGATTGGTGCCGCAGCAACCACCCTTGCAGGGCCGGTTCGACGAAAACGTGGAGCCGGCGTTCGAGATGGATGACTTGTCGGGCGTGGTCGTACCCGAGCGACTCCGCGCGTTGGATAAACGCTTTGCGGACCAGCTTGTAGGCCTGGAACAGAACCATGAAGACGGCAATGTTCGCGACGACCGTCACCGCCAACCGTACGATCTGGAGTGCGCGTGCTCGCTCGCGGCGTGGAACGGTCGCCAGCCGCCTTGTGATCGCTCCGCTCGCCATAATTCTCCCGAGAGAAACCATCTGGTGACCGAAACATGGTCATCGCATCAACTGGCATGGCAAGAAAGGTGCCAACCCCTTACTTGGTCGATTTTATGGCGGAGATTTCTCCCCTCGCCGATCCCTTACCCGGCACCATCGCGGAGAGGTCGGCTTACCTATGGGGGTTTCGGGGCTTCGCCGCGACTTTGTCACACTTTTGTCACGAACCATTGGGACGACTTCTGCGCGTCTGCTCGCGATGCGGCACCGCGCTGCATGCCGGGGCTGACGTGCGAGTAGCGGTTGAGCGTGATCCCGCCGTCGCTGTGACCCAGGCGTTCGGCAACCACCTTGGGGTGCTCGCCGTTCGCCAGCATGAGCGTCGCACACGTATCGCGCAGGTCGTGGAACCGGATTTTGGGCACGCCCGCTGTGGCGATGAGACGCCGGAACTGCGCATCGAGGACGTTGACGGCGAACGGCCCGCCGGTCCCGTTCGTGAAGACGAATCCGCTATCGCTCCAGACCGGTCCGAGTTCCAGACGCCGCTCGACTTCGCGAACGCGGTGGCGCTTGAGCGCTTCGACCGCCGACGACGGGAGGGCGATGGAGCGGCGACCGGCTGCCGTCTTCGGCGTTCGGATTTCCCAGGAACCACCTTTCCCGCGGCTCAATGTCCGGCGAATCGGCAGCTCGCCACGCTCGAGGTCCACCTCTTCCCATTTCGGGCCCAAGATCTCCCCTCGCCTCATGCCGGTTAAGGGTGCGAGCCGCCACAAGCCCGCGAGGTTGGTACCCTCGGCTGCCGCCAGAACCGCGCCGACTTGCTGTGCGTTCCAGGTTGTCGTCGCCGGAGTTGCGCGGCGGGATGCATCGACCAAATCCGTCACGTTGCGGCTTGCTCGTGCATGCCCAAGCGGCTCGCTTGGGCATGGTGAGGTGGCCCGCATGGTCGGCGCCCAGGGTCTCGTAGACGCGCGTTTCGAGTTCGCCGGCCGTCAGCAGCCGTGCCGGCTCGACGACGCGCCGTTTGCCGTGGACCCGCTTCGGCGCGATCGGGTTGAGCCAGGGGCTCTTGATCGGCAGCGGGCGGGTGACGACGCGCACCGCGGGGCGTCAGCCCTTCGGCGTACGCCGTCCGCGCCGCCGAGTCCAGCGTCCACGGGCGCGTCGGGTGGCCGAGGTCGCGTGGGCTGCGGTGGAGCAGGTCGGTCAGTCGCGCGGCCGTGGCCGCGTTGAAGGCGGGGCGCATGGTCTGCGGTCGGGAGGAACCCGGCGTCAGTGCCGCCACCCCGGTCGCCTCGAACGCATGGAGCGCGTTGCGCACGGTCTGGGCGTCGCCACCGAGCGTTCGGGCGACGGACGGGACGCGCTCGCCGTGGACGCTCGCCACCAGCATCTGGGCACGGCGGAGGGCGCAGGCCTGGGACGAGCGCAGGCCGGCCTCCAGGGCCCGGCGCTCGGCGTCCGTCAGGGAACGCACCAAGAGGTAGGCTCGCATGCACGTTATGGCAACACATGCCCGAGGACCTCATCGGCATTCGCACTAGCCAGCGCGTCCAATTGGCCGCTGTTCCCCAGCCTTTTCGACATGCCTCAACGCGGCGTGTGTCGTCGGCACCGACTCAGATCGCTGCCGGCGGTGCACCGATCAGGTCGCGGCAACGGTCGCGAGGCACTGGAAGAGTCGGTCCACGTCGTCCTCGTCGATGAATGCCGCGAGGGAGATGCGCACACTCGTTCCCCCGAGCGCCGGGCGTTGGATCATGTGCCATCGGTCACGCAGGATCGCCGAGAGCGTCACGCCATCGGCGCTGTCGAGCGACACCGTGGCGATCCCGGTTGCTTCGTCCGGGTTGCGCGGGCTGTGGATGCGGGCGCCGGGGATTCGGGCCAGCCCGTCGTGCAAGCGAGCGGTGAGGTGGCGGGCGTGGTGAGCGATCGTCTCGATCCCGATTCGGTCCACGTAGTCGAGACCGGCCACCATCGCCGTGTCGTAGGCAACGGTGCGCCCGCCGTATTCGAACCGGCGGGCGCCCGGAATCCATTGCAGGTCGTCGATCCCCATGGTGACGTTGCTCGTCCGGGTGACGTTGCTCCCGGTCCAGGTCACCTCGATCGCGTCGAGGCGGTCGCGACGGAGGTAGAGCGCGGCCGAGGGGTAGGGGCCCATCAGCCACTTGTAGCCCGTCATCGCGTAGAAATCGCACCCGATCGCGCGGACGTCGACCGGGATCTGGCCAACCGCATGGGCGCCGTCGAGGAACACGTCGGCACCAACGTCATGGGCGAGTCGCGTGATCTCGGCGACCGGGATTCTCGTGCCACTGTCGGTCGTGACGTGGCTCACCGCCACGAATTTCGTCCGCGTGGTCAGCAACGACCGAAATGCGGTCAGCATCTCGTCGGTGTTGGGGGAGACGGGGACCCGGCCCACCTTCAAACCGTGCCGCCGTGCCACGTTCATGAGCGGGGTCAGGAGGGCGGGGTGTTCCTGATCGGTCACGATGACCTCGTCGCCCGGCGTCCAGGCGAGGCCTTCGACGACGATGTTGACGGCAGTCGAGAATTGGGTCGTGAACGCGATCTCGCCGGGCTCGGCACCGATGAAGGATGCCAGCCGCGAACGCGCCTTCTCGATCCCCAGGAACTCCTCGTCGCGGGCAAGCAACCGGGACGGGCCCTCCTCGATCACCGCTTGAGGGATGCGGAGCAACTCGGCGCCGACGCTTCGCGAGAGCGGGGCCATGCCGCCGCAGTTGAAATGGGTCCAATGCGCCAGCATCGGAAAATCGTCGCGAATCCTGCCGATGGTCATGCCGTCCGGTCCCCTCGCCTCACCAGCCGACCGCGTAGCCGTCGCGGCGGGGATCCGCCCCGCCGGAGAACGTGCCGCTGTCGGGGTCGATCATGATGCCCTGGGCGCCGCCGAAGGCCATCGAAAAATCGGGTTGGCGATCGATCGCGTGGCCGCGTCGCGCGAGACCGTTCAGCACCCCGTCCCCGATGCGTCCCTCCGCGATCACGCGGTTGGCCTCCTGCGGCCGAACGCGCGGCGCCTCGATCGCGGCCTGAACGGTCATCTCGAAGTCCATCAGGTTCGACATGAATTGTGGGGTCGTCTCCATGATGCCGTGACTGCCGGGTGTCCCGATGCAGGCGAAGACCGATTCGTCGCGCCAGATCATGCCGGGCGAGAGACACATCTCGACCTTCTTGTGGGGCGCGATGACGTTCGGACTGTCGGCGTCGAGATCGAACCAGTAGAGGAAATCGTTGAGCAGGATGCCGGTCTCCGGTACGACGACGCCGCAGCCGAAGCCGCCCAGACTCTGCGTGCAGGAGACGGCATTGCCTTCGGCGTCGACCACGTCGAAGTGGGTCGTGCTCTCGCGCATCCCTGGATCGCCGGGCTTGACGACCTCGACCTGCATCGTTCTCGCGTAGCGCTCGCCCACGAGGTGCCGGGCACGATCGGGATCGACCAGGCCGCGCCGCTCTCGGCAATAATCGTCCGAAAGGAGGACGTCGATTGGGGCGCCGGGCCGGACGTTGTAGTGGACACGGTCGGCGATCGCCAGCTTTTCGAGCTCGATCAGGGTGTGGAGGTGGTCGACGGAGTTGTGCCCCATCGCGACGAGATCGAACCCTTCCAGGAGTTTTAGCGTCTGCAACCACTGGATCGCACTCGACGGCGGCGGCGGACCGTAGACGGCGTAGTCTCGATAGCGGATGCCGA
>DATBFX010000383.1:0-1638 GCA_036558305.1 Thermomicrobiales bacterium | reverse complement strand
GCACGCCGGGACTGCGCAGCAGGGCGACGACCTGCGCGACCTCGCGCTCGCGGCCGACAAAGGAGGTTAGCGGGGCGGGTAGCGACACGCCGAAGCGCTCTCGATCCGCGACCGGGACGGGCGATACCGGCTGGTTCTGATGGATGGCTGTCCCGTCGCCCACGGACGGGTCCTCCGATGGTCACGGTACGCGTGCGCCCATGATGCGAACCCGGCGGCCCGGCGTTACCCTCGGCACGGATCAACGGGCATCGCCCCCGAGATTCTTCCTGCCGCACCAAGTCTCATTGACAGGTTCAACCGTTCTTGGTAGCGTCTCGGCATGATCCATTCCGATCGTAACACGAAGCGTGATCCGACGGTATCGGACACCCAGATTCGTGCAGCGGAAGGAGCGTACCGCCGATGACCCGCCGCTGGGCCGCGATCGTCGCGTGTTTGCTCATCGTGACCACGCTTGCCAATGTCGGTGCAAAAGCGCACGTTGCCGCAGCCTCCACCGCCAAGAAGGTCTCACTGTCCCCCGCCTCGGGTCCCGTCGGCGCGACGGTCACCGTCTTCTTCCGCAGATTCACGAAAAACCACTCGATCACGATCTCGTGGGACGGCAAGACGGTCGCGACGTCGCGGACGTCCGCAGGGGGCGACGGTTCCGTCTCGTTCAAAGCGCCGGTGGCCAAACGGGGCGCGCACACGGTCGCGGCGACGATGGGCGCCGTCACGGATTCGGCAACGTTTCGGATCGTTCCGAAAATCAGCCTCTCGCGAAGTTCCTCGCTCGTCGGGCAGCAGATCAACGCCACGCTCCGCGGTTTCGGCCGCGGCGAGTCGGTCGCCCTCGCCTTCGACTCGGCGTCGAAAACGCTCGTCTCGGTCAGGACCTCCAGCGTCGGCAGCGCATCCGGCACCTTCGTCGTACCGGTGGCGACCGGCGGCAATCACAACGTCCTCGGCATCGGCGGCACCGGCAGCAGGACTCAGGCCACGTTGTTCATCAAGCCGTCCGCCTGGGTCTCCCCAACCAGCGGGCCGCCGGGAACCAATATCCGAGTCCACCTGCGAGGCTACGCAAAAGGCGAACTGGTCGAAATCCAACTGCGCGGCGGTGGCGGAAGCCAGTCGGAGGGGATCGTCACGGCGTCCTCGACCGGCAGCGTGAACGTGACCATCACCCTCAAGCTGCACCCCGCGATGCACCCCGGCGACTACGCCATCGTCGGTCGTGGCTACGGCGTCAGCGTTGCCGAGACGCCGTTCACGGTGACCTGATCGCCGGTCCCGACCGAACCCCCTCGCCATTCCCACATCCGGCAACCCTGCCGCACCGCGGCCACGTCCGCCGCCCTCGCCGCGTCCGTCCGGCCCACCCCCCTATGGTATAAGGAACGGCGGTCGAATCGGTTGCCCTCTACCGAACGGCGAAAGGTCGGACCCGCGTGCGATCGGAACGGGATAAGTGGCGGGTGCCCGAGTCGGACCCCGCCGGTCAGCAACCGATCGGCGGTCTCAAATTCGATCGCGTCCCTCGCCCACCGGACGACGCCACCAGCGCGGAGGCGAGCGACGAACCGGAACGCGCGCCGCTGATCTACTGCGGCCAGTGCGGCGCCCTCAACCCCGCGACCAACCACTACTGCG
>DATBFX010000382.1:0-26836 GCA_036558305.1 Thermomicrobiales bacterium | reverse complement strand
ATGTACGTCATCAAAATCGGCGGGGGGGCGGCGATTGGGGAGGCTGCCTATGCGCGATTCGCCGTGGACCTTGCGGAGTTGGGGCGGCCCGTCGTGCTGGTGCACGGGGGGAACGCGGAGTTTAGCCGGTTGAGCGAGGCGCTCGGGATGCCGCCGCGGATGGTCACGAACGACAAGGGGCGGGTGAGCCGGTACACGGACGGTGCGACGATCGATGCGATGCTGATGGCCTATGCCGGGAAGGTGAACAAACGCCTGGTGGGGCAGTTGCAGAAGGCGGGCGTCAACGCGGTCGGGTTGAGCGGGATGGACGGGCGAATCGCCTCGGGACGCCGCAAGCCCGTGATCCGGGCGATCGAGAACGGAAAACCGAAGGTTTTGCGCGACGACCATGCCGGAACGATCGAAGAAATCGATATAACACTCGTTCGGCTATTGCTCGGTGCCGGGTATCTGCCGGTCTTGACGCCGCCGGCGATCGCGCTCGGCGAGGGGTTGCCGATCAACGTCGACGGCGACAAGCTGGCGTTGGAGCTGGCGGTCGCCCTCGGGGCCGAGGCGTTGCTCTTCTTCTCGGACACGCCGGGGTTGCTCCGCGACAAGGACGACGAGGCGACCTTGATCGGCGAGATCGACGCCGGCGATCCACAGGGCGCGTTGGCTGTGGCCAAAGGGAGGATGGTCGTCAAGGTCGAAGCGGCGCTGGGGGCGATCCAGCGCGGGGTCGGCCGCGTCGTCTTCGCCGATGCGCGGGCCGCGCATCCGGTGCAACGGGCGCTGGCGGGGGAGGGGACCGTCGTTTGTGCCGCGGCGGTCGCCGCTCCGAGCGCGGTTGGGTAGCGCGATGCCGGTCAAGGCGGTCGTTTTCGACGTCGGCGAAACGCTCGTCGACGAGACCCGCATCTGGGCGGCCTGGGCCGACTGGTTTGGCGTGCCCCACCTGACGCTGTTCGGTGTGCTCGGCGGGATCATCGAGCGCGCTGAAGACCATCGCCGCCTGTTCGAGATCATGAGGCCGGGAAGCACCTTTCGGCAGGAGCGGGCGGCGCGGGCGGCAGCCGGTCGCGACTTCATGCCCGACGCGACTGACTTCTATCCCGACGCGGTCCCGTGCATCGCCGCCCTCCGCGCGGCGGGTTACCGGATCGGCATCGCCGGGAATCAACCCGAGTCGGCGGAGGAGTTGCTGAACCGGATGGGATTGGACGTCGACATGGTGGCGTCGTCGCAACGGTGGGGAGTCGAAAAGCCCGCGCCGGCGTTCTTCGAACTCGTCGTCCAGGGAATGGGTGTCACGGCGGCGGAGATCGCCTACGTCGGCGACCGGGTAGACAACGACGTCGTGCCAGCCGTTCAAGCGGGAATGGTCGGCGTGTTCTTGCGGCGCGGCCCGTGGGGGTACCTGCACGCGGATCGCCCGGAGGCATCGCTCGCACACCTTCGCCTCGATTCGCTCGACGAGCTGCCGGCCGCGCTCGCCGATCTCGAGTCCGCGGCCAACAGGTGATTCGATCGTCATCGAGAGGAGTCCAGACCGTGACCTTGCTCGCATCGACCCTCGACCTCGACGTCATCCAGCAGTTGGAACACGGCCACCAACTTCCGCTCTATGCAAAACGCGAGATCGCCCTGGTGCGCGGCGAGGGTTCGTATCTCTACGACAGCGAGGGGAAGCGCTATCTCGACGCGATGAGCAACTACGGCGTGGCGGTGCTCGGCCACGCCGACCCGGAGTTCGCCGCCGCGCTGGTCGACCAACTCGGCCGCTTGACGACCTGCCACCAGAGTTTTTACAGCGACGTCCGGGCGTCTCTGCTCGCCGCCATCGCCGAGATCGCGCCCGATGGGTTGACCCGATCGTTCCTGAGCAACTCCGGCGCCGAGGCGATCGAGGCCGGACTCAAATTCGCGCGCGCCGCCACCGGCCGGCCGAAGGTCGTCGCCGCCCGTCGCGCCTATCACGGGCGGACGCTCGGCGCCCTGTCGGCGACGGCCGACGCCAAATACCGGACGCCGTTCGAGCCGCTACCGGTCAACGTCGTCCACGTCCCGTTCAACGACGCCGATGCGCTGGCTGCGGCGGTCGACAATGAGACGGCCGCGGTCATCCTGGAGCCCATCCAGGGGGAAGCGGGGATCTTCCCGGCCGACGACTCGTACCTCCAGGCGGCACGCGACCTGACGGGGGCGCGGGGCGCCCTCTTGATTGCCGACGAGGTCCAGACCGGTTTCCGCACCGGCGCTCCGTTCGCGATCGCGCGCGCCGGTGTGACGCCCGACATCCTCTGCACGGCGAAGGCGCTCGCCAACGGTTTCCCGATCGGGCTGACGCTGACGACCGATCGGGTCAGCGAGCGGACCGGAGCGGGAGTTCACGGCACCACCTTCGGCGGCAACCCGCTCGCCTGCCGCGCCGCGCTCGCGACGTTGACCGCGCTCCGGGAGCGGGGGCTCTACGCTCGTGCAGCGGAACTCGGGGCACGTCTGGTGGCCGGGGTCGAAGGACTCGGCAGCCCCAAGATCCGGCAGGTCCGCGGCCGGGGTCTGATGATCGGGATCGAGTTGAAGGAGCGGGTGACGCCGACCTTGCGGGCACTGCAAGAGCGGGGCGTCCTCGCCCTACCGGCGAGTCCGGTCGTGTTCCGGTTGCTGCCGCCGCTGGTCTGGCAGGAGGAGCAGGTCGACGAGTTCCTGGGTGCCTTGGGAGCGGTGTTGGCGTCATCGCGCCGAGTTGGCTGCTTGGACTAACGCAGATCGCTGAAGGTGTAGCCCATCGCTGTCAGGAGTTGCTCTTCAATGGTCAGGTTGAAGTCCGCGTCGCCTGACTCAATTCGCCCGAGCAGGGCCACGTCGATTCCGGCGCGAGTCGCAAGTTCGGCCACGCTCAAGCCACGTGCCGCTCGCAATTCGCGTAATCGCTCTCCAACTTTTCGCCGAGCGTCGGTCATCACGTCGTCCCAATAGACGCGAAACTCCGGATCGGACATGTACCTGAGCACGTCCCACGGGATCTCGACATCCTCGGCGTCGGTCGGGATGCTGATGTGAATCTCGTCCGCCCGCACGTGCGGCCACTGGTCATCGCGGACACCGTAGGCGTCGAGCCGGTCGACGTCGATGCGGGCTTCCGTTCCGTCGCCAAAGCGCACGACGAGCGTTCGCGGTTCGTAGCGTGCGTTGACGACACGCTCGTAGTCGAGCGAGTCCCAGCGGCTAACCGTTGCGGATGAGGCGGACTTAGTCGTGCTCATTGAGGTCTTTCCAAGCGTTCTCCAGCAATGTCTGGTATTCCTCGAACAGCCGCCGTGCCTCGGCAGGAAGGTCATGCCCCTTCAGCACTCGGCCCGAATCCAACTCGACAGCGGCGCTGCCGTCGGGCCAATACACGTGGCAGTGGGGATGGTGGTGCGGTCCTCCGACTTCGACGTAGACGTAGATGCGGTACCTACCGCGCTGCACAACCTTGACCACGCTCACACATTACAGAGCCAAGGTAAGGGCGTCAAGCCGACGATGGGAAGCGAGTTGCCCAGATCATGGGGGACTTGTCTGATCGAACGACCCGAACGCGGAGTGCGAACGCCCTTGCAGCGAGGAGTCGGCATTGTGCGAGTCGTTGCCGCCAGTGCGATCGTGTTTCGGCTGCTGCCGCCGCTGGTGTGCAAGAAGAGTAGCTCGACGAGTTCCTGAGGGTGTTGGGATGGGTGCTGGCGTAACGGCGACGTGCTTATCGACTTGCGCTCAGGTCGTCCAGAGTACAGTCCATCGCCTGGAGGACGCGCGCGGCAAACACAAGATCGGCCGGGAGTGTCCCGGCTTCGAGACGCTCGATCGTGTCGAGAGGCACGTTGACCCACCGGGCCAGTTCGTCGTGACTCAGCCCTCGCGCGGTTCGCAGCCGTCGAACGCCCTGTCCAAGAGTATCCGAGGCGAGGTTCGCCATTTCCGCCCACCGTACCGAGAATTTCGGATCGGTGAGGGCACGGATCGTGTCCCACGGTATCCCGAGATCGCCATCGGCGGTCGGAACCAGGATCTCGTGCGGGCCCGGTCGTACGTTCCCCCAATCGGGATGCTGCTCGCGAATGCGAGGGTTTTCGAAATGCTCAACGGGTAGTTGCACTTCCTCTCCGTCGGCAAAAATAATGAATAACCGATCATCCGCGAATCGGGCGTCAACGATTCGAGCGTAATCTTCCGTCTGCCGGCGCTGCAGGGAAAGCGTCGCACTCATGCAATGTGCCTCCTCGGATTCAACGTGTTCCACGCTGCCTTGACCGCCGGCAGGTGATCGATCAACAAGGTGAGTGCCGCGGCCGGAGGGATACGTCCGGCAAGAATTTCGACGCGGTCGAGCGCGACGACCGATTCGCCACCGGGCCAGGAGACGGGACAGTGTGGCCGGTCGTGAAGCTGGCCCTCTTCCGGATACACGTAGATACTGATCCGGCCTTGGTGCGCCACCCTTACCACGGGAATCACGATAAACATGGCCGGGACGGTGGTCAAGGTTTCGCCCACTCGAATCGTGCCAGCTCGTGCCCATCAAGACCCTGACAGCCGATGGAACCAGAACCTGTGAACCGCCGCAATCAACGAAGTTGGCATGAGGAGATGGCAAGCAATGCGGAAGGGGCGGCCATGAACCGAACAGTAGCCGTACTCGGGAGTCTTGCACTGGCGATGGGTTTGATCGTATTCCCCGGTGTGCGGGCCGATGCCGATTCTCAAATCACCGCCGCCTCAGCAGATGACGTGGCCTGCGGCACACCCACCGATCAGGGGCTCATCGTCTACCTCGACGTCGAGGACACGCGCGCGACGCCCGAGGCGGCGGGTTACCGGTCGGCGCTCGTCGTTTTCGCCCCCGACGGCACCGAAGTTCACCGGGTCGAGCTTCAGGATTTTCCGACCATCTTTCCGCTCGGCGCCGGCTGCATCGTTTTGGGGAATACCCCAAACCTCGGTTCGTTCCTGTTCGATCCCGTCTCGGGAACGATGCTGCGCCTCACCGTGCCCGCGGATTACGACGGTGACCTCTTCCCCCTCACCGGTTGGCAAAGAACCTATCGCGAACACCGCTGGGCGTTCCTGACGGACAACCCGGCCACGCACGCGCTTCTCGTCGACACCCAGACGGGGACGACCGATGACCTCGTCGCGCTCGTCCACACACTCCGCGGCGGCGACGGTCAGATCGTCGTCGTGCTCGCCGCTGCCCTCAGCCCGGACGAATCGTCGTTCTTGCTGATGACCGATCGCGACACCTGGCTCGTGCCGACGACCGATCCAAGTCGTGCTCGCCAACTGCCGAATGCCGCGCCGGGGCAGGCATCTTTTTCCGAGGATGGCAAACGCGTCCTCTACGTCGCGGCAACCGGCGAGACCACGACCGACGTCGTGGCCGAGAACCTTGACGGTTCCGGCCGTGAGGTGCTCGCGGTAGACGGGCGGCACGCGAGCGCCTATTGGGTACCGGGATCGAACGGGCGGCAAGTCCTGCTGATTCGCAACCAGGGAGAACACCCGGCGGCGGTCACCGTGATGAACGGTGCGGAGCGGGAGTTGGCCACCTTCCCCGACGGCAGCGTCGTGGGCGCGCCGATGTTTTCGCCGTCCGACCGGCACGTTGTCTTGCCCGCGCGCGCCGATCACACCGCCTGGTTCTGGATCGACCTCGGCAACGGAACGTCGCGCCAACTTGACGAGCTCGATGGTTACGCATTCCCCTATGCGCCGTACGCGCCGGGCGTGCGTTGGCTCGAGTTCTTCCCGTCCGACACGCCGATCGTCCAGCCGGGTACGTCGATCCTCGGTCTCGATTTGGAGGCGGGAACGGTCACGACGTTGCTGACCTTCGATTTCGATAAGCCGTACGCCGGTATCCTCCAGGTCTCCAGTCTCGGATCGTCGCCGGATGGACGGTACGTCGCGGTCAACGATCTCGGTGAGTCATATCCCCGCTTCTGGCTGCTCGACGCGGAGAAGGGGACGGCGAAGCAATACGACGGCCGGCTTGCCGGCTCGTTCTCGCCGGACGGGCATAACCTGATCGTCTCCGAACCCGCGGGAGCCGCCAAGGTGCGACCGTGGCGAACGCTCATCATGAGCGTCGCCGGACAGGACCTGCGCACGCTGGCCGTCTCGGTCGGTCGTGGTGGTGTTTGGGTGCCGGGGACGCACGCGCAGTAGCGCGCACCCGCTAATCAGTAGATGACTCCTGCGCCATTTTCAGGTAGTCCTCGCGGACGGGGGAGAAGATATCGAGGACAACGCACCCCTCGTCGTAGGTGCGGGCGCTGTGGGGCAGATTGGGCGGGATCGTGTAGGCGTCGCCGGGGCGGAGCAGGCGCGCCTCGTCGCCGAGGGTCAGTTCAAGGGCGCCTTCGAGCATGATGCCGAGTTGCTCGTGCGGGTGTTGGTGGCGCGGCACCAGTTGGCGGGGTTCGATCGTCACCCAGTTGGCCATCATCTTGCCGCCCGTCACCGACTGCATGGAGAGCCCGGAGATCGGCGAGAAACGCGGCAACTCGTCCTTGGTTGCCCAGGCCGGCGCGAACTCGAGTTCGTCCGCGGTCGGTTCGGTCGCGACGCCGCGCGTGAAATGGGTATCGGGAGCTTGCTTCGTCGACTCGTCGGTCATGCTGGTCTCCTGACTCGATCGTATCGTCTCCGCCGGTTGGTCATTCGTAATACTGGGGCGACAGTTTGAGTTCCGCCCAGGCGGCGGGATCGTGTCCGGTGATCAGCATACCGTTTTCCCGGCGGGCGATCTCGGCCAGTTTGTGCCCGCTGACCTTCCCCCGTTCCGGATCGACCTGACCGACCCAGTTGTCGTTTTCCAGGTTCTCGATGATGTAGATGGCGTCGATTGCCAGCACGACGGTCCCCGTCTTGGGGAGCCGGACGACGACCGACATGTGACCGGGCACGTGCCCGGACGATTCGATCAGTTCGACTCCCGGGGCGAGCTCGACGTCGCCGTCGATCATCTCGTACTTGAGGTGGGGCAGGTCCCAGATGTCCTCGGGGAACGCCGCCGGGTTCGCCTTGGCGTACTCGTAGCATTCGCGCTGGGTGACGATCCGCGAGGCGCCGAAGTCGCCGTGGTTGCCGGCGTGGTCGAAGTGGAAGTGGGTGCTGACGAGGACGTCGATGTCCTTGGCGGTCAGGCCGAGCTCGGCAAGGCGGTTGGCGATGTCGTCCTCGGGCTTCATGATCGGGGTCAGGAACTCGGCAAAGGGTTTGCCGCGGAAGGTCGCCTCCGGATCCTCGATGTGCTTGCGGTGCATCCCGGTGTCGACCAGGATGTGCCGGCCGTCGTCGGTCTCGATCAGGTAACCGACGATCGGGCAGATGATCCGTTCGCCGATGCCGCTGCCGGGTGTCAGCACCATTCCCTTGTCGATGTCGCAGTGACCGAGGTCGAGCAGGTAGAGTTTCACCCTTTCCCTCCCTATCGCCGCCGGAGATTCGGATCGAATGCCTCCGTCAACCCGTCGCCGAGGTAATTCACCGCCAGGATCACGAGCGTAATCGCGACGCCCGGTCCGGTGCTCACCCACCACCCGACGTTCAGCCACTGCCGGCCCGCTGCCAGGTCCGCGCCCCACTCGGCGGTCGGCGGCTTCACGCCGAGACCCAGGAAATTGAGCGTCGCCGCGATCACGATCGTCCAGCCGAGCGCAGTGGTCGAGAGGATGATCACTTGCGACCAGATGTTGGACAGGATGTGCCGCCACAGCATCTGCGGGGGATTGCAGCCGATCACGCGCGCCGCCAGCACGTATTCCCGCTCCCGCACGGAGAGCATCGTCCCGCGCACGAGTCGCACGTAGACCGGGATCAACGACACACCGACCGCGATCTCCGCATTGCGTAGCCCCGGGCCGAGGAGGGTCAGCACGACCAGCGCGAGGAGCAGACCGGGGAAAGCGAGCATGATGTCGGTCAGCCGCATGATCACGGCATCGACCCAGCCCCGTGCATACCCGGCGATCGCCCCGAGCGGCGTGCCGATGCCCATTGCCAGCCCGACCGCGATGAAGGCATAGAAGAAGGTGAGCCGCGCGCCCCAAATGATCCGGCTCCAGACATCGCGCCCGAACTGGTCGGTGCCGAGCCAGTGATCCGCCGAGGGCGATTCCAGCTTGTGCGTCAAACTGACCTTGCCCGGATCGTACGGAGCGACCCGCGGCGCCTGCCAGGCGACGAGCGAGAGCGCGACGAAGAAGATGAGCGCGATCACGGCCATCTTGTTCGCCAGGAACTGGCGGACGGCCGGGTTCGCGCGGATACCCCGCCGGACCGGCCGCTCGAAGCCGATCCGCTCTGCCTGAGGAAGAACCGACACGCTACTCATGGTGGATTCTCGGGTCGAGCAGCGCGTACCCGACATCGACGAGCAGGTTGACGAGTACGTAGATGGCGGCGACGAAGAGCGTCACGCCCTGGATCAGCGGGATATCCCGCGCCTGGATACCGCGCACCGCCAGCGAGCCGATCCCCTGTCGCGCATAGATCGATTCGATCACCACCGCGCCGCTGAGCAGGTTTGCGACCTGCAACCCGAGGATCGTCAGGACGGGGATCATCGCGTTTTTGAGCGCGTGGCGCACGATGACGACCTGCTCGTTCAGCCCCTTCGCCCGCGCGGTGGTGACGTAGGGCTGGTTCAACACCTCGATCATGCTCGCCCGCACCAGCCGCGTGATGATCGCCGCGAAACCCCAGCCGAGCGCGATCGAGGGTAGCACCAGCGCCCGAATCGAGCCGGTGCCGAGGACAGGAAACCAGTGCAGCTTGACCGAGAAGAGCAGCGCCATCAGCACCGCGAGCCAGAAGTTCGGCACCGCCACGCCGAAGACCGAGATGCCGGAGGCGACCGCGTCGACCCAGGTGCCGCGGCGGATCGCGCCGAGGATGCCCGTCGGGATGCCAACGATGAGCGCGACGAGCATCCCACCGATGGTCAGGCGGACGGTGGCCGGGAAGCGCGCCATGATCTCATCGGTCACCTGGCGATGGCTGATGTAGGAGGTGCCGAGATCGCCGCGCAACACGTGGCTGAGGTAGTCGCCGTACTGCACGATCAGCGGCCGGTCGAGACCGAGCTGGTGGCGCAGCTCGGCGATCCTCTGCGGGGTCGCGTTCGTGCCGAACAGGAGTACCGTCGCGGCATCCCCCGGCATCAGGTAGAGGATGGCGAAGACCAGGACCGACACGCCGAACAGCACCACGATGGTGCCGACCAGGCGCTGTCCGATGTACCGAACCATCGTCTCCTCGTGTAGCGGATCGCAGCTTCGGGACGGGCCGGGCTGGCCGCCGGTCGATTATCTCCGGAACGGAGGGCTAAGCAAGGCATGGAGCGCGATTGGTGGCGACAATCGACCTCCCTATATTACACGCCCCGCCACCAGGTGGTTGACGCCGGTGGGTAATGTGGGCGGCCGATGCTGTATGCGGCCACGTTGCGGTCAAGCACGCGGAACATAGACGAGACGAGCGGGATGGCCGATCGGTCATTGTGTCGATACCCGCCCGTGCGAAGGGCGCTGCCCCAACCGCCAAATTGGTGGACGGCGGGATCGTTCCAGAAGGGAGGGGATGGGACCCGTCTTACCACGCACGGCCACCAACCGTCGTCACCAACCTCGATACTGCCGGCGAGGTCCTGTTGGGCGGTTTGAGGCGCTCAAGTGGGGGCTGGCCGGGCCACCAGCGGGCGCGACTCCCTGGCTCCGAGCGTCCCTCGGTCCCCCGGCCCGGCCTCGTTCTGAATTCGCCGGCAGTATCGGAATTGGTGAGGCCGCCGAGTGGTGGGTTAGTGACTCGGCGATGTTCCACAACCTCTCGTAGGTCTCGACCTCGTTTCACCAGTATCAGGATTGCGGGAGAGCCAGGATGTCGGAGGCGTCTCCCTGTAGGGGCCGTTTCGAGATGGTGCGACCTCGAGCTGCCGTGGTGGCAACCCGGCGTCGCATCCGCGTGCGCCCGTTACGATGCTGGCGGGATGTTCTGGTTGCCACGGAAGAAGTTGGTCGGGTCGTATGCCGCCTTCACGCACGTCAGCCGCGCGTAGTTTCCGCCGTACGCCGCGCGGACGCGTTCCGCGCCCTCCGCGCCCGCCTCCAGGTAGTTTGGGTACGCCGCCTGCTCCACGTACGGCTGCATCGCCGCCCAGTATGCCCGCGCCCACGCGATCTCCCGCTCCGCCTCCGCCGGATCGGCCCACCGCGCTACGATGAGAGCGCTCGGCTGCCCGTTGCGGTGCGCGTACGCCGTCGCGTCCGGTGCCACCCGCGCCACCGCGCCCCCGACCGGCTCCAGCAGCGCCGCCGACAGCGGCGAGGGCGCGTTCAGGAACTGCGCCACCATCGTCTCGATCGCGCCGTCGCTCAGCTCCCGCATGTAGCCCGACTTCCAGTAGTGGTGGTGGCCCGGCGGGAAGGCGTCGTCCAGCATGCGCTGCACCGCCGTATAGGGCATCGGCTGGATCGTGTCCGCGACGGGGGGACCGAACCGGCGTAGCGGCGCCAAAGCCGCCTCCCCGTCCTCGACCGGGCCGGTGTAGCCGGCGATCAGGGCCGCGACCTTGGCGCCGTCCGGCGCGGTGAGGAGGGTCGGCAGGATCACCAGCGCGTCGGGGGCGTCGCGTTGGAACTCCCGGTAGAATCGGAATGCCTCCGCCGCCCGCTCGACCGGGTGGATGACCATGCCGCCCATCGCCGGCCCGACCGGGTGGAGCCGGTACTCGAACGCGGTGACGACGCCGAAGTTGCCGCCCCCGCCCCGCAGCGCCCAGAAGAGGTCCGAGTGCTCCTTCTCGCTCGCCGCGACGAACGAGCCGTCGGCGAGGACGACGTCGGCGGAGATGAGGTTGTCGCACGCCAGGCCGTGCTTGCGCATCAGGTAGCCCTGGCCACCGCCGAGGGTCAGGCCGGCAATGCCGGTGGTGGAGATCGTCCCCCCGGTCGTCGCCAGCCCGAACGTCTGGGTCGCGTGGTCGAAGTCGCGCCAGGTGGCGCCGCCCTCGGCGCGGGCGGTGCGGCAGGCGGGGTCGACGCGGACGGCGCGCATGGCGGAGAGGTCGATGACCAGCCCGCCGTCGCACAGGGAGGTGCCCGCGACGTTGTGGCCGCCGCCGCGGACGGCAATGCGCAAACCGTGGTCGCCGGCGAACCGCACCGCCGCGATCACGTCGGCGACGCTCATGCAGTGAGCTATGAGCGCGGGGCGGCGGTCGATCATCGCGTTGAAGAGCGTGCGGGCGGTGTCGTAGCCGGGATCGGCGGGCCGGATCACCGACCCGCGCAGCATGCTCCCGAAATCCGCAATCGTCCGGTCGTTGATGCTCGGTCGCGTCGCGAGTGCCATCGTTCCTTTCCTCCCTCAATTCAAGTCGATCATCGATGCAACGATGCGAGCCCACCTCCTCCCTCGGCGTGCGCACGGGCGGGATCGCGAAGCCCGCGAACGGGGCGCGCTGCCTGCGGATAATTGCGCTCCCATCGGTACGTCACCACTGTAGCGAGCATGGCGCGGCGGCACATCGCGTGAATCCCTTATTCGCGGCGTGGCCGTTCGCACCGGGGACGCGTGAGTAGAATGCCGTAGTGCGCACACCCGGATGGGTAGGCAGCGGCTCAGGCGAGACCGTGGGAGACGGCGAATCGGGTGGCGGCGGCGCGGGTAGAGACGCCGAGCTTGTTGTAGATCGAGCGCAAGTGCTGCTCGACGGTGCGCGGGGAGAGATACAGCCGCTCGGCCACCTGCGGGTTGGTCAGCCCCTGCGCCACCAACCGGAGCACCTCCACCTCGCGGGCGGAGAGCCCCGCGGGATACGATGAGGCGCCCGTCGGGGCATCGGCGATGCGCGCGGCGAGGATCTCGGCACGATCGATGGCAGGCCGCGCTCCGAGCCGGCCGCAGGTATGGCGGAGATCGCGGAGCAGCCGCCTGGCATCCTCCGCTTCGCCCGTCGCGGCCCGCATCTCCGCGAGTGCGAGCGACGTCAGCGCGCGCTCGTAGGGCGCCTCGCAGGCGGCGGCGAGGTCCAGAGCCACGTGCAGATGACCCTCCGCATCGGCGTACCGGCCCGCCTTAGTCTCCAGTTCGCCGAGCAGGCGGCGGGCGGCGAGCAGGGCGAGCGGCTGGCGCGGTTCGGTGGCGTGGGCGACGGCGCGCTCGGCATGCGTGTATGCCGCTGCTGCATCGCCCACCTGCCATTGGTACTGCGCCCAGAGCGCCTGCCCCTCCGACCGGCCCAGAACCGCGCCGCTCCAATCCAGCCAGCGATCGTGCGCCTCCAGCCACTGCTTCGCCGCGGGCAGGTCGCCGTCGTCCAGCGCCAGTGCCAGCGCCAACTCCTGCATGCTCGAGGCGTACCGGAACGGGAGCCCCCCCGGCTCCGTCCCCGCCCCCGCCGGGAACATCTCCCGCACCATCTCCCAGCCCAGGTCCCGCTCCCGCCGCGCCCGCACCACCATCCCGTACAGCGGCGGGGCGTAAATCCCCCGCACACCGTGGCGACTGTGGCGCACGTCCGGCAGGTATTCGAGCGCCTTTTCCCAGTCCCCGTGCAGGAGCAGCGCCGCCGCCTCCGCCTCGCCGGGCAGGAAACCGAGCACCCCCTCGCCCAACTGCGCGTACGCCGCCGTGGCCTTCGCCGCCACCTCGCGCACCAGCACCGCGTCATCGGCGTGGTAGGGGACGACCGCGTACAGCAACTCGATAAGCCACGAGGTGCCGATGGAACGGAATTGCGTGGCCGGGATGGTAGCGCGCAGGGCCTGCAATGCGCTGCGCGCCGCGTCCGGCTCGCCGAGCATCCCGGCGCACAGCGCCAGCGCGTAGTAGCCGTTGTAGACGACGGCACCCGCCTCCATCACCTCCATCAGGCCCCGCGCCTCGCGCAGTCGCCCCACCACCGCGAGGGTGGTGGCCAGAGCGCAACGCACAGAATCGGCGGTGCTGACGGACGTGTGGTAGCCCACGGTGCGGGAGTCGGGATGCACAGCGAGGGCGGCCAGCGCCCGCTCGTGGTCTGCCAACCCAGCGGCGATGTCCCCGTTGTGGGCGCGCGCATCGCCGAGCCGGGAGAGGGCACCCGCCACCTCCCCCGCATCGCCGAGCCTCTCGGCGATGCGCACCGCCTCCTCGCCGTACGCCACGCTGACGGGCCGGTACATATGCACGATGAGCAGACGAGTCAGCGCGTCGTAGCGGCGCATCGCGTCGTCCGGGGCGGTGAGCAGGGGCAGCGCCTCCTCATAGCGCGCCGCCGCCGTCACGTAGGCGGACGCCAGCCATGCCCGGGTCCCCGCCTCGGCGAGCCAGTAGCCGAGCCGGGAATCGCGCGCCTGCCGAAGATGGTGGACGAGCGCATCGGGATCGGGCGAGGGCAGCGCGAGAAGGGCGTCGGCGACCTGCCGGTGGACGCGGACACGGCGCATGGGCAGGACGCTCTCATAGAGCGCCTCCCTGATCAGCGCATGCACGAAGCGCATGCCGGTATCGGTGGCAGCGACGAGGTTCGCCTCCACCGCCCGCTCCATCGCCGCGACGAGCGCCTCCTCGTCCGCCTCCGCGACCGCCTGCCACACCGGGAACGGGACCTCGTGCCCGATGATCGCCGCGACCGCGAGGAGCCGCTGCAGCTCCTCGCCGAGCCGCGCCACCCGCCCCTCGATCACCTGCCTGAGCAGCGACGGAACGCCGATGCCGACGAGATCCCCCAGACGCCCGCCGCCCCCATCGAGCGCGCCCGACTCTTCCAGCGCCCGCAGCAATTCGCCGACGAAGAGCGGGTTTCCCTCCGCCCGCGATTGCAGGTAGTCCACCAGCCGGGCCGCATCGTCGGCGGGTAGGCGGTACCGTTCATCAACCAGCGATCGCACCGCGCCCGCGTCGAGGGGGCGCAGATCGAGCCGCTTGGCCCCCGTCTCGCGCACAAGCACGGGAAGGAGGGCATACAGGGGATGGCGGCGCGTGAGCTCGTCGGGGCGGTAGGTGGCGACGGCGAGGATCGGCGACTCGCCGAGGGAGCGCGCCAGGAAGCGCAGCAGGTCCAGCGAGGCGGGGTCCATCCAGTGGGCGTCGTCCAGGAGCAGGACGAGTGGGCGGCGGGACGCGAGCCGGGTGAAGAAGTCCTGGACCGCGCCAAAGAGGGCGGCCTGGCTGCTGACCTCGCCGATCGTGGTGCCGAGCGAGAAGGCTGCGGGCGGGGCGGGGCGGTCGTCGTCCGTGCGTCGGTAGCGCGCGAAGAGTTCGACCCACGGGCCATAGGGGGGCGTCTCGGTCAGGTCGTAGCAGCGCCCCGTCAGCACCAGCGCGCCCCGATTGCGCGCTTCCTGGCTCAGCGCCTCGGCGAGCGCGGTCTTGCCGATGCCCGCTTCCCCACCGATGAGCGCGAGTCTGCCGCGCCCGGCGAAGGCGACATCGAGATGCTGACGCAGCATGCCGAGTTCGCGATCTCGCCCGAAGAGCGCGGAGGGCTCGGGGACCGGCGCGTGCATGCGATCCCCCAGACCGAACAGCAACCATCCTGTCTCTGATGACTATACCAACTATGGGAAGAGGTGCGGTACCGTGCCGACACGATTGACGACAGGCTCCATGCCTGGCCAGTCCCCCGAGAGGTACGTACACCCGTGCGGCCGTGAGCGAGGGCCGAAAGATGCCGCGATCTTGAGACGGCGCTGGGAGCCGGTTTCTCGGCCCTTTCCGGTGGACTGAGAGCGCCACTTATCGCGCCAAAACCCCGCCACATAGCAGATGAAGTGGCACGGGTGTCATCTTGAACGCTTCTTGTCGTAGTTCTAGGCTCTCCCGCAGATTTGATACTGCTGGCGAATTCAGAACGAGGCCGGGCCGGGGGACCGAGGGACGCTCGGAGCCAGGGAGTCGCGCCCGCTGGTGGCCCGGCCAGCCCCCACCTGAGCGCCTCAAACCGCCCAACAGGAATTCGCCGGCAGTATCATCCTCGGAGGAGAGTCAGGGCGCTCTGACGAGGTTTGCTCTATAGTACCGGAGCCTTCAAATCACCCGGCGGGGAAAGTTTCTTCCGCTGGGAGCGATGTCCAGATTACCGACCGCGACTGCGGCGCGGATGGGAGGAGAGCAATGACCGAGTCCCGCAATCCCGAGTCAGCAAGCGACCTGTTGCGATTCATCCTCAACCGCCGCCGTCTGCTCGGTGGAGCGGCCGGAGCCGGGGTGGCGGTGGCCGGTCTCGCCGGCGGTGCGGGATCATTGCGCGCGCAGGAGGCCGGCGGCAAACTCACCTTCGCGATTTGGCAGAGTCCGGAAAGCCTCGACCCGGCGGTCTCCGGGCTCATCTCCGCTGGCTACGTGTTCAGCCAAATCTACGAGCCGCTGATCTGGCGCATGCCGGGCATCAAGGAGGGCACGGAGTTCTTCCCGGGTCTGGCGGAGTCCTGGGAGGTGTCGGACGACGTCACCACCTACACGTTCCACTTGCGGAAGGACGTCAAGTTCCACGACGGCACTCCCCTGAAGGCCGACGCGATCAAGGTCGCCTACGACCACATCGTCGACCCCAACACGAAATCGGCGTCCGCCGCGACCGCGCTCGGACCCTACGACCACACCGAGGTGGTGGACGACTACACGGCGAAGGTCGTGTTCAAGGAGCCGAACGCCGCTTTCCTGAACACCGTCGCGAACGATGCCCAGTTTTCGCCCGGCTCGCCGACCGCCCTCCAGGCGGACACGGCCGGTTTCGGCCAGCACCCCGTTGGCACCGGGCCCTTCATGTTCAAGGAGTGGGTGGTCGACGATCACGTCACGGTCGTCAAGAACCCCGATTACGCCTGGCCTTCGCAGGTCTTCGCAAACCAGGGGCAAGCCTATCTCGACGAGGTGACGTTCCGCATCATCCCGGATGCCTCGACACGGATGAACGCGCTCAAGACGGGCGACGTCGACATGGCGGAGAACCCGCCGCCGCAGGACGTCGCGCAGTTCGCGAGCGATACGGCCAACTACCAGGTCTACCACGCCACGACGACCGGCATGCCCTACGACATCATGATCAACTGCGCGAACCCGCCGACCGACGACGTCAAGGTGCGACAGGCGCTCGAGTTCGCGACCAGCCAGGAACAGATCGTCGACGCGCTGTACAAGGGCGTCTACGAGCCGGCGCACAACCTCTTCCTGCCCGGCACCACCGGCCGCGACGACAGCCTCAACAGCATGTACACCTACAACCCCGACAAGGCGAAGCAACTGCTGGACGAGGCCGGTTGGACGCTGGACGGCGACGTCCGCAAGAAGAACGGGCAGGAACTCAAGCTCAAGTTCATCAATCTCGCGGGTTTCGGATTCGACGACATCTCGACCCTGATGCAGGCGCAGTTCCAGGAGATCGGGATCCAGACCGACATCTCCGCGGAAGCCTTCCCCGCCGTCGGCGACACGCTGAACAACGGCAATGGCGGACACAACCTGACCGACTTCTTCTACTACGCGCCCGATCCCTTCTTCATGCGCGCGCTCTTCGCGTGCGATCAGGTCGGGAAGGGCTTCAACTGGATGCATTATTGCAACGCGGACGTCGACAAGATGGTGACGGAGGGGAATGCCACCAGCGATGTCGAAAAGCGGCAAGAGATCTACGCCGCCGCGGCGAAGCAGGTGATGGAGGACGCCAGCTTCATCCCGATCTACGAGCAGGCGGCGGTCTTCCCGGCGAAGAAGAGCGTGACCGGATTGATGTTCACGCCGACCGGCGGCCCGCTCTTCTACAACGTGAGCGTGTCGGGGTAACGCGGCCGATGCGTGTAGGGGAGCGCCCCGTGCGCTCCCGCGGTTCTTTTGCGCGTCACCAGCGGGCGCACGGATACCGTTGAGCGGCGCGCACCGCCGGGGAGATCGCCGGGATGTCCGATCGCTTCGCCGCCTTCGACGCCCACGTCGAGCAAAGCAAGGACCACTTCATCGAGGAGCTCCGAGAATACTGCCGCACTCCCTGCATCACCGGTCAGGGGATCGGCGTCCGCGAATCGGCGGATTTGACGGCAGCCGTCCTCCAGCGCCACGGCATCGCCGCTCGGGTCATCGAGACGGATGGGGCGCCGGTGGTCTACGGCGAGACCGGCTCAGGCGAAAAGACGCTGCTCATCTACGATCACTACGACGTGCAACCGCCGGAGCCGTTGGAACTCTGGGAATCTGAACCCTTCGCCGCCGACGTCCGCGACGGCAAGGTCTACGCACGCGGCGTCGCCGACAACCGGGGCGACGCGATGGCGCGGGCCCAGGCAATCCAAACGTACCGGGAGGTTTTTGGCGAGCTTCCCGTCAAGGTGAAGTTCCTGATCGAGGGCGAGGAAGAGATCGGCAGCCCGAGTCTGCCGGCCTTCGTCGATCGCAACAAGGAGTTGTTGCGGGCGGACGGCTGCCTCTGGGAAGCGGGTTCGCGCGACGAAGAGGACCGGGTGCTGATCGCGCTCGGTCTGAAGGGCGTCCTGCACTGCGAGTTGCGGGTCAGCGCGGCGAAGGTCGATCTGCATTCCAGCCTGGCGACGATCGTGCCGAACGCGGCCTGGCGTCTCACCTGGGCGCTGGCGTCGCTGAAATCACCCGACGACCGGATCCTGGTCGACGGGCTGATGGACCACGTCTTCGAACCGACCTCGCAGCAGGTCGACCTGCTGCGAGGCATCCCCTTCGCCGAGGAGAAGATGAGGGAGGATCTCGGGATTCCCGCCTTCAATCAGGGGCTCACCGGCATCGATCTGCTGAAGAAACACCTCTACGAGCCGACCTGCACGATCCAGGGGTTGGCCAGCGGCTACTCCGGCGTCGGTCTCAAGGCCGTCTCGCCGTGCGAGGCGATGGCGAAGGTAGAGTTCCGGTTGGTCCCGAATCTGGAACCGGATCTGGTGCTGAACCTGCTCCGCGCCCACCTCGATCGCCGGGGGTTCGCAGACATCGAGATCCTCGTCCACGCCGCGTTGAGTCCGGCCCAGGCATCGCCCTCTTCCGCGGTCGCCCGCACCGCGATCGAGGCGGCAGAGAGCGTCGAGTCCCAACCGCCGATCGTCTATCCGACGATGGCCGGTAGCGGACCGATGTCGTATTTCAGCGCCGGGCTTGGTATGCCGGTCGTTTCGGCGGGAGGCATCTCCTGGCACGATTGCCGGGTGCACGCCCCCAACGAGAGCATCCGGATCAAGGACTACCTGACCGGTATCCGCTACATCGGCCGCTTCATCGACCGGTTCGCGGCGACTTGACAGAAAACCTATCGTAGGGGCGGACCGCCGTGTCTGCCCATTCCGAGGTTCGCGGCATTCGAGAAGGGCGGACACGGCGGTCCGCCCCTACGAATTGGCTGCACGTCGCCCCAAACCTACGCGAGATCAACCCCCCGCAGCACGAGGCTTCCCAGCGGCGACAAGACCAGGTTCTGCACCTTCTTGGTCGCGCCGACGGCCCGCGCCGGGTAGCCGAGGAAGACGCTGACGGCGTCGGCCAGGATCTGCTGCTGGATCTGGACGTAGAGGGCAGCACGTTTGTCCTGGTCGGGTTCTTCCTGGGCCTGGGCGGTCAGGTCGATCACCTGCTGGTTCTTGTAGCCGAGGCGGCTCGTGGCGCGATCCGAGGCGAAGAGCGAGGAGATGATGTTGTCGGGGTCGCCGTTGTCCCAGGTCCAGTCGTTGAGGAACGCCGCGACCTTGCCCGTGGCGAGTTGCGAGAAGAATTCGGCGTCCTCGAGCGACTGGAGGTTTGCCTTGATCCCGACCGCATCGAGATCGGCCTGGATCAACTGACCGAGGAGCGGCCAGAACGAGTTGCTCCGGTTGAGGAGGTCGAACGAGACGTCGGTGACGCCGGCTTGTTGCAGGGTCGCCTTCGCCTTGTCGGGATCGTAGGGATAGGTGTTCGCGAGGTCGGCGTCGTAGCCGATCAGACCGGGTGCGACCGGACCCGCGCCGAGCGTGTAGTTCCCGTAGAAGACGATGTCGGCGATGTTCTGCTTGTTGACGGCGTACTGGAGCGCCTGGCGCACCGCGGGGTTGTCGAACGGGGCGATCGTCTGGTTGACCGAGAGGAACTGGACGTTGAAGAAGGTGCCGGTGATGACCTGGAGATTCGGATCGCTCTGGACGTCCGCGACGTCCTTGAAGTCGATCTGGTTGGCGACGTCGACCCCGCCGGTTTTCAACTCCGAGACGCGGACCGTGTCCTCGGGGATGGTGCGGAAGACGATGCGGTCGAGCGGTTGCCGTCCGCCCCAGTACCGGTCGTTGGCGACGAGGACGAGTTCGACGTCCTTCGTCCAGTGGTCGAGTTTGAAGGGGCCGGTGCCGGCGGCGTGCTGGCTGAAGTCCTCCTTGTACTGTTCCAGCGCCGTCGGGCTGGCGATGCCCGCGGCGAAGATGGCGAGGTTGGCGGGAAGGAGGATCGTCGGCCGGGTCAGTTTGACCGTCAACTCCAGATCGCCGGTGGCGGCGACCGAAGCGACGTCGGCGAAGACGATCTCGACGTAGACCATCCCCTCGGTGTGCAGCGGGTTGTTCTCGTCGAGCTGGCGCAAGAAGTTGGTCTCGACCGCCTTCGCATCGAGCGGGGTGCCGTCGTGGAACGTCACGTTCGGGCGGATCTTGAAGACGTAGCTCAATCCGTCGTCGGCGCGGGTCCAACTCTCGGCGAGGGCGGGTTCGATCTCGGCGGTCCCGTTCTTGTAGCGGGTCAAACCCTCGAAGATGTTTTCGTTGGTGGGGATGATGTCGCCGTAGCCGTTGGAACCGGCGACGGCCGGATCGAGCTGGACGGTCGCCTGCGGGAACGAGACGACCAGCGTTTTCCCGCCGCCCTGGCGATCGAGCGCGACGCGGGGCGCGGTGCCGCGTCCGGCCGCGCCGCCGCCGTGAACCGAGGCGCCGAAGACCGCCGCCGCGAGCGGCGCCGACAGCCCCAGTTTGGTCGCCGTCGCCACGAAGCGGCGCCGGCTGACGCGTCCCGCATTCAGTTCGTCGACGAGCTGAGCGAGCGGGGACAGTTCCTGATCCGACATGTGTGCAGCACTCCTTTGGCGCATTCACAGACGTCCCGCCATCGGGCAGGGCACGATTCGCCGACGCAAGACATGGACCAAAGACGGTCGCGCTTCCGCCGGCCGCGGGTATTCTCCATAAAGTTGATCAATTAGTCAAGAATTGGCGCTCGAAGAAGACGTTGCGCTCCCAATCGGCCACGACGAGCAGAGGTCAGGACCTCTCCTCGTTCGTCGCGTTGATCGGGACTACGCGCCAGCAAGCGCGACCAACTTCCCGCTCGCCAGGTCGATTGCGGTCACCTTGCCCTCGCCGTCGGCGATGAGGAGCCGGGTTCCGTCCGGGTTGAGGCCGATGCCGGCGACCGAGGAGGGGGCCTGGTAGGAGTGGTCGACCGTGCCCGACGTGGTCTCGTACGCCCAGACGACTTTGCCGGCGGTGAAGTAGAGCGTCTTGCCATCGGGGGAGAGGAGGCTGCGCGCCGCGGACCGCCCGTCCGACGGGGCGGGTGTCACGGCGGGGAAGGAGGCGACGTGCTGGACGGTCCACGACGAGAGGTCGAGGACGGCGAGGCGGCCCAGAACCGGGTTGGCGGCGTAGGCGCGCATGCCATCGGGTGCCATCGTGATGGTGTAGGCGCGCAGTTTCGCCATGTCACCGTCGGCCGAGGGAAGATCGATGCAGACCGGATAGCGGTCGTCGAGGTTGAGGCTATGGACGAAGGCGGTCTGTTCCCGCGTGTTGAGGTAGAGCGTCAGGAGCCACTGACCGTCCGCGGAGGCCGTGCCGTCCCAGGCGTACCCGGTCATCTCCTCGTCGGGTTCGCGCTTGTCGCGGAGCGGGTCGGGGTAGAGGGAATCTTCCTTCAGGTCGTAGAGGCGGATCTGGTAGTGCGTCGCATCCTTGGCGTCCACGTGTTGCAGAAGGAAGAGCGCGTCGCCGTACCTGGACACGCCGTCGATGTCGAAGTTGCCGTCCAGATGGATCTCGTCGCTGATCCGGCTGGAGACGGTGTCGAGGATCGCGATGTCGGTCTGCATGCCGTCACCGGCTTTCCAAGCCGCGAGTTCGGCGTCGGTGGGGGGCCGCCGCAATCCCAACCAGGCGCCGGTCGCGGAGATGCCGTGCAACTCCCACGAGCCGTCGATGTCGACGCTCTCGTCCACGGCCCCGTGGCCGGGTTCGTAGAACGTGATGCGCGTCTCGTCGCCGTTCGCCGAGGCCGCGACGTAGCGCTGACCGTCGGCGGTCATCAGGCCCGGCGGCAACGTGAAAATGGGGGAACCGGTGGTCGTGTCGTAACCGACCAGTTTGCCGCCGGGGCCATCCGGTCGCGCGAGGAAGACCTGGTTTTCTTTGGCGACCGCCGTCGACGTTCCGATTGCGAGGAGCACGAAGGCGCACAAGAGCGCCCGCAAAGCGGTACCGGCGTGTCGCCGCCATGAGGGCCGGTGAGATCGTGGATCGCGCATCGCTTTCCCTCCTGAGAGATTCGAAATCCGCCCACGGAATCGTGATACTGGTGCAACCCTACCTACAACGACGCCCGCCGATTGGTTCCCTTGCACTGTCGTCCGTCGCCGCCGCTGGATAGAATCCCGTCGTCCGTGTTGGGTGGTGCCAAGAGGAAGGAAGGGCTTCGATGGGTGCTGACGGCGAGATGTACGGACCGGCGACGATCGCCGTCAAGGGCGGGATCGACGGGGTCACGGGCGACGGCGTCGCGCCGCCCATCCACATGGCGTCGACCTTCGTCCTCGCGGGCGATCCCGCGCCCGGTCTGCCGTCCTACGCGCGCGGCGGCAGCCCCGCCTACGACCCGCTGGAAGCTGCGCTCGCGCGATTGGAAGGCGGCGTCGATGCCGTCCTGTTCAACGCGGGGATCGCCGCCGCCAACGCGATCCTCGACGAGGCCAAACCGGGGACCGCACTCGTCCTGCCGGAGGACGCCTACTACGGCATCCGCGTCCGCGCCCAGGAGGTCTTCCCTGCCCGCGGCGTCGAGGTACGTCTCGTCGATCCGAACGATCTCGCCGCCCTCGACCGGGCACTCGACGGTGCGTCGTTCCTCTGGACGGAAACGCCGACCAATCCGCTCCTGGCCGTCTGCGATCTGGAGGCGATCGGGAAGCTCGCCGCGAGGCGGGGCGTGCCGTGGGCCTGCGACAACACGTTTGCGACGCCCATCTTGCAACGTCCGCTCGAATACGGCGCCATCGCGGTGATGCACAGCGCGACCAAATACATCGGCGGTCACAGCGACCTCATCCTGGGTGCGGCCGCCTGCGCCGATCGCCAGCTCGCGGCCCGGTTGCGGTCGCGCCGCAACTCGTCGGGGACGCAACCGGACGGGGTCTCCTCCTGGTTGGCGCGGCGCGGACTTCAAACGATGCCGTTGCGGGTAAGGCACCAGGCGGCCGCCGCGCTCGAACTCGCCGCTCGCGCCCACCGCCATCCCGCCGTGGAACGCGTCTACTATCCGGGGCTGCCGGACGATCCGGGGAACGAGGTCGCGTCCCGCCAGATGGACGGCGGCTTCGGCGGGATCTTCTCGCTGCTGGTCAGGGGCGGTGCCTCGGCGGCGCAGGCCGTCGTCGACGCCGTGCACGTCTGGGTGCCGGCGACGAGTCTCGGCGGCGTCGAATCGCTGATCGAACGCCGCGCCCGGTGGGCCGGCGAAACCGCCGACCCCGCCCTCCTCCGCCTCTCGGTCGGCCTGGAAGACGTCGAAGACCTCTGGCGCGACCTGGATCGGGCGCTTGCGCAGACGGACAGACGGACAGACGGACAGTAGAACGGTGCTATTCCGTCTGTCCGTCTGTCCGTCTGTCCGTCTAGCTCACGGCTTCATCTTCGCTCGGATGTCGTCGATCGACGATTTGAGGTCGGCGGCGCGGGTGCGTTTCTCCTCGATGCGGGCAGTCGTGTCGGCGATCTTGGCGGCGACGCCGTCGTCGGGTCGGGTCGCCAGCGAAGCCTGCCAGCGTTGGACCGTCGCCTCGTCGTGGCTGATCGCCTCTTCGAGGCGGGCGAGTTGCTCCTCTTTCCGCTCCAGCGCTTCGCGCATCTTCAACGACCAGGCGACTTGACGGCGCGCCCGCTCGTTGACCGCGTTCTCAAAGATGCGGTCGCAGGCGGCGCGGAAACGTCCCCAAAGGGCGTCGCCGCGGTCGCGACGGACGGGACCGATCGTCTTCCACTCGGCCTGCAGCGCCTTCGCTTCTTCGGTCGCCGCGACCGGATCGGCGGCGACGGCGAGCGCCTCGGCGGCGACGCAGAGTTCTTCCTTGCGGCGGAGGTTGTCGGCTTCGTCGCGGTCGCGTTCGGCGAAACTCGAACCGCGGCGCTCGAAGAACGCCTGAGTGGCGGCGCGGAATCGCGTCCAGAGTTGGTCTTCGAGATCGCGGCTCCCGACCGGACCGACGTCCTTCCAGGCCGCCTGGAGTCCTTTCATCGTCTCGGCGGTGGCGCGCCAGTCGGTCGAATCGCTCTCGGCTTCGGCCTGGACGCAGAGTTCTTCCTTGCGGCGGCGGTTCTCGTCGTAGGTGGCAGACCGGCGGTCGAAGAAGATCTGCTGGGCGGCGCGGAACCGGCTCCAAAGCGCGTCGTCCGATTCCCGCCCGGCGGAGCCGATGGTTTTCCATTCGGCCATCAACCCGCGCATCGCGTCCGCCGTCGGTCGCCACTCGGTCGAGTCGCTCAATTCCTCGGCGCGGACGCAGAGGGCGTCCTTCTTTTCGCGGTTGGCCGCCCATTCCTTTTGCCGGCCCTCGAACCACTCGTTGCGGCGCTGCGAGAAGGTGTCGCGCGCCGCCTGGAACCGTTTCCAGAGCGGGTCTTCGGCGTCGTGACCGGCGGACCCGATCGCTTTCCACTGCTCGAACAGCCCGCGCATCGCCTCCCCGGTGGCCTTCCATTCGTTGGAACCGGCCAGCGCCTCGGCGCGGACGACGATCGCCTCCTTGAGTTTGATCCGCTCCTCGATCTGGTCCAGGATCTCGCGTTCCAGTTCGCCGAGCCGGGTGCGGATCGCCGCCGCCCGCTCGCCCAGTTCCTCCGGGACTTGCGCCATCAGGCGTCGGACCCGACCGAGGAAGGTGGCGCGATTGGCGGCCGCCGTGACGGCCTCCGTCAGCGATGCCACCTGCTCTTCCAGCCTGGCGAGTCGCTGCGGCGCATCGTCCTCGACCGCCGTCGGCTCGGTCGCGACCGGGGCCGCCAACGCCTCCGGGCTGGCCGCATCGATCTCGACCGGTACCGCGTCCGGTTCGGTCGGCGCCTGGCCGACGACCGGCTCATCGACGATCTCCGCTACCGGTTCCGCCGCGGCGGGCGCCGGCAACAGATCCGTCTCTGCCGCAGCGGCGTCTGCCGCCGCGGGCGCCTCCGGCTCGGCGAGTCCGTCCGTCGCTTCGATCGCCTCGGCGACGAGTGCGGCCTCCGCTTCCGCTGTCGACGTTTCGTCCGAAGATGCCTCGACGGTGCCGCCGTTCTGCTCGATGGCGGGTGTCTCGACTTCGGCCGCGGGCACGACGTCATGCTCGGCGGTTGCCGCTTCGGTCGCCTCGCCGGTTTCGCCGGGTTTGGCAGCATCGATCGCGTCGATCGTCGAGGACTCGGGCCGCTCCGCCGTCGGTTCAGCCGCGGTGGGCACCGTCTCGGTCGGTACGCCGTTGCCCGCCACCGCTTGCACGTCGGTCGCTTCTGCGAGGTCCTGATCCAGTTGCGTGTGTGTGTCGTTCATCATTGTTCGTGCCGAATCGCTCCCCAATCCGCGTCAGGCGCCGCTGGCGGGCGCCCCGGGTTGCGGACTTGTGCTCGGTCGTCTCCAACCCGCAACGATACCGGAAAGTTTACCCGTTCTCGGTATCCCGCGCTCGCATGCTCGTTTTCATTATAGATGCCGACGCGCATTTTGCCCTATTGCCCTGTTCTGCCGCCGCGCTCTATCCTGCACCAGTTTGGCGATCTGAGACCCTGACGCCGGTCCGTTCCGGTTTCGCGGAGAAGGCGAGGAAGAGACGACCCATGCGGATGTCACACCTGTTCGGACGAACGCTGCGGGAGGCGCCGGGCGACGTCGAATTGCTCAGCAACCAGTTGATGGTGCGCGCGGCGATGATTCGGCCCCTCGGCGCCGGCATCTTCAGCCTCCTCCCGCTCGGTTGGCGCGTCGTCCGCAAGGTCGAGCAGATCATCCGCGAGGAGATGGACGCGATCGGCGGCCAGGAGATGATGATGCCGGTCGTCCATCCGGCCGACATCTGGAAAGAGTCCGGCCGCTACTACACGGTCGGCCCGGAGATGGCCCGCTTTACCGACCGGGCCGACCGTGACATGGTCCTCGCAATGACCCACGAGGAGGTGGTTACCGACCTGGCGCGGCAGGAGATCAACTCCTACCGGCAGTTGCCGCAAATCGTGTACCACCTGCAAACCAAGTTCCGCGACGAGCCGCGAGCGCGCGGCGGCTTGATCCGCGTCCGCGAGTTCACGATGAAGGACTCCTACAGTCTGGACGCGGACGAGGCGGGGCTCGACGTCGCTTACCAACTCCACTGGAAGGCCTACGATCGAATTTTCCGCCGCTGCGGGCTCAACTTCATCGTCGTCGGCGCCGACGTCGGGATGATGGGTGGCTCGGCGTCCCACGAGTTCATGGCCCTCTCTCCGAACGGTGAGGACACGATTCTGATCTGTGCCAAGGGGGACTATGCCGCGAACCGCGAGGTGGCGACGTTCCGCCGCGACAAACCCGCCGCCGAGGAGCCACTCCCGCTCGAAGAGGTCGCCACGCCGGAGACGCCGACGATCGAGGCGCTCGCCAAACTCCTCGGCGTTCCGACCTCCCGCACCGCCAAGGCGGTCTTCTACAAGGGGGGAAGCGGCAAATTCGTTTTTGTGGTCATCCGCGGCGATCTCGACGTCAACGAGACGGAATTGCGCAAGGTCGCCAAGGAGCCGACGTTGACACCGGCGACGGCGGAGGAGATCCGGGCGATCGGGGCGGAACCGGGCTATGGGTCGCCGGTCGGGGTCAAGGGCGCCTTCATCGTCGTCGACGAGAGCGTCCGCGACAGCCCGAACCTCGTGGCCGGGGCGAACCGCGCCGGCTATCACCTGAAAAACGTCAACCTCGGCCGCGACTACCAGGCAGACGTCGTCGCCGCTATCGCCTCTGCCGAGGACGGGTTCCCCTGCCCCGTCTGCGGGACGCCGATGCGGGCCGAGCGGGCGATCGAGATCGGCAACGTCTTCAAACTCGGCACCCGCTACAGCGAGTCGTTGGGTGCAACCTACCTCGACGCCGAGGGGAAGGCGCACCCGATCGTGATGGGTTCCTACGGCATCGGCAGCGGTCGGGCGGCGGCCTCGATCGTGGAGCAACGATACGACGACCGCGGCATCACCTGGCCGCTCGCCGTCGCGCCGTTCCACGTCTCCCTCCTCTCGCTCGCCCCTGCCGACGACGCCGAGACGACCGCCGCCGCCGATCGCCTCGATGCCGACCTGACCGCCGCCGGTGTCGAGGTGCTCTACGACGACCGCCAGGATCGGGCCGGCGTGAAATTCAACGACGCCGATCTGATCGGCAATCCGCTCCGCGTCTCGGTGAGTCCTCGGACCCTGGCGAGGGGCGAAATCGAGATGAAGGTCCGCACCGAGGCAGAGGCGACATTTGCCCCGGTGGCCGAAGGGGTCAGGGCCATTCGGGAGAAACTCGCCGAGATCGCGACGAGCGAGCGGCGGAAGGCGGGACTGGAGAACTGACGGGGAGGTCCTTCGCTGGCGCTCAGGATGTCCAG
>DATBFX010000381.1:0-10483 GCA_036558305.1 Thermomicrobiales bacterium | reverse complement strand
CCGGACCGGAGTTTTTCCGTCTTCGGTCAGAAGATGGCCTGCTGCCAGCGCTGCGCGGCGATCTACGGCTCGATGTTCCTGCTGGGCCTCCTCTTCGTCGCCCTTCGCAACCGGATCACCGCCCCGTCGTGGCGCGCGGTCGGTCTCCTGGCGTTACCGTTGGTGATCGACGGCGGTGCCCAGTTGGTGGGTCTGCACGAGAGCAACGTGGTGCTGCGGCTGATCACCGGCGCGATCTTCGCCGCCGGTGTCTGCTGGCTGTTGTTCCCCTACCTCGAAACCGGATTCGCCCAGATGCGTGTCCAGATCGAGGGCCGCTTCGCGCGACTGGTCGCGGAGGGACGGGCGCGGCCGCTGTACAAGGAGTCGGGAGCCGGTGGTGGCTCGTGACTCCTACCGGCTACCGGCTACCGGCTACCGGCTGTCGGTTCGCATCATGGATCAACACCTCCTGATAGAGCTCGGCCAATTGCAGTTTGGCAGGAACCGAGTGGGTGTCGAAGAGTGCCTGGCCTTCGGGTGAGAGGCGGAGGCGGAGTGCCCAGACCCGGCGGGCCTCGTCGCGGGTGAACGCGTCCACCTCCCGCCGCGGCACGCTCCAGATTCGGCATTCCTCTGCCAGCGTCGCGTCGTCCAACGGCAGGAATCGGGATTCGATGAAGGCGACCGCGGGGTCGCCATCGCTCCCGACATGCCGCCCGTTTGCGCGTCGTGCGGAGAGTGAGATGAGGGCGGCGCGGTCTCCGCGGGGCACTGCCGCCGTTGCATCGCCCGTGGCAAGGGTCGGTTTCGGCACCGAAGCCGGTACCGCGAGCCCCGGATCGGGCCGACGCGTCTCCAGGTAGCCGGCGAAGATGATGGCGACGCCGGCGGCGATGCCGATGTAGAGGTATTCGTCGTGGCCGAACCGGGTCAGGGTGCCGCCCGAAGCGGCGACGAGGGTGCCGAGCGCGATCAGGACGCAGCCGATCATGCGGTGGCGGTGGGTGCCGGAACGGTAGAAGCGCCAGGCGGAGTAGAGGGCGCCACCGATGACGACCAGCGTGCCGGCGGCGTTGAGCGAGATCGCCAGCGTCGTCACGGCCGGTCCGCGGTTGATCGCGTGCCAGCCGTCGTCGGCCAACCGGTTCTCGTCGACCGAGGCGTTGAAAACGACGGTGGCCGCGACCGCGGTGACGAGGAGCGTGGCACCGGGCGCGAACCGCGCGATCTGCTTGCCGGCCAGCAGGTAGAGCTCGCCCAGTGCGAGGTAGCCGACGATGAGGACGGCGCCGGTCAGGTAGTAGATTCGCGCCAGTGCCGGCGTCCACTCGGTCAGCGACGCGGCGACCTCGGTCCCGGCCGCGATCGCGAACACCGCGAAGGCGACGACCCAGGCGAGCTTGTCGGGGCGCGGCCGGCGCCACGCGTCGCGGGCGATGACCAGCGCGCAGGCCAAACTGATCAGACAGGCGATGGCGGGCAGGGCGACCATAGGCGGCAAGGCGGCGAGGACTCGGGACCGGGACGCCAACATGGCGTCGCGTCGCGATTCTACACGCTGCATCCGTCTGTCCGGCGAGCCGATGGGCAGCGGTGCCGCACGACCTCGGTGTTCCTTGCCGCCTCGCCGCCTTGCCGCCTCGCCGCCTACGCCGCGATCGAGCGCAGGTAGGCGATGATGTCGGCGATGCGCTGGTCGTTGAGGGTGAAGGAGGGGATGGGACCGGGTGGTGTGTGGTTCGTGCCGTTGCGGACGAGGTCGAAAATCTGGGCGTCGGAGAGGTTGAGGACGGGGCTCTGCGGACCGGAGAGGATGGGAGCGTTGGTCGGCGAGCCGGGGCGGTGGCATTGCTGGCAATTGAATTGGAACGAGTTCTTCCCCTGCGCCACGTTGCCGACGGCGGCGGCGACGGCACCGGGACTGCCACCGGCACCGGCTTCGGCGGCCGCGCGCGCGGAGGCCTCGGCCAGCGCCTGGGCGGTGGAGGTGGCGAGATCGCCGGGGCTCAGCGTGGCGGTCGGGGTGATGCCGAGTGCCTGGTCGATCTGCTTCTGGGTGGCGCGCCCGCAGGCGACGGCGAAGAACGCCACTCCGATGGTCATCACGAGCAGGGTCGCGCGCCTGCGCATACCGATTCTCCGCCCTGGGTTGCCGCCGGTCTGGTTCGGAAATCCGGCGGAGCATAGCAACGGGCGTTTTCCGGTGTCAACGGCTGGTGCGGCGGGACCGGGCGGAGTAGGATGTGACGAGATTGGGCAGGAGGAAAGACGATGGTAAAGACGATCTCGACCGAAGAAGCGCGCACCAAGTTCGACGATGTCCTCGCCGCGGTGAAGAGCCCGAACGGCGCGGTGGTCGTCGTTCAGAACGGCAAGCCGGTGGCGGCCATTCTCAACGCCGAAGACTATGAACGGTACCGCCAAGAGCGAATCGAACGGGGGTGGGCCACGATCGATCGCATTCGCGAGCGGAACGCGCATCTCGATCCCGACGAAGTGCTACGCGAGGTGACCGAAACCGTCGAAGAGGTCCGGCGCGAGATGTACGAGGAGAAGCAACGTGCCGCTGCGGGTCGCCGTTGACACGAACCAGTTCTTCAGCGCGACCATCCTCAAACGAGGTCATCCGTTCCTCTTGATCGAAGCGTGGCGCAACGGGCGGTTCCTGCTGGTGATCGGTGACTACCAACGTCGCGAAATCGGTCGCGCACTGGCCAAGCCGGAAACGCTCGCTCGATACGGAGTAACCGAAGCCGAGCGAAACGATGTCCTGGGAGCGATCGAGGAGGGCGCGGAATCGGTCAAGCCGGTCGAAACGCTTCCCTTACCCGTCCGCGATCCGAAAGATGAACCGATTCTCGCCTCGGCGCTCGGCGGCGACGCCGATTACCTCGTGACCGGCGACGCCGACCTGCTCGTCCTCGACGGCGACCCGCGCCTCGGCAAGCTGCGCATCGTCACGGCACGGGCGTTTCTCGATCTCCTTCGACAGCAGAGCGCGGAAGAATGGGAGAGGGACGACCTCTGAACCGCTCTACACCCTCACGGTGCGGATGGTCATGAAGAGCGGAGATGCACCGCGCATGACGATCCTCCGACATCGATTGCAGCCGGTGTCAACGGCTGGTGCGGCGGGACCGGGCGGAGTAGGATGTGACGAGATAGGGCGGGAGGTAAGACGATGGCGAAGACGATCTCGACGGAAGAAGCGCGCACCACATTCGACGAGGTTGTTGCCGCGGTGCAGCAGGGGCACCAGAGTGTGGTCCTCGTGCAGAACGGGAAGCCAGTCGCGGCCGTGATTCCGGTCGATGAGTATGAACGCTACCGACAGGCACGACTGGAGCAGGCGTGGGCGACGGTCGATCGCATTCAGGAGCGAAACGCCGATCTCGACCCGGACGAGATCCTGGCCGAAGTGACGGCAGAAGTCGAGGCCGTACGGCGCGAGCGTCGGACGAGTCGTGAGCACGCCCGAGAGGCCGAGGTTGTTGCGGGTCGTCGTTGACACCAACATCTTCGTCAGTGGAACGATCATCAAGCGCGGTAATCCCCATGAACTGATGGGAAGATGGCGCGCTGGGGAATTCCGGCTGCTCTACGAGCGTGAGCAATATGGCGAGTTGAGTGACGTACTCAATAGACCTTGGGTTCGACGCCGCGGCATTGAGGCCGCCGAGGTCGCCGACCTCTTAGCGATCCTGCTGACGAACGGTGAACCAATCGATCCTGGCGAGGTCCCGCTTCCGGTCCGCGATGTCGACGACGAACCCATTCTCGCCTCGGCGCTCGGCGGCGAGGCCGATTACCTCGTGACCGGCGACGCCGACCTGCTCGTCCTCGACGGCGACCCGCGCCTCGGCAAGCTGCGCATCGTCACGGCACGGGCGTTTCTCGATCTCCTCCGTGAAGACGACGCGAACGTGGATCGAGCCTGACCTCGGAGGTCGGGACTGTGACTCGATTGTGCCGCCCTCGTCGGAAAGCTGCGATATCATCCCTCATTGATGACGGTGGCCGCGTGGCGGGTTTCATCCCGCACTCGAGTACGGCGCCCCCGCGGCGCGGCATCTCGCCCGGCGCGCTTTTCGGCCCGATCGTGGTTCGGAACGTGCTCGACGATTCGGAGACGATGCGTCGTGTCGACCGCGACACCCGATGAACGTCCCGATCGCGGATTGGTCCCCGTTACCCCGCTTTGGCGGCGGGAGCGCGACGCGGTGCAGTTGCCGGCGCCGCTCACGCCTCTCCTGGGCCGCGAGGCCGACGTGGCCGCGGTCTGCGACCTCCTGCGGCGCGAGCACCCGCGCCTCCTGACGTTGACCGGTCCCGGCGGGGTCGGCAAGACACGTCTCGCGCTACGGGTTGCCGAGGCATTGGTCGACCCTTCGGCAAGCTCAGGGCTTGCCCCGAGCAACGCGAAGGGCCAGGCCTTCGCCGACGGCGTCGTCTTTGTCGGCTTGGCGTTGGCCCGCACGCCGGAGGACGTCGTCTCCACCGTCGCGGGGCACTTCGGCGTGCGCGAGGCGGGCGATCGACCGCTGCTCGACCGATTGCGGGCATTTCTCCGGGACCAGGAGCTGCTGCTCGTGCTCGACAACTTCGAGCAGGTGACGTCTGCCACGCCGGTGGTGGTCGACTTGCTGACCGCCTGCCCGCGTCTGAAGATCGTCCTAACGAGTCGCACCCGCCTGCGCGTCTCGGGGGAGCACATCGTCCCCGTACCGCCACTGAGGGTGCCGGACCGGGGCGTTGACCTGCCGGTCGATCGCCTGAGTGACGTACCGGCGGTCCGCTTGTTCGTCGAACGAGCCCAGGCGGTACGCCCGCGGTTTGCGCTGACCGAGGGCAATGCGGCGGCCGTCGCCGAGATCTGCCGGCGGATCGACGGTTTGCCGCTCGCCATCGAGTTGGCGGCGGCGCGTGTCGCGGTGCTGCCGCCACTGGACCTACTGGCGCGACTCGAACGGCGATTGCCGGTGCTGGTCGGCGGTGCAAGCGACCTCCCCGCGCGGTTGCGGACGATGCGCCAGGCGATCGGTTGGAGCTACGACCTGTTGTCCGTTGAGGAGCAGGCGCTCTTTCGCCGGCTGGCGGTTTTTGTCGGCGGTTGGACGCTCGACGCGGCGGTGGCCGTCGCGGACCCGAATGGGCCTTTGGCGAGCGACGTCCTGGCCGGGGTGGAATCGTTGATGAGCGTGAGCCTGGTGCTACGCGTCGAGGCGCCGGACGGCGAACCGGACGCGGACGCTGCGCCGCGTTTCGTGATGCTTGAGACGATTCGGGAGTTTGGTCTGGAGGAACTCGAGGCGAGTGGAGAGGCGGGCACGACGCGCGACCGTCACGCCGCCTGGTGCGCGTCGCTGGCCGAAGAGGCGAACCGGCACATGGAGCGACCGGACCTGGACGAGTGGTGGCCGCGGTTGACCGCCGACCACGACAACCTCCGCGCGGCCTTCGACTGGTTGGAAACGACCGGCCAGGCGGCGCAACTGGTCCGCCTCGCCGCGTCGCTGTGGCGATTCTGGTACCACGACAGTCACATCGGCGAGGGTGGGCAGCGGCTGGCCCGGGCCCTCGCCGCCGGTCACGACGCGCCGGTGGCGCTGCGACGCGAGGCGCTGATCGGAGCGGCCCTCCTGGCGCACTTTCGCGAGGAGGATGCCGCCGCCCTCGCGTACTGCGCGGAGGCGCGGGCGCTCCGCCACGGTGCCGACGACATCGCCGATCTGGCCCGCATCCGCTACCTGGAGGGCCTCGTCGACGAAGATGGGGGGCGGTACCAGGCGGCCGAGGTGAGTTTCGGCGATGCGCTCTCGCTGTTCACCGCGACGGGCGACGATTTCTGGATCGGCATGACGTGGTTGCACCTGGGCATCGTCGCCTACGGCCGGCACGATCTCGGGCAGGCGCGCGCCATCCTCGACGATTCGCTGGCCTGGCAACGTGACCGTGGTTACGGTTGGGAACTCGCCCGCACGCGGCTTTTCCTGGCCCAGGTTGCGCTCGCGGAGAACGAGACGAGTGGCGCCCGCTCCGCGCTTGCCGAAGCGCTGAAGGGGTCGGTCGAGGAGGGATCTCCGCGATCGATCGCGCACGACATGATCGCGACCGTCGCCGCGTTTGGGGTCGCGGTCGGGCGGTCGGAGGCGGCGGCCCGGCTGTTCGGATGGGTGGCCGCCGGGCGCGAGCTCGCGGGAACGACGAATCGCCTCCCGGAGCGCGCACTGTACGAACGGGCGGCAGCGGAAGGTCTGTCCAGACTCGGCCCCCAGGCGTTTGCCGCGGCCTGGAATGCAGGACGGACTCTGCCGCCGGAGCGGGTCTTCGCGGAGGCGAACGCGCTCGTCGCCGGCGGCGATGCCGCGACCGCGCCGCGTGGGCGCGGGCAGGGGGTGGGGTTGACGTCGCGGGAGACCGAGGTGTTGCGACTGCTGGCCCGGCACTTGACCGACAAGGAGATCGCGGCGGAACTGTCGCTGAGTCCGCGCACCGTGATGCACCACGTCTCGAGCATCCTCGGCAAGCTCGGGGTGGCGACGCGGCGCCAGGCCGCCGCCTGGGCGGTACGGCATGGGCTCGACTGATCCCGTCCCCGGCCCGTCGCCGGTGATGGATAGGCAATCGTCGCCTACCCAAGCCGCCGTGATTTGGGCGATCGTCACCGATGCGCACGGCCAGGCGGCACCATAGGCTCCGGGTGCCACGTCGGGGAGCCACCTTCGGCTGGCCCGTCGTCGCGCGGCGAACGCGACCCGATGGCCAATGCGCTCGTCCGACGTTGCACGAGCACCGGGGAACCGGCGGGTCCGGCGATGTCCCCTCCCGCGTCATCGGCGGCAACGACGTCTTCGGACGGTGCGACCAGTGTCAGCCGGCCGCCACGATCGGCCAAAGCGATGGGTGCGAGGAGGGGCGAGCATGGACAGCAAGCGGTTCGACCGATGGACTCCCACGATCGCGCCGTCTCGGCGCGTGCTCCTTGGCGGGATCGCCGGCGTCACTCTTGGCGGTCTTTTGGGCTCACGCGCCGAGGGCGTTGCGGCGGCTCCGGCCACCCCGACGGCCGCGCGGACGCAAAAGCGGCTTGCCAAGCAGAGCGTGCTTAAGGTCGGATTGAAGTGGATCGAGTCACAGCAACAAGCGGACGGCAGTTTTCTGGACCCAAACGCCGCGTCCCAGAGCGACCCGGTGCCCCCGACCGTCGGGACGACGGCCTCGGTCGTCAGCCTGCTGATCGCGCTGCGCAACGCCGGCCTCGACGTCGAGACGGACGAGGCCGTGGCCTACCTGCAGCAGGCTAACTCGGCCGTTTGGGACACCATGGCGGGGGTCCTCGGGGGTTATGGTGGTATCGCTCAGGTCGTCATGGCGCTCGTGGCGGCCGGCGCCGATCCCCGCGACGTCGGTGGCGTCGATCTGGTCGCGCGGCTGACCGGCAGTTGGGATGCGAAGACCGGTGTCTACGGGAGTCTCCTGCTCGAGAGCGCCCTCGTCGTGATGGCGCTCGCGGCCGTCGGCGCGGCGATTGAGGTGAAGGCGATCCCAACCATCGTGGCGGCACAGATCGCGGACGGGTCGTGGGGGTACGCCGGCACGACCGATCCGGGATCGGGCGACGCGGGGTCGACCGCCTACGTCGTGCAGGCACTGGTCGCCGCCGGCCACGGCGATGACAAGGGGATCGGCAAGGCCGTCGCCTTTTTCCGCGCGGTCCAGTTCCAGGGGCGGGAGTTCGCGCCCATTCCGGACTACATCCCGGATCCGAACACGACCGGACTCGTGCTCTCGGCCCTGATCGCTGTGGGAGAGAACCCGAAAGCCAAGAAGTGGGGCGACCCCGTGTCCGGGCTCCTCGAATACCAGAACGACAGCGGCGGCTTCCGGACCTCCACCGATGGCGATCCCACGGAAGACCTCGGCAGCACGATCGCGGCGCTGACCGCACTTGCGGGAGCATTCTTGCCGGTCCTGCCGGTTCCGTAGGCGCCTGACCAGGCGACGGTCGCACCCGACGCGGTACCATGCAGCACCACCCGGGAATCTCCTACCGGCCCGATGTCGAAGCCGTAACGCAGACCAGGGAAAGGGGAGCGGCGCATGGACGGTCAAAAGTTCGATCGATGGGCGCGTTCGATCGCCGTCGCATCGTCCAGACGCGGTCTGATCAAGGGATTGGCGGGCACGATCGCCGCCGGGCTCCTTGCCGCCGAGGTCGACGAGGCCGAGGCGGCGGGGTCGTGTCAGCGATGCAACAGGAACGGACACTGCACGCCGCGGCCGGACGGCACCCTCTGCGGCAGTTGCGGCGTCTGCGCCGGCGGTGCGTGCGTCGCCAAGCCTTCCCGCTGCAGCGTGTGCAAGGAGTGCAATACCTCGACCTTCAACTGCAATTCGCGGCCGGACGACACCGCCTGCGGGCAATGCGGCCTCTGCCATGGCGGGCGGTGCAGCGCGAGCGACGACCTCTGCCCCCACTGCGCGACCTGCAAGCAGGCCGGCGGCGGCACCTACGCCTGTAGGTCGCGCTGCACCCACGGCGACCGCTGCTGCCCGGACAACAGCTGCGTCTCGGCGAACGAGTGCTGCGCGAACGAGGATCGCTGCGGCGAGAAGTGCTGCGACAAGGAAACCCAGCGCTGCATCGACGGCAAATGCTGCCCGACAGCGCGCATCTGCGGTACCGGGGCCGAGGCGAAGTGCTGCAGCGAGATCGAAGTGTGCGACGAGAATAACGACTGCTGCACGCCGAGCCGAATCTGCCACAATGACACGACCGGCACAGACGATTGCTGTCCCCTCGGCGAGATCTGCTGCGCCAACGGTCAGGTCTGCAAGAACCCCGACGACTGCTGCGTCCCCGATTGCGGCCCTTGCCAAACCTGCAAGGGCGGACAATGTGTTGCCAAGGAGGACAACACGCACTGCCCCGACGGGATCTGTTGCGGCGGCGTCTGCAAGGCCGTCGCCTGCTGCGACGACAACGGCTGCCCGGAGTGCGGACGGTGCGTATCCGGCAACTGCCAACCCAATCCCGCCAAGAACGGGCAGGCATGTGGCTCCTCCGGCTGCCAGGTCTGCGCGAATGGGCAGTGCGTCAACGCGATCGACAACTCCGGTTGCCGGAACGGCGCCAATGCGCTCTGTTGCCATGGCACCTGCTGCGCGAGCGGTCAAACCTGCTGCAGCGGTCGGTGCTGCTCGGCCTGCGCCGGCAGCACCTGCTGCGATCCTGGCGCCTTCTCCGCGGCCGACGCCGCCGTCTGCTGCCAGTTCGGTCCGCCCTGCGGTGAGGGGAACAACGCGCACTGCTGCAACCAGGGCGAGACCTGCTGCGGCGGCACCTGTTGTCCGGGGGCGTGCGACGAGTCGGGGTTGAACTGCTGCCCCGTCCTCCGCGCTTGCGACGACATCTGTTGCCCGGAGGACCAGACCTGCCTCACCGGCGAATGCCTGTGCGCCTCGGGCCAACCACCGTGCGAGACGGCCGGCCGGTGCTGCATCGTGGCGGAGGTCGGGAAGACCGAATTCTGCGGTACCGACGGCTGTTGCGACCTCCTCACGGACGTCCCGTGCGGCCACAACAACGTCAACACCTACACCAGCGATGGCCCATGCTGTCACCACGACACCGAAACGTGTTGCAGCAACGATGACGACAACCACACCGACCATTGGTGCTGCGCGGACCCGGCGATGTGCTTCCACCACGGCTGCTGCCCGCAGGACAAGCCGTTCAACGTCTTCGGACCGGGGGCGAACGGACCGGAGCCGTGGTGTTGCCCGACGGCCGACACTTCGCACATCAATTTCCCATCGCAGTGCACGCAGACCCCGGACCAGGGGCGGCGCAGATGATCGGGGTAGCGGGCTACGGCACCGAGAAGGAGATTTCGCCGAGGGCGCCGGCGATCAACCAGCGATCGCCGGCGCGGACGAAGGTGAAGAAAAACGTCTTCGGCACGGGGATGTGTGCGTAACGGATGGTGACGTTCGCGCCGGCGCTCCCATCGTCGAAGACGCGAACGCCGGCGACGTCAAGGATGGCCGAGCGCGCGTCCGCGTCCGCCGGTTGCGGGGTTGCCAGCACGGCGTAGGCCGCCTCGGTGGGCGGGTCCTGGGTGGAGTAGATGCGTCGCAGATAGTCCGGCGTGTAGAGGCTGTAGGCGCGGAGGACTTCGCCGGCATTGAAGCAGGCGATCAGTTCGTGAAGGGTCGCGGTGATGCCGGCAGCGGTTTCCGGATCGGCGGGTGTGCCTTCGGGAATCGTTGGCGCTGTTGGGGAGGCGGAGGGAGTTGCGATCGGTGTGGCGAGGATCGCTTGGAGGTCCTCGAATGAGATCGGCGCGACCCGGCAGAGTTCCGGCGGCGGGGTGTCGGGTGTCGGCGTCGCGGTTTGGGCGAAGGCGCCGGGCGTAAACACGATTGCCGCTGTCGCCAAGACCGATAGGACCACCCATCGTAGGGGCGCCGCTTGCTGCGCCCTTGTCGTGAACACGGC
>DATBFX010000380.1:0-4292 GCA_036558305.1 Thermomicrobiales bacterium | reverse complement strand
CCGCCGAGTTCCGGGTCGAGGTAGCAATAACGCGAGTTGCAGTCGATCGCGGTGGCGACGGCGCGATCGGTTCCCTTAATCCGCAGCACCGCCGCGTCCGCCTCGCCGGGCGGCACCACGGTATTGGTCAAGATCGTGTGGTCGTACCGCTCGAAAATCGGCCGGCGGCTGCCGATGTTTGGCGACGCGAGGAGAGCGAGGAGAACGTCCGCGACTTCGCCGGGCGCGAGGTCGGGAAGCGACGAGAGATCGCTCTCCCTGGCAGCCCGGATGGCAGTGGATTCGGCGGCGGGTCGGACGTAGGACGGACACTCATCGGTGAAGAGCGCCGCGGGTACTTCGACGACGACCTCGCTCCCGTCGCGGACGCGAACCATGCCGTCGTCGGTGATCCGTCCGATTGCCGCGACGTGAAGGGACCACTTCTCGACGATGCCGCGCACCCGTTCGAGCCCTTCGGGTTTGACCACCAGCAGCATCCGCTCCTGGCTCTCGCTCAACATCACCTCGTACGCGGTCATGCCGGCTTCGCGCCGGGGCACGAGGGCGACATCGATGTCGGCCCCGACCCCGCCGCGACTGGCGCATTCGACGGTGGAACTCGTCAAACCCGCCGCACCGAGGTCCTGCATCGCGACGACGTCGTCTCCCTCCAGGAGTTCGAGACACGCCTCGAGCAGCAGTTTTTCGAGGAACGGATTGCCGACCTGGATCACCCCGCGGTGCGACGACTCCGGATCCTCGACGGAGGCGAAGGTCGCGCCGTGCAGTCCGTCCCGCCCGGTATCGGCACCGATCAGCACGACGACATTGCCGGGACCACTCGCCTTCGCCCGCATGATGCCGTCGTGACGGGCGATACCGACACACATCGCGTTGACGAGCGGGTTACCCCCGAAGGAGGGATCGAAAAAAACCTCGCCGCCGACGGTCGGGATACCCAGGCAATTGCCGTAGCCGCCGATCCCACCGACGACGTTGTCGAACAGGTACCGGTTCCTCGCCTCGGTCGGCGAACCGAACCGCAGCGAGTCCAGGATCGCGATCGGCCGCGCGCCCATCGTGAAGATGTCGCGGACGATGCCACCGACGCCCGTCGCCGCCCCCTGGTATGGCTCGACCGCGCTCGGGTGGTTGTGGGATTCGACCTTGAAGACGACGGCGTACCCGTCACCAACGTCGACGGCACCGGCGTTTTCGCCGGGCCCCTGGAGCACCCACGGCGCCTCGGTCGGGAAGCGCTTGAGCAGCGGACGAGAATGCTTGTAGCCGCAGTGCTCGCTCCACATCGCGCCGAACATGCCGAGTTCGACCGGGGTCGGCTCGCGTCCGAGGAGTTCCGTAATCTGGAAATACTCCGCGTCGCTCAGCGCGACCTCTCGCCATTGTCCTGGGGCGATGGGCAATCGTCTCTCTCCTCGGGGGCGATGGCCGTCGGCCTAAGCGGGAACACTGAGTGCGGAAAAGACGGATCGCAACATCCGCAGGCCGTCGTCGCCCCCGATCGCGGGGTCGGTGGCGCGTTCGGGGTGGGGCATCAACCCGACGACGTTGCCGGCTTCGTTCGAAACGGCGGCGATGTTGTTGACGGCACCGTTGGGATTGGCATCGGCGGTCGCCCGACCGTCTTCGTCGCAATAGCGGGCCACGATCCGGCCGGTCCCTTCGAGCCGCGCCAGCGTTTCGTCGTCGGCGAAGTAGGCGCCGTCGCCGTGCGCGATCGGCAACCGGATCAGCTCGCCCGTTGCATACCCTTCGGTCCAGGCGGTATCGGCTTGCTCGATGCGAAGTCGCGTCCACTGGCAGCGGAACCGAAGTGACCGGTTGCGAAGGAGCGCGCCGGGCAGCAAGTGCGCCTCGGTCAGAATCTGGAAACCGTTGCAGATACCGAGGACCGGCGCGCCACGAGCCGCGTACGCGCGAAGCGGTTCGATGACCGGAGCGAAGCGGGCGATGGCGCCGCAGCGGAGGTAGTCGCCAAAGGTGAAACCGCCCGGTAAGACGATCGCGGCAAACGCCGTTAGATCCGTTTCCCGGTAGTCCACCATGCGGGCCGGGACGCCGACGTCGTGAGAGAGGGCATAGAGGGCGTCGCGATCGCCGTTGCTGCCGGGGAAACTGATGACGCCGACCTGGTTGCGAGAGGTCATTGCCTGGTCAGGTCCTCCTCGCCGTCGATGGAACGGGTAGCACCGATCCGATGCGAAACGTCTGGATCACAGGATTGGCGAGCAATCGATCCGCCATCCTGGCTGCATCCGCACGCGCCGCCTCCTCGTCGCGCGCCGAGAGGGTCAAGGTGAAGAACCGACCCGCCTGCGCCCGCGTCACCGCCGAATAGCCGAGACTGCGCAACCCGCCGAGGATCGCTTCACCCTCGGGATCGTTGACGCCTTCTTTGGGAACGACGACGACCTCGACCGTCCACTGCCGATCCGTACCGTCGAGACCGTTCTGGGATTGTGAAGTCATCTCACCTGCCCTATCGGGCTGACTCGGGAAGCGGCTCACCGGTCAGACGTTCGAAGGCTTCGCGGTAGCGCGCGAGCGTCCCCGCGACCACGTCGGGTGGGAGTTCGGGGCCAGGTGGCTCCCTGTTCCAACCGGATTGGACCAGCCAGTCGCGCACGAACTGCTTGTCGAAACTCGGTTGGTCCCGTCCAGGTTCGTAGCCGGCGGCATCCCAGAACCGAGAGCTGTCGGGGGTCAGCAACTCGTCGATCAACCGGAGTTCGCCATCGATCCAGCCGAACTCGAACTTGGTGTCGGCAAGGATGATGCCTCGCCGGGCCGCGTGCGCCGATGCGAACTCGTACAGGGCGAGGCTCGTCGATTCCAGGCTCCGAGCCAGTTCGGAGCCGACCAGATCGCGCAGAGCCGAAATCGAAATGTTCTGGTCGTGTCCGGCGTCGTTCTTGATGGCGGGCGTGAAGACGGGGCGAGGCAATCGATCGGCCTGCCGCAGTCCGGTCGGCAACCGTTCGCCTGCCATCGTGCCGGTATTGAGGTACTCCGACCAGGCTGACCCGGCCAGATACCCCCGGACGACGCATTCGACGTCGATTCGCTTGGCCCGGCGAACGAGCATCGCCCGATCCACGAGCGTCGACGCGAACGATGCGAGATCGGGCGGGAAGTCGGCGAACCGGGCGGAGATTAAATGGTTCGGCACGATCGAATCTGTGAGCCCGAACCAGAAGCGCGAGAGTTGGGTGAGGATGATGCCTTTGCCGGGAATGGGCGTCGGCATCACCACGTCGAAGGCCGAGATGCGGTCGCTCGCGACCATCAGCAGCGCGCTACCCAGATCATAGGTGTCGCGCACCTTGCCGTGGCGGTAGAGGGTCAAACCCGGCAGGCCGACGTCTTGACTGATCGCGATCATGCCGGCACCGCCTCGGCGACACGCGAGGCTGGCTGTTCAAGGCCGTCCTCCAAACCAAGTCGCGCGAAAATAGCATCGATCTCCGTCAGTTGTTCCTGGGGATCGAACAGGGGCTCGATGTCGACCGGCGCCAGGTAGCGGCGGACCTCGGGGTCGGCCGCGAGCGTTTCGCGGAACGAAGTGCCGTGGTCCCAGGCATCCATCGCGTGCCGTTGCACGAGTTTGTAGGCCGCCTGTCGGTCCATCCCCGCATCGACGAGGGCGAGCAGGACGCGCTGGGAGAAGACCAGTCCGCCCGTCAGGTCGACGTTGGCGCGCATGCGGTCCTCGTAGACGACGAGGTTGTCGACGAGATCGGCGACGAGGTCCAAAAGATAATCGGCGACGATGCAGGCATCAGGGAAGATCACGCGCTCGGCCGAACTGTGGCTGATGTCGCGTTCGTGCCAGAGGGCGACGTTTTCCTGGGCAGTGGCGGCGTAGCCTCTGAGGAGCCTGACCAGACCGGAGACGCGCTCGGAAGCGTGCGGGTTTCGCTTGTGGGGCATCGCCGACGAACCCTGGTTACCGGCGGGGAAGGGCTCCTCGGCCTCGCGCACCTCGGTCCGCTGCAAATGACGGATTTCGGTCGCGATCTTTTCCAGCGTGCCGCCGAGACCCGCGACGACCGAAAGGAAGAAGGCGTGGCGATCGCGTTGGACGATCTGCGTCGACGCCAGCGCCGCGCGGAGACCGAGTTCCTCGCAAACCTCGTCCTCGAGGTCGAGCGGAACGTGCGCGTGGGTGCCGACGGCGCCGGAGAGTTTGCCGACGGCCATGTCGTCGCGGGCGAGATCGAGACGGCGCCGGTTTCGGCGGAGTTCGTCGTACCAGACCGCGAGTTTGAGACCGAAGGTGGTCGGCTCGG
>DATBFX010000379.1:0-1842 GCA_036558305.1 Thermomicrobiales bacterium | reverse complement strand
GGGTCGCCCGCTTCCGCCGCCTCGCGCGGGATTACGAACGCCTGCCGGAAACCGTCGTCGGCCTGCATTTCCTCGCCTTCGCCTGCCCGATGGTCCACCGCTTGATCACCGTCGTCGCCCGAAGTCCATAACAGGCTCTAGAGCGAACTCGATTTCCGTGCGAACCGTGGGGTCTGGTTCGGTGGGGCGTCGAGCGTCGAGGGCGGAGCGCGCATGCCAGCCGCCGAGTCGTCCGAGCGCCCAGGCTGAGTGGCCGCGGACGAGCGGTTCGTCGTGATCGATCAGGGCGGCGATCAGGAAGGGGACGTCGTCGCGGTCGCCGACGTTGCCGAGTGCGACGGCGGCGTTGCGCGCGAGACCGCGTCGCTTGGCGCGGGTGACCGGAGTGCCGCGATAAATGTCACGGAACTCGGTCTCCGTCATCGCGAGCAGGCGCCGCAGCGCGGGGTAGGCGTTGTCGACGGTGCGCGGCAGGAACGCGGGATCGGGGCGTTCCTTCGCCGCCTTGGTGTAGGGGCAGACCTCCTGGCAAAGGTCGCAGCCGAAGACCCAGTCGCCGAGCAGGGGCCGGATCTCACGCGGGATGGCGCCGCGCTGCTCGATCGTTTGGAAGGAGAGGCAGCGCGGGGCGTCGACGGTGTAGGGCGCGACGATGGCCTGGGTCGGGCAGCGGTCGAGGCAGAGGCGGCAGCGACCGCAGTTCCGCGCGAGGGGTGCGTCGGGTTCGAGATCCAGGTCGAGCAGGAGTTCGCCGAGGAGGACACCGGAGCCGTAGCCGGGAACGATGAGGCAGCTGTGCTTGCCGTACCAGCCGAGCCCGGCACGGGCGGCGACGGCACGATCGACGATGCGCGCGGTATCGACCAGGAAACGGGCTTCGACCTGCCGCCCAACCAGGGCTTCGACGGCAAGGTGGAGTGACCGCATGCGCTCCTTCAGTAGATCGTGGTAGTCGACACCCCAGGCGTAGCGGGCGATCCGGCCCCGCGGTTCGTCGTCCGGTTTGCCGGGATCGACGGACCAGTAGGCGACGGCGACGGCGACGATCGAGACGGCGCAGGGATGGAGGTTGCGAGGGTCGGTCGAGAAGCGAGCACGCTCCGCCGTGAACCAATCCATCCCCTGGACCCGGCCCGCCGCCACGTGCTCCTCAAGGGTCTCGGCCAATCCGGGGAAGGCGTCGGCGGTGGTCACGGCGGCGACGGAGAGACCGTGGTCGACGGCGAGGCGTTTGATTTGGGCGGTCAGGTCGGTGCGCGGTGACGGGTCGGCGTGGACCGCGCGTGCTGACTTTCCGATCTCTTGGTGGTTATCCGATGTGGAGAGCCACAGGGGAAAAACCGTGCCGTTGTTCATTGTCTGCTCGTCCTCGGCGGATCGACATCACCGTGCTTGAACGGTGGACGTTCCGGGCAAAGTTTACTTCCGCTCGGCCCGCAACCGATGGACGGGCCTGCCGGGCGGGGATACGATCGTTGCTATAGTTGCGACTGAAACGGGCCACCGGAAGCCGCCGCGGTCGCCAAACGGAGACGACGAATGGCGAACCAAACGATCACCACGGACAAGGTATGGTCCGATTTCTTGAGCCTACCTCGAGCGTCGCGTGACCATGGTCTGAGCCCGGAAAACTGGTCCACCTCGGGGGTTAGAATGAACGCATCCCGAGGAGGACGGAGCGTGACGAGAAAAACATTCTCGGAAGAGCAGATCGTCTACGCCTTGCGCCAAGCCGAGGCGGGCACGCCGGTCGTCGAGGTCTGCCGCAAGCTGGGGATCACGGAGCAGACCTTCTACCGGTGGCGGCGGCAATTCGCGGGGATGGGGATCGCCGAGCTGCGG
>DATBFX010000378.1:0-16476 GCA_036558305.1 Thermomicrobiales bacterium | reverse complement strand
AGCGTTACGAACTGCGGTGCGCGCGAGCGGTGACGGCAGGAACACCACCGCCTTCACGACCGAAAGTGCTCGACAGAATTGACGCATTGGCCGCCGTCGCGGTGGGACTGATCGTCGCTGGAGCGCCTCCAGCGGTCCCGGGGCTTCTCCATCGTTTGGCGAAGTTCGATACCCAACACGGAGTCGACTCGCTGCGCTATGCCGCAAACGAGTCCGTGCCGTACGCCATGCTCCTCTACGAGCGATATCTTGGACGTCCCTTCGCGGGGCAGAGGGATGCGGTCTCGGGACTGGTCGGCGAAGTCATGGAGAACGCGATCGAAGAACGTCTACGCGCTGCCGGAATCACCTTTCGGAAGACCAAGCGCGCCGAGCGGATCCCCGGTTTCGATCAAGCACCGGACTTTTGTGTGCCAGACGAGGTCAGTCCCGTCGTCGTGATCGAAGCGGAGATCACGAGTGACGATGGGACGGCGCGAGATAAGGTCACACGCATCAAGAACCTCGTCACCCAGCGCGATCGGCAAGTTGCTGAGGGGCGCATGCCTCGATATGAGGTCGTCGCCTGCATCGATGGGCGCGGATTTCGGGAACGGCGAGAGGACATGCGACAACTCTTGACGACTCTTGACGGTAAGGTGTTTACGACCGCGACCCTGGATCAACTGCTTGGCCACACCCGGCTGAGGGAGTCTGTGTCTTCGCCTCGCTGAGATTTGGCGAATTGGCGTGCCGAGTCGTCACAAGCTCGGCTCACGAAGTCGGAAGCAAAAGGGGCGGCGCCCCGGGGGTGCAGACCCGGGGCGCCGTGGAGGAAGGAGTTTGGTCGGGGTGGCTGAAGTCCCGACCGGGGGTTGGGGTGTCGAGCTGTGGAGGGAGGCGACCGGTTGTCCGCGGCCGGCTGACCCTTCCCGCACGACGCGCAACCGTTGTTCCGGTTGCGCCCCTATCCTGCGGGAACGCCGTCTCGCCGTCATCCTGTGGATTACCGATTTCGCGCCGGCGCGGAGTCAGTAGTTTTACGGACACCGGAGGGCGGAGGGCGGAGGGCGGAAGGCGTGGGGATGACGACGTTCACCTCGCCCTCTCCCGCCCTTTCCCGCCCTCCGCCTTCCGCCTTCCGCCCTCCGGCGTCAGACCAGCCGTTGCCTGAGCGCGATGGCGATGGCGGCGGCGCGGGAGGGGACATCGAGTTTGGCGAGGATGTGGCCGACGTGGCTGGAGACGGTGCGCGGGCTGAGGAAGAGGGCGTCGGCGATCTCGCGGTCGGAGCGGCCCTCGGCCAGGAGGTGGAGGACCTCGATCTCGCGCGGGGTGAGCAGCGTGGACTCGGTGGGACCGTGGTCGGTGGCGTCGCGGTCGGCGAGGCGATCGATCGCGTCGGCCAGTTGGGTCGCCTCGGTGATCGCCTGCTCGGTGGCGAGGAGACGGCCGCCGTCGAACGCCGCGGTGAAGGCGTCGCGGTCGAGGCGACGCCGGAGGACTTCGAGGGTGCGCTCCAGGCGTGGCCGGTCGACGGCCTGGATGGGGATGCCGATGGCGGTGCGGAGGGTCGCCGCCGCGCCGAGCAGGCGCACGCGCGGGGGGGCCGGGAGCCGGGCGTCGTCGATCGCCGCCAGCCCTTCCAGGCACTCGGCGACGCCGCGGAGGTCGCCGAAGTCGGCGCGCAGGGCGAGGGCGGTCGAGAGCGCCGCGGCGGCCTGGCGCGGTTCGCCTTGCGACAGCGCGACGCGGCCCAGGTTGGCCTGCGCCTCGGCCAAACCGGCCTTGTCGCCGAGGCGGCGAAAGAGGGCAAGGGCGTCGTCCAGGAGCGGGCGGGCGGCGGCGGGATCGTCCCGGCGGGCGGCCACGGCGCCGAGGTTGTTGTGCGAATAGGCGACGCCGCGGAGATCGCGCAGATCGCGGCGGACCGCCAGGGCTTCCTGATGGAGATCCCAGGCGCGCTGCACATCCCCTTCCGCCAGCGCCAGATCGCCGAGGTTGTTGAGCGAGAGCGCGAGTCCCCGGCGGTCGCCCAATTCGCGGCGGAGCGCCAGGCTTTCGTCGTGGAGGGATCGCGCCCGCGCGTAGTCGCCGCTGTCGGTCGCCAGGAGACCGAGGTTGTTGAGACTGTCGGCAATCCCCTGCGGGTCTGCCAAATCGCGGCGCAGGGACAGACTCGCCTCGTAAGCGGATTGCGCCTGCGCCGGATCGCCGAGGTAACTGAGCAGATTGCCGAGACCGTTGAGGGCCGAGGCACGGAGGGCGGCGGGAGCGCCCGCGCCGATCGCCAGGGCGCGCTCGAGCCAGGCGCTCCCTTCCCGGAGGTGGCCGCGGATCTCCCAGTAGCGCCAGAGCGCCGAGGCCAACCGGAGCGCCGATTCGTCCTCCTGCCGGTCGAGGAGCCAGCCCAACGCCGCCCGCAGATTGTCGTGGTCGGCGTCCAATCGTTGCAGCCACGTCCCCTGCTCGCCGCCGCTGAGCGCCTCTCCCGCCGCGACCGCCAACTCCATGAAATGGCCGGCGTGCCGCCTGCGAATCTCGACCGGGTCGTCCTCGGCCGCCAGTTGCACCCACCCGAACTCGCGGATCGTCTCCAACATCCCGAAGCGAACCGCACCCAACCCACCGTCCGCCGCCGTCTCTTCTTGTTGCAAGAGACTGCCGTCGATGAGGGCGGCGATGCGGTCTAAGACGGACAGACGGACAGACGGAGAGACGGACAGAGAAGCGCCGCCAGTTCCGTCTGTCCGTCTGTCCGTCTGTCCGTCTCCGCCTACGGCTTCCGCCGCGTCGAGCGTGAAGCTGCCGACGAAGACGGCGAGGCGGCGGAAGAGGGTCCGTTCTTCTGGGGAGAGGAGGTCGTAGGACCAGGCGACGGCGTTGGCCATGGTTTGGAGGCGGGTCGGGAGGTCGCGGGGGCCGCCGGTGAGGAGGGGGAGACGGCGTTCCAGACCGGCCACCAGGGCGGTGGGGGAGAGGACGCGGGTGCGGGCGGCGGCGAGTTCGATCGCCAGCGGCAACCCGTCGAGGCGGCGGCAGAGGGCGGCGACGGCGGGGGCGTTGGCGTCGGTCAGGGCGAAGGCCGGGTTGGCGGCGCGGGCACGCTCGACGAAGAGGGCGACGGCGGGCGATCCGGTCACGGTAGCGGCGGAGGGCGACGGCTGGTCCGGGGGGGCCGGGAGGGGCGGGACCGGGTACTCCTGCTCGCCGGAGAGGCGGAGGCGGGTCCGGCTCGTCGCCAGGATGTGGAGGGCGGGGCAGGACGCGAGCAAGGAGGCCAGGTCCGGCGTGGCGGCGATGAGGTGCTCCAGGTTGTCGAGGACGAGCAATTGCTGGCGGTCGTGGAGGGCCGCGGCGAGGCGTTCCGAGAGGCTTTGGTCCGGGAGGTCGCGCAGCCCGAACGCCTGGGCGATCGTCGGTAGGACGAGATCGGCGCGGGCGACCGCGGCGAGCGGGACGAAGACGACGCCGTCGGCGAAGTGGTTGCTGAGACTGGCCGCGACGCGCACCGCCAGGCGCGTTTTGCCGACGCCGCCGGGGCCGGTCAGGGTCAGGAGGCGGCAGGTCGGATCGAGCAGGAACGTCCGGGCCGCCGCCACCTCGCGATCGCGGCCGACCAGCGACGTCAGCGGGCGCGGCAAGGCGACCACCGGGGCGATCTGACGATCGAGTTCCGGTGGGGGCGGCACGTCGGCTGGGAAGGTTTCCGTCGACAACGAGGTCATGGTTTCGATCGCCGCAAACGGTGGGGCCGGAGACCGCGCCGGTGGGGTCGCCTCGGCCGCGGAACAATTGCCATGTCTATGGTACGCCAGTTGCGCCGCGCCCGCGTGCGAGCACGCGTTTTTGCCCAAACGCATTGGGCCGAATCGACAGGGCAGGGCCGGTGCGAACCCGCTACACTGGATGCGGGCAGACCGCTCCACCCCTGTCGCTTGCACCCGTCGGATCGTCTACCGATCGCGCCCGGCGGCCTGGAGGGACATCGGTGGAAGACCTCCGACTCATCGTCGACCTCGTCTTGACCCTGGGCGCCGCTTTTCTCGGTGGGATGATCGCCCAGCGGCTCGGCTTGCCGATCCTGGTCGGCTACATCCTGGCCGGTGTCCTGATCGGTCCCAACACGCCGGGCTTCAACGCCGACCGCGACCGCGTGCTCCTCCTCGCCAACCTCGGCGTCGCCTTCTTGATGTTCGCGTTGGGGGTCGAGTTTTCCCTGGACGAACTGCTGGAAGTGCGCCGGATTGCCCTGATCGCCGGCGCGATCCAGATCCCGTTGACGATCGCGCTGGGGACGGGGGTCGGGCTGCTGATCGGGTGGTCGTTTGCGGCGGCGCTCGAGCTGGGCGGTGCCTTCGCGATCTCCAGCTCGATCGTCGCGATCAAGCTTCTGCTCGGTCGCGGCGAGGTGGAGAGCCCGCATGGGACCGTGGCCCTGGGACTCGGGATCGTCCAGGACCTCAGTCTTGTCCTGATGCTTGCCTTTCTCCCGGTCATCTCTGGGGAGGGAGACGACCTGGCGGCGACGCTGCTGCAGTCGATCGCCACCGCTGCAGTAGCCTTGTTCGTCGTGATCGTGGTCGGCGCCAAGGTCGTCCCACGAGTGCTGTTCGCCGTCGCCCGTACCGGTTCGCGGGAGCTCTTCTTGCTGACGATCGTGCTGATCGCGTTGGGGACCGCACTGGCGGCCCACGAGGCGGGGTTGTCGTTCGCGTTGGGGGCGTTCCTTGCCGGGATCGTGATCTCGGAATCGGAGTTCGACAATCAGGTGATGGCGGAGATCGTCCCCTTGCGGGACGTCTTCGCGACGCTCTTCTTCGTCGCCGTCGGGATGCTGCTCGACCCCGGATTTGTCGTCCACCACGCGGCGACGGTCGTGCTGCTGATCGCGGCGCTGGTGATCGGCAAGCTGATCATCACGGGCGGGGCGTATTTGACGGCCGGGGTCGATCATCGGACCGCCACCCTCGCCGCGATCCTGCTCGCCCAGATGGGGGAGTTCAGCTTCGTCCTGGCCGGCGTCGGGTTGGACGACCACCTGATCGACCGGGACCAGTACGGGCTCATCCTCGCCGCCGCGCTCGGGTCGATCCTGGTGGTGCCGGGACTGCTGGCCGCGTCGTCCAGCCTCACCGCGCTGGCCGGTCTCCTCCCCGGTGTCTCGGCGCACGAACGGAGCCAGGCCGGGCCGCCGTCCGCGCCCGGCGAACCGGTTCGCCACGTCGTCATCTGCGGCTACGGGCGGGTCGGACGGGAACTCGGCGAGGCGCTGCGGCGGCGCGGGTTCGGGTTCACCGTGGTCGATCTGAACCCGGCGATCGTGCGGGAGTTGCGGGCGGAGGGGATCGCCGCCTACTACGGCGATGCGGGGTCGGAGGCGCTCCTCCACCGCGCCGGCGTGGGGCGCGCCCGCACGATCGCGATCGCGACACCCGATCTGGTCGCCGCCCGCTCGACTATCCGCCACGCACGGACGATGAACCCGGACATCCGCGTCGTCGCCCGCGCCCCGAGCGGCGAACACGGGATCAGCCTGTCCGGCTCCGGCGCCGACGAGGTCGTCCAACCCGAGTTCGAAGCCGGGTTGGAATTCGTCCGCCGGGTGCTGAGGTGGCAAGGGGTCTCGGCGCGGGAGGCCACGGCGCTGGTGTCGCGGCGGCGGACGGCGTTTTACGAGCCGGGGCGGGTTATTGCACCTGTGGATGAGGAGTAACGAAAACGAACGGAGTCCCGTCGTCTCGCCCGACTCTGCTGTGTGGCGTGCGGCAGGGTCGTCAGTCAAGGTCGGTGACCGGTGGTCGTCGGTTGGTCACGGACCAATCGGTCATTCCCATAACCGTTCCCAAGGATATGATGATTGGTATAGCGGGAGACGGTTGCCGGTGACCGGTCCATCGCATTGCTTGCTTCTCGATTTCGAAGCGGAGAGTTGCCGTTTTATTGGTACTCAGCGAGTGACTTGCGGCATCGCTGCATTTCTGGCAGGATGCTCGTTCGGAGACACGACCACCGAATAAATGTCTCCGGCCATGGGGCATGCCGAGGCGGCGTGCCTTCGTCGATCGTCCCCAATCAGTGGCAACCCGCGCTCGCCATGCCGAAACCGATGGAGCATTTCACGTGAACGTCCTCCTCGAAAGCCGCGCCGGCCAATCGACCGAAGTGGCGGCAACGACGCCATCGAACGGTCCGTGCTTCAAGCCGGGCGACAGGGTTCGTCTGAAGGCCGACGGCTCTCGGCGGGGGGCGGTCGTCGGCGGTCCGCGGCGGGGTGCAGACGGCTTCGAGGTCGAGGTCCAGATCGATCAATTGGAAGCGTGGTACTCCGAGACGCAATTGGAGCTCATCCCGGTTCAGAACCGGCCGCGCTGGGTGAGCCGCGACGAATTGGTCCGGGAATTGACGCTCGCCAAGCTCCGCACGCCACTGACCGACGCGCTCTACTCCTACCGATCGTCCCGCACCGTCTACGAGCCGTACCAGTTTCGCCCGGCATTGAAGTTCCTGCGCAGCGTGAACCAACGGATCCTGATCGCCGACGAAGTCGGGCTCGGCAAGACGATCGAAGCGGCCATCATCTACTTGGAGCTGAAGGCACGGCTCGAGATCCCCCGCGTCTTCGTGCTCTGCCCGTCGCGTCTGACCACCAAGTGGCAGGACGAGCTGCGCAACCGGTTCGAAGAGGAATTCGAGATCCTCGACTCCGCGCGTGTGCGCCGGATGATCGACGACTTTCGTCGCCTTGGCCACGCCTTGCCCGTTCGCGCCATCGCCTCGTTCGAGATGCTGCGTCGTCCTGGCTTTGCGGAGGAGATCGTCGAGGTTGGTCTCCCCCTGGACCTGCTGATCGTCGACGAAGCCCACCACATGCGCAACGAGGAGGCGCGCACCTACCGCCTCGGGGCCGCGCTCGTCAACAGCGCCGACGCGGTCGTGTTTCTGACGGCGACGCCGCTTCACCTGCGGAACCGGGACCTCTTCAACCTGCTCAACTTGCTGGCACCGGAAGACTTCGACAATCCCGATCTGTTCGAGGAGCACGTGCGGCCGAACGAGATCGTCAACACCGTCTCGCGGCTCGTGGCGAAGGGCGACTACCGGCGTGCGTACGGCGAGTTGCGACGGGTGGAGGCGACGCTGCTCCGCGACCGCTTTACGGGCAACCCGATCTATCGACAGACGTTGGCTCGGCTCAGCGATTTCGCCTTTTCGGGACGCGAGGATTCGATCGAGGATCGGGTCTCGATGCAATGGGATCTGATGGAGCTCAATACGCTCTCGGTGATCCTCTCACGGACCCGCAAGCGCGAGGTCGCGCACGGAGCGGTCCGCGCGCCGTTCAGCATCCGCGTCACGCTCTCTCCGGCGGAGCGCGACTTCTACGAGGCCGTGCTCCGCCAGACGCGTGAGGATTTGCGTCGAGCCAGACCGGGCGCAACCGGGTTCGCGGCGGTCATGAAGGAGCGGCAGGCGGCCAGTTGCCTGGCCGCCATGCGGGAGCGCCTCGAAGAAGCCGCACGGCGGGGAGGGCAAATCCGGCACGAGGTCGATCTGTCGACCTTCGATCTCCACCAACCCGATCCGGACGACCAGAGCCACCTAGACCAACTCCTCCTGGCGCGGTCGCGTGCGATCGGCGAGGGGGATTCCAAATTCGATCAATTCGAGGCCACGTTGCGACAGGCGTTGGCGGAGTCTCCCGAGAGCAAGGCGCTGGTCTTTTCCTTCTTCAAGGGGACCTTGCGCTACCTCAAGCGAAAACTGCACGATCTCGGCTACGGCGTGGAGGCGATCCATGGTGATGTCCCGATCGCCGACCGTCGCCGTATCATCGACCGGTTCGCGTCCGATCCGAGCGTCAAGGTGCTGCTGTCGTCGGAGGTCGGCGCCGAAGGGCTCGACTTTCAGTTCTGCGACATCCTCGTCAACTACGACTTGCCCTGGAATCCGATGCAGGTCGAGCAGCGGATCGGCCGACTTGACCGATTCGGGCAGAAGCACGAGCGCATCCGCATCTACAATTTTTTCATAGAGGACACGATCGAGACGCGCATCTTTCAGCGCCTGTACGAGCGGATCAGGTTGTTCGAACAGTCGATCGGCGACCTGGAAGCCATCCTCGGTGCCGAGATCGTCAAGCTGTCGCGAGAGGCGCTGCAGGGGCGCCTCACACCGGTGGAGGAAGCGCAACTGGCTGAGCAGGCGGCCGTCCGGATCGTCCGCCGTCAGCAAGAAGAGGCGGAGTTGGAGCGGCATAAGGACCAACTCCTTGGCCAAGGACAGATCTTCGACCAGCGGATCGAGCAGACCATCGGCAGCGGCCGGTACGTGTCGGGCGACGAGGTGCGGGCCCTGGTGGGGACGTTTGTCCGACTCGAGTTTCCGCGGGCGCGGCTGATCTTCGATGAGGACGAACCGTGCGCGACCCTGGAATTGGATCGGTCGCTCGCCGACTACCTGCGGAGTTTCATCGAACGCAAGCGCCTGGCGAGCCGGCTGACCGACCGCTTCCGGTCGGCGTTGAGCGAACACCGCGCAATGCCCTTGACCTTCGACAGCGAACTCGCGCGCCAGCGACCGACGCTCGAATTCGTCACGGTCCGCCACCCGTTGGCGGAGGCGGCGCGGGCGTACTGGTGCGAGCGGACGCCACTCGGTACACCGGCGGCATCCGTCGAGATCTCGGGTCCGCCGGAAGAGGCCGGGGACGGTCACTTTTACGTCTATCTGGTCGATGTGCGCGGGGTCACCCAATCGGTCACGCTGGAGTCGGTCGTCATCCGGGACGACGGGTTATTGGCCGAACGGAGCGCTGCCGGACTCCTCCGCGCGATCCAGGAATCGGCGCCCGTGCCCGCGGCGATCGAGCGCCGCGACGAGGAGTTCGTCGCGGCCGAGGCGGTGGCGGCGGGCCGGATCGCGGCGCACCGGGATGCGATCGAGGCCGAGGTGCGGCGGCGCAACCAGGCGTTGCTGGCGGCGAGAACCGCGTCGCTCCGCGCCTCGTTCGACGCCAAGATCCGGCGAACCGAGACCCTCCTCGACGAGGTCGTGGACGAGCGCATCCGCCGGATGCGCCGGTCGCAACTGCAAAACCTGCGCGCCCGCCGGGACGCGAAACTGGCCGAACTCAGCACGGCCAAGGACGTCTCCGTGTCTTCGGCGTTGATTGCGGGGGGAAGGGTTCGTATCGTGGGGAGTGGATAAGGCGAGCCAAGACCACCCTGCACGAGGTAACGGATCTCTTTTTCGGCAAAGGAGAACCAATCGTCTGCCGATGCCCAATCGGTTGTCTCACCCGAACGATGGAAGTTTGAGTTCGAAGCGGAAATCGGCGAATCCGGCGGGTCAGAGTGGCAGGAGGAATCGATGACCGCGATTTGGCAACATGACGAAGGTGGGTGGCGCCTCCTCTTCCCGTCGGGTTTCCCCGACGAGGCAACGTTGCACTCGCTGGTGGAGGAGGCGCCCCATACTCTGCCTCTAGCTGGTGAGCCGCGTTTGACCATCCTCGGGCGCGAAGTGTTCCTCGGCGGGAATGCTGCTGACCTGGTTGCCGTCGAGCAGTCCGGTCGGCTGGCGATCATCGAGATCAAGCTTGCGCGGAACGCGGAGGCTCGCCGCGCCGTCATCGCCCAGATTCTGACCTATGCCGCCTATCTCCGCGGCCTCGACGTTGCGTCATTGGAGCGAGATGTCCTCGCACGGCCGTTGCGCCAGCGCGGCTTCGAGTCCGTCGCCCAGGCTGTGAGCGCTCGACGCGGCCGCCTTTCACACGGAACTCGCCGACAGTTTGGCTCAGGGACGGTTCCGGCTCGTGCTTGTCTTGGACGATGCGCCCACCGAATTGGTGCGACTCGTCGGCTACCTCGGGGCGGTCGCCGACAAACTGCTGATCGACTTGGTGACGGTGGCGGCCTACCAGATTGGCGGGTCCCAAGTCATCGTGCCACAGCGCGTCGATCCGGAGCAGCCAACGGTCCGGCCCGACCGAACCGGGCCGGTGGCAACCGCAACGGAAGGATACCTGGCTCCCGGAGCAGACGACTTCGAGGCGCAGATTGACCGAGCATCGGAAGGGCGACGGGCGTTCCTCCGCAAAGTGACTGATTGGGCCAAGGACCTTCATCGCGATGGACTCATCACGCTCGACACGTACCACGCCAAGAACGGTGTCCTGACGCTCCTTCCGAGGTTACGTGCGTTCGGCTCGGGACTTGTCGTGGTCTACAACGGACCGGGGCCGAATGGGGTCTATCTGCAATTCAACCCCTCCGTGATTGAGAAACGGGCGCCCCTCACTGTTGACCGAATCTACCAAGTGTCGTCACCGTATCGAACCGGCGAAAAGGGGACCGTTATGCGCGATGTCAGCGATGATCTGCTTGCGGCGTTGACCGCAGGATATCAGGAGGCTGCGACGGCTCGGGTCCAAGTTAGTCTCGACCGCCAATCCGGAGGCGGAGCGAATGACCGCGTGGAGCCGAAATGACCTTCGGACACGGGCAGTCTGAAGCGCGAATGGTCGTTCGACCCCGCGTTCGGAATCACCGTACGGAGGCCGCGCTCTCCAGTGCCGATGTGGGCGTTCGGCGACGGACCGTGCGCTTGATCTCGTCGCCGATCTGCTCGGCGGCAAGATCGAGCTCGTAGCTCTTCTGCAGGTTCATCCAGAACGCGGCCTCGACGCCCAGCCATTGCTCCAGGCGCAAGGCCGTATCGGCGGTCATGGCGCGTTTCCCCGCGATCAGTTGGTACAGCCGGTTCGACGGAACGCGCAGTTCGCGGGCGAGCTCGGCCGCGGTGATGTCGAGTTCTTCAAGTTGTTCGGCAAGGACTTCGCCGGGATGGATGGGGTAGACGGGTCGTTTCTCGGTCATGATCGGTCGTCCTTAGTGGTAGTCCACGATCTCGATGTTGAACGGTCGAGGGGCACCGTCCGGCCATTCGAAACAGATGCGCCATTGTTCATTGATACGGATGCTGTACTGGCCCTTCCGATCACCGCCCAACGCCTCGAAGTGGTTGCTTGGCAGGAGCATCAAGCCGTTCCGCGAGACGGAATCCAGCAGGATGCGCAGACGCTTCTTCGCCTGCCGTTCGAATGCTTGAAACTCCTTGACTCGCTCGCCGTTGGCAAAGCGTGCCGTGCGCTTGTCCCGATAGAGCGGAGGAGTCGCCGCCTTGACATCGCCACCGTGCCCTGATGCCGGTACGTCGTCGCTCCTCATGTCGAGTAAAGTGCCACGAACGACGCGCGACGTCAAGCGTCTATCAAGGAGTCGCTCATCGCGGAAACCGATTGGCTGAACCATCACCCTGCATTGCTCCAATCCGTGTGTCGATGGACCGACGAATCGACTGAGCACGCGCCATAATTCGCAACGTGTCCGATGCCCTGAGGATTGTTCTGTGAGCGAACACGACAGCCGGTCGAGTGTGCGCCTTGCCGAGTTGGTCGCCACGTTGTCGTTGGGGACCGATCTCGGGTTGGGGCAACCGATGGAGCACGTGCTGCGCCAGTGCTTGATCGCGCTGCGCTTGAGCGAGCGGTTCGGGTTCGACGAGGCGCAGCGGCAGGTCGTCTACTACTCGGGGTTGCTCGCCTGGGTGGGGTGCTTCACCGACGCCTACGAGCAGGCCAAATGGTTCGGCGACGACATCGTGCTCAAGGCCGACTCGTTCGTGGTGAACGGCAGCGGGATCGGTTACCTCCTCGGCCACATCGGGATGGGGAAGTCGTGGACGGAGCGCATCCGCCTCGGCGTGACGTTCCTCGGCGACGGGCGGCGGGCGATCCTCAGCATGCTCGAAAACCACTATCTGGCGACCGATGAGATGGCGGCACGGCTCGGTCTCGGTGACGACGTGCGGGCGAGTCTCCAGCAGACGTTCGAACGGTGGGACGGCAAGCACGCCCCGCTCGGACTCAAGGGCGAACAGATCTTGCTGGAGTCGCGGCTGATCCACCTCGCCAACGTCGTCGAGGTTTTCCATCGCACGCACGGCGTCGAGGCCGCGGTCGCCGCGGCGAGCGACGGCAGCGGCAGCGAATTCGATCCGGGCGTGGTCGAGGTGTTCTGCGAGCAGGCGCCGCACCTGTTGGCCGGTCTCGACGCGGCGACCTGGGACACGGTGCTTGCGGCCGAGCCCTCCCTCCAGACCGTCATCTCCGCCGGGCGATTCGAGGGTGTCCTGGAAGCGATCGGCGACTTCATCGACCTCAAGTCGCCGTACACGATCGGGCATTCGCGGGGGGTGGCGGACCTGGCGGCCGCGGCGGCGCGCGACTATGGATTGCCGGACGGTGAAGTGGTCGCGGTGCGGCGGGCCGGGCTGGTGCACGACTTCGGGCGTCTCGGCGTCTCGAACGCGATCTGGGACAAGCGCGGGCCGCTGACGCGGGCGGAGATGGAGCGGGTCCGCTTGCACCCGTACCTGAGCGAGCGGATGCTGGCGTTCTCTCCCGTGCTGGCCCCGCTCGGGGCGATCGCCGGGCAACACCACGAGCGGCTCGACGGGTCCGGCTACCCGCGCGGTCTCGCGGGGGACGCGATCGGACCCGCCGGGCGGATCCTGGCCGCGGCGGACGCGTACCACGCGATGACCGAGCTCCGTCCGCACCGCCCGGCGCGCACGGCCGACGAGGCGGCGGCGGCGGTGCGGACGGAGGTCGCGGCCGGGAGGCTCGACGGCGATGCGGTCGATGCGGTGCTGCGGGCCGCCGGCCACCGGGTGAAGCGCCGGCGGGAGTGGCCGGCGGAGTTGACCCCGCGTGAGGTGGAGGTGCTGCGGTTGGTGACGCGCGGCTACTCGAACCGGGAGATCGCCGCCGCGTTGTCGATCACCCGGAAAACCGCCGGCAACCACGTCCAGCACATCTACGAGAAGATCGGCGCCACCAACCGCGCCCGCGCCGCCCTCTACGCGATGAAACACGGCCTGATGAGCGATCTCGAACCGCTGGCAGAGAGCTAGCCCGCGCGAACGCGTGCTGCCGCACCGCCGCGGGTGGGAACGTGGACGGACTCGGCAAGGAGGCGGCGGTATGGCGACCGATGGGACCGAGACGGACTCGACGTTGGGCAACTGGGGCCGCTGGGGAGACGGCGACGAGCGCGGTACGCTCAACCTCCTCACCGCCGAGCGCGTCGCGGGGGCGGCCGGGCTCGTGCGCCGGGGCAAGGTCTACAGTCTGGCGGTGCCGCTCGCCCCGGACGCGCCGGCGGGGCGCCGCTATCCGGTCCGCCACCACGCCGCGGTCTTCGCCAAGCCGGGGGACCCCTACGGCTGGGCCGACGACCGGATCGAGCTGTACACCCACGGCACGACCCACATCGACGCGCTGAGCCACATCTTCTACGACAACCGGTTCTACAACGGCTACCGGGTCGACGAATCGTTCGATCCGCGGCGTGGCGCCGTCAAGAATGGGATGCACAACGCCAGCGCTCTGGTCGGTCGCGGCGTCCTGCTCGACGTCGCCGGGCATCGCGGCGTCGAGCACCTGGGACTGAACGAGGAGATTGCCCCGGAAGAGCTGGATGCCTGCGCCCGAGCGCAGGGCGTGGCGATCCAGGCCGGCGACGTCGTGCTGATCCGCACCGGCTGGCTGCGGGTGTTCGCGGCAGACCGGGCCCTGTTCGAGGCCGGCGAACCGGGGCCCGGCGGGCGGGCGGGTGCCTGGTTCCGGGCGCACGACCTCTGCGCGGTGGGGGCGGACAACCGCGCCGTCGAGACCCTGGCGTTTCCGGCGGCGACGCCGTGGCCGCTCCACGTCGAGGTCGTGCGCAACCTCGGGGGCTACCTGATGGAACTCCTCGACCTGGAGGGGATCGCCGCCGACAAGGTCTACGAATTCCTGTTCGTGGGGGCGCCGCTGCCGTTGGTGGGCGGCATCGGTAGCCCGCTCAATCCGCTGGCGATCTGCTGAGTCGGCAGACGGACGGACGGACGGACAGACGGACAGACGGACAGACGGACGGCTCTGTTTCGTTCAGGCGACTGGCGACTGACGACCGACGACTCGGTTCCAGACGGTCTGCAACGCCCGGTAGTCCACCAGGATGATCCCCTCTGCTCGGATCGTGTCCCGCGCCTCTTGCGAGACCAAGAACTGAAAATCCGCCTCCCGCTTGTGCCACCAGCCGTCGATCGCCTGCGCCTCGGCGGTGCCGAGCGCGGGGTGGATCGCCCACTCGCTCAACCCGGCCGGCAGCTCGCGCAGCATCTGGACGTACCGCGTCGCCTTGCCCTCCGTCTCGATCCGTGTGCTGTCGACCAGCTCGTGGTCGTTGGTAGGCAGGCCCTGGCTTTGCAGGCGTTCGATCGCGGTTTCGTCGAAAACGCGCATTGCTAGACCGTATTCCTGCGCCAGCCGGAGCGTCAGCTCGAAGATGTCGGGTCGACCGCCGTCGCGGAGGCAGTGCCAATCCAGGTGGGTCGGCGTGAGACCGGTTGCCAGAACCGCCTCGATCTGGGCCCGGAATTCGGTCTCCACGTCGTCCAGCACGAACTGGGCCAGGTAGGCCTGAGGAACCCCATTTTTGGGGAAATAGCCATCCACGTCGACCAGCGACGGCACCTTGTCCCTGGGGGTGAGTGGTCCCCACCGGTAATCGTCGTACTCGGAGACGACCGTCAGGTGAACGCCGAAGGGGATCTCCGGGTGCTCCCGGAGCAGCCGCAGGGCGTGGCGTCCCCAGGGGCAGGGAACCATCACGGTCGTCGAGCGGACCACGCCTTCCGTGAGGGCACGGAGGATGGCCGCATTGGCCGCGTGGTACACGCCGAAGTCGTCGGCGTTGAGGATGAGCAGGCGGGCGTCCGGGGGATAACCCAGCAACTCGTTCGCCCGATGGTTCGGCATCGATTGCTCCTTGGTGCGTCCGATCCGGCGACGGACGGGAGGCGTCGTTCTGCCGTTAAGCATGCCTGCCGATGCCCCATCCGCGCTACTGCCCCCGCGATATGCGACGCCTGGGTCGCTTGGCAAAAATGCCGAGCCGCGGTCCCCGCTCGTCGCGTCGCACGTTAGGCATTCCTCGCGATGGCGCCGGTGCCGGGCGCGGCGATGATGTGGCACGACGCCGGGGTGAGGCGCCGGACGCGACGAGGGGAAAGGAGACAGCAGTGAAGAGCCGACAACTGTCCAGCGGGATCACTCGTTTCATCGTTCTCGGCACGATGGCCGCGTCCCTCTTTGTCGGCTCTGCCGCCGTCGGGCCGCGCCACGAGGCGGCGGCCGCCGCTTCCAGTTGCGCGTACATGCTGACCAAGGCCACGTCCTACAAGGTCGCGGGGGACGCGCAGCACGCTGCCGGAGACTACGCCGCGGCCGGGCGGTCCTACGAGACGGCGGTCGCGTACTACACGCTGTACAACAGTACGTGTTTCTGAGGCGTCAGGCGGTAGGGGGACGAACGGCTTGTTCGGCGTGGGGCCGACGGGACCCGGCCGCGCGCTCCCACTCGACTTCGACCCCGGTCGGGGGTCGTGCTGCGGCGCCGCCCGTCGGCGGCGGTGGGGGCGGCGGGTCGCTCCGGATGGTGGTGACCCGGGATCACCGGGGGGAAGGTCTCGGCACTGCCCAGGCCCGCCCTCTTACCGCAGGGTGACCGCTTGCCGAAAGATTAGATCGTACATTCTTGTTTGTCAAGTGAGATGGCAGGAAAATCACCCGGCGTCGCGAAGGGCTGTGGCGGATGGTGGGGCGCTGGGGAGGCGAGGCCGGGTTCGGGGAAGCCCTTGAGGAGGACGACGGCTCCCGGCATGTCAGGGGCCGCCAGGATTCGGGGCAATGCGGTTCTCGGGGGAGGCCGCGCCCGCTTGGACGAGACGGTCGATGAGCGGCAGGTAGACGGTGTTGTCCAGGTGACCGCGGTACCAGCCGCGGTACGAACCCGCCCGCAGATGGTCGTCGATGAGGCGAGCTTCGTCGAGGAGCGTCCAGAGGTTGTGCGTGGCGCGATTGCAGAAGCCGGCCGTTTTGGCCGCCAGAAGACCGTCACGGCCGAACTGGCGACAGGCGGGGCAGGGACAGGCGTCGAGAACGGTCCACTCACTGTCGCTGAGCTTTCGCCCTCGCCAGGTCCCCAACTGGATGATCAATCGCTCGCCGCTGCCGGGCAGTTGGATGATGCCGCGGGCTGCCCGGTTTCGCCAACCGCTGGAATCGACCGAGTCCATGCCGAGGAGGGCGGCGATGTGGAGGGTTGCGGTGCCGCCGACGCCGAAGAGGTGAAGGTGTTTTTGGGGGAAGGCGGCACGCACACGCCGGACGCCGTCGAGCACCTCGCCGTAGGGACGCGCCTTCGGCATGCGTAAGAGGTTGGGGACGATCCCGCCGAGTCCGAGTCGCGGTTTGTCGGCGAGTTGGTTGTCGGCTTGAACCGCTGCGACGTACTCGTCGATGACCTGGCTGATGTGGACGACCGGGACATAGCCGTCGTCGTGGAACCGACGATTGACCTCCATCGTGCGAGTGAGACAGGC
>DATBFX010000377.1:0-26030 GCA_036558305.1 Thermomicrobiales bacterium | reverse complement strand
GCTCGGCCGCGAGGAGACGACCAAGTCCGGCATCGTCCTGCCCGACACCGCGAAGGAGAAGCCCCAGCGCGGCACCGTGCTGGCCGCCGGGGAGGGCCGCCGCGACGACGACGGCGACCGCATCCCCCTCGACGTGGCGGTCGGCGACCAGGTGCTCTTCGCCAAGTACGCCGGCACCGAGTTCAAGCTCGACGACGAGGACCTCCTGATCCTCTCCGAGAAGGACATCCTGGCGATCGTTTCCGAGTAGAAGGTCAGGAGCACCAATTCTTACGTTGCGACCGGCAGAATCGGATTTGCAGGCGGCGCGCACGAATATGCGACATACCACCTGCAACTCGTAACCCGAACGGAGTGAAGCACGATGCCGAAGGTTTTGGAGTTCAATGAGACCGCGCGGAAGTCGCTCAAGGAAGGGGTCGACGTCCTCGCCAACGCCGTCAAGACCACGCTCGGCCCCAAGGGCCGCAACGTGGCGCTCGACAAGAAGTTCGGCGCCCCCACCGTCACCCACGACGGCGTCACCGTCGCCAAGGAGATCGAGCTGGAAGACCACTTCGCCAACATGGGCGCCCAGCTCCTGAAGGAAGCGGCGACCAAGACCAACGACGTCGCCGGCGACGGCACCACGACCGCCACGGTGCTGGCGCAGGCGATCGTCCACGAGGGCATGCGCAACGTCGCCGCCGGCGCCAACGCCATGCTCCTCAAGCAGGGGATCGACCTCGCCACCGACGCCATCGTCGGCGCCATCCAGGACGCCGCGACCGAGGTCAAGGGCCGGGAGGAAATCGCCCAGGTTGCGGCAATCTCCGCCGCCGACCAGTCGATCGGCGACCTGATCGCCGAGGTGATGGAGAAGGTCGGCAAGGACGGCGTGATCACGGTCGAGGAGTCCAAGGGGCTCGAGTTCGAGACCGAGTACACCGAGGGGATGCAGATCGACCGCGGCTACATCTCCCCCTACTTCGTCACCAACACCGAGCGGATGGAGGCCGAGCTCGACGACCCCTTCGTCCTCATCACCGACAAGAAGGTCTCCTCGGTCCAGGACATCCTCCCGGTCCTCGAGAAGGTCGCCACGGCCCGCGCGCCGTTCGTGATCGTCGCCGAGGACGTCGACGGTGAGGCCCTGGCGACCCTGGTCGTCAACAAGCTGCGCGGCACCCTCAACGTGCTCGCCGTCAAGGCGCCAGGTTTCGGCGACCGCCGCAAGGAGATGCTGCGCGACATCGCCATCCTCACCGGCGGCCAGGTGATCTCCGAGGAGGTCGGCCGCAAGCTCGACAGCGCCGGTATCGAGGATCTCGGCCGCGCCCGCCGGGTCATCTCGACCAAAGACGAGACGACCTTCATCGAGGGCTTCGGCGACGAGAAGGCGATCAAGGGCCGCGTCGAGCAGATCCGCGCCCAGATCGAGACCACGACCAGCGATTTCGACCGCGAGAAGCTGCAGGAGCGGTTGGCGAAGCTGGCCGGCGGCGTGGCGGTGATCAAGGTCGGCGCCGCGACCGAGACCGAGCTCAAGGAGAAGAAGCACCGCGTCGAGGACGCCCTCTCGGCGACCCGCGCCGCGGTCGAAGAAGGCATCGTGCCGGGCGGCGGCGTGGCGCTGATCAACGCGGTCGGCTCGCTCGACGGCGTCGAGGCCGAGGGCGACGTCAAGACCGGCGTCAACATCCTGCGCCGCGCGCTGGAGGAGCCGCTCCGCGGTATCGCCGGCAATGCCGGCAAGGACGGCGCGGTCGTGATCGAGATGGTCCGCCGCTCCCAGAAGGAAAAGGGCTCCAACAACGTCGGTTACGACGTCATCGCCGAAGAGTACGTCGACATGCTCTCGGCGGGGATCATCGACCCGGCGAAGGTGACCCGCTCGGCGGTCGAGAACGCCGCCAGCATCGCCGGCATGATCCTGACCACCGAGGCCCTCGTCTCCGACAAGCCGGAGGAGAAGGCCCCGCCGATGCCGGGCGGTCCGGGCGGCATGGGCGGCATGGATTACTAGTCCGAAGGCGCAAGGCGTCAGGCGTTCGTCGTAAAAGGACGACAACGGGGCCCGGCCGATCGGCCGGGCCCCGCTTGTTTGCGAGAAATCCCGAGGCTCATTCGTCTTCGCGCTCTGGCTTCTTCTCTCCGAACATCGGCGTCAAGATGCGAGGGAAGACTCGGCGCCCATACTGCTCGATGATGATCGCCTGCGTCGGGCAGACCCGAGCGGCGGCGAAGAACTGCTCGACCGTCGCCCTTTCTTCGTTCTCGATCACCGCGACACCGGTTTCGTCGTCGAGCACGAAGATCCCCGGCGCGGCCGCGGTGCACTTCGCGTTGGCGATGCAGCGGTTGGGATCGACGTAGACACGGAGGGCCGGCGTGCCGGCGCCTTCAGAAGAATCCACAATTGATCCTTTCACCCGTCGACCGGCGATCGGCGGACGGGAATGAGACGTCAAACCGGGTACGGACGGCGGGATTCGAACCCGCACGGGTTGCCCCAGCGGTGTTTAAGACCGCAGCGTCTGCCATTCCGCCACGTCCGCAAGTGCGATCGCGGGAGAAACAACGAACGGGCCTTCCGGCCCGTCGTCCCCCGAACAAATGCTTGGAGCGGAAGACGGGATTCGAACCCGCGACCTTCTCCTTGGCAAGGAGATGCTCTACCACTGAGCCACTTCCGCAACGCACGCCGACTCCACGTCGGTATGCTGAATTCTAATAACCGCGCCCAAGCGTGTCAACCCGAGTGCCGATCGTCGTGGCGCCCTACCCGACCCGTCCACTATCCTTCCGGCGTGGACCGTCGATGCTCAATCCAAGAAGTCGCCGCTCGACTGGAGAGTCAGCAAGGTCCCAGGTATTGGCGGTCGAGCGGCGACCCGGTTGACGAACTCGTCGGCACCATCCTGTCTCAGCACACCTCCGACGTCAACACGGCTCGCGCGTTCGCGTCGCTCCGCGCGCGCTTCCCAACCTGGCAAGACGTCATCGAGGCACCGACCGGCGATGTCGCCGGCACCATCCGGTGCGGCGGTCTCGCCGATCTCAAGGCGCCGCGCATCCAGGCGGCTCTGGTCGCCGTCCGCGAGCGATTCGGGGCGCTCGACTTGAGCGAACTCGCGGGGATGTCGGTCGCCGCGGGGCGGGCGGAACTGGTTGCTCTCAAGGGCGTCGGACCGAAAACCGCCTCGTGCGTGTTGCTGTTCAGTCTCGGCCTCCCGGCGATGCCCGTCGATACGCACGTTCATCGGGTCGCGCGACGGTTGGGGATCATCGAAGCGTCCGAAACCGCCGAGTCGGCTCACGCGCTGCTCGAAGATGCACTTGGCGAGAATCGCGACGAGGTATACGCTTTCCACATGAACGTGATCGCGCACGGCCGGACCGTCTGCCTTGCGCGCCGGCCGCGCTGCGAGCGCTGCGTCCTGACGGGGTGCTGTGACTACTTCAACCATCGCGGTGACTGGAAGCGACCACCGGCTTGACGCCCACCCAAGCGGCGGCGAAACCACCCTTTATCTGGTTCGCCACGGCCGGACGAACGGCAATGCCCTCCGGCAACTGCACGGCGCCACCGATCTGCCGCTGGACCCGCTCGGGCTGAGACAGGCGGAACGGATCGCCGACCGTCTTGCGCTCGAGGTACGGGCCGACGCGTTGCTGACCAGCCCACTCGCTCGCGCGTACACCACCGCCGAGATCATCGGCCGCAAGATGGACCTGGTTCCGACGATCGTGCCCAATCTGGTCGAGATGAATTTCGGCGACCTGGAAGGAATGACGCTCGAAGCCGTCGCCGAGAACTATCCCGAGCTGGCGCTCCAGGCACTCGATATAGATGACGAAGAGCTGGTCTGGCCGAATGGCGAATCACGCAGGCAGTTTCACACCCGAGTCCGCGACGCGTTCCGGGAGATCCTGACGAACCACACCAACCGTAAGGTCGTCGTGGTCGCGCACGGCGGCGTTCTTGGCTCGCTCCTCGCGCAAATCGAAGGCCGCTCTCCGAACGACTGGCGAGCCTACCAACTGGCGAACTGCAGCCTGACGCACGTCGATTTCCTGGCCCGGCACACCGTCGTCCACTTCATGAACGACAGCATCCACCTCGATCTGCTGACGAGCGCGGACGGCGGAGACGACGAGTGAGGTTGACCGTTCTCGGTGGCAGCGCGGCCGGTCCCAACACCGGTGCCGGCTGTTCCGGATACCTGGTCGAATCCGACGGCACCCGAATCGTCCTCGACCTCGGACCCGGCACGCTGCCCGAACTGCGGCGGCACGCGGATTTTCGGACGGTGGCCGGCATCGTGATCTCGCACATGCATTTGGATCACGTTCTCGACATCGCCGCGCTCCGCTTCGCGCTCGCCTATAACCCGATCAAGCCGCCTGGGCGGATGCCGCTGTGGTTGCCGCCCGGTGGATTCGCACAACTCGGTCGCATCGCCCTGGCGTTCGCCGACGAGGGCGAAGACATCGACTACTTCTCGTCGGTCTTCGACGTCAGCGAGTACGATCCAGGCGACACCCTGACCATCGGCGACATCGGCCTCACCTTTGCCCCAACGATTCACTACGTGCCGTGTTGGGCGATGCGCTTGAGATCGGTAGGCAGCGGCGACCTCGGGTACACCGCCGACACCGGTCCCTCGGCACCGCTCTCGCCGTTTTTCGCCGGCGTCGCCGTGCTGATCGCAGAGGCGACGCTGAACGAGCCAGGCGAAGAAACCGATCATCTGCGCGGTCATCTCACGGCGCGAGAGGCAGGGCGGTTGGCGACCCAGGTCAACGCGGAGACGCTGGTTCTGAGCCACATCTGGGAGGAATTACACTTCGAAGGGCTCCGTGCCGACGCCGCGGCCATCTTCCGAAGGAATCTCGTCGTTGCGCATCCGGGTACCGTTGTCCATTGGTGAATCATGTTCGAGCGAACCGGACAGAACGAACCGACGCCGATTGGGGCAGTCGCGGGTCACTGGACCGACCACGACGCGCTGACCGGTTGCACGGTCATGATTTTTGATCGCCCGGCACCGGCCGTGGCCGACGTCCGCGGCGGTGCGCCTGGGAGCCGGGAGACGGACGTGCTCGCACCGGGCCGCCTCGTCCGGAGCGTCGATGCCATCCTCTTGACCGGCGGTAGCGCCTTCGGTCTGGCAGCCGCCGACGGCGTCATGCGGTTCCTCCAGGAGCAAGGGCGCGGTGTAGCGACGCCGGCGGGACCGGTACCGATCGTGCCCGCGGCCGTCATCTTCGATCTGGCCGTTGGGCAGCCGATCGCGCCTACCGCCGACGCGGGTTATCGAGCCTGCCGGTCCGTCGGACCGATCGAGCACCTCCCGCGCGGTCGGATCGGTGCCGGCATCGGCGCTACGACGGCGAAGCTTTTTGGCGGTGGGGCCAAGCGCGGCGGCATCGGCGTTTCGGCAGTCCGTTGGACCGCGGGAGACGTGACCGCGTTGGCCGTCGTCAACGCGGTGGGTTCGATCGTCGACGCGGCGACGGGTCGCGACGTGCTCGACGGAGCGATGGATCGTCGGGAGCTGATCCTGAACGGCGCCGCATCACCCGGCGAGGGGCAGGCGTCGACACTCGGTCTCGTGATCATCAATGTGCCCGTTGACGAAACGGCGTTGACCCGATGCGCGGTAGCCGCGCACGACGCGTTCGCTCGGACCATTCGACCCTGCCACACGATCTTCGACGGCGATCTCGTCTTTGCCGTCGGTCTCAGACAAGGCATGCCGACCCCTGTCGACGTGTTGGGTGTGACGACGGCGACCGAACTGGCGATGGAGCGGGCCATCGTCGATGCGGTGACCGCCTGACGGTCCGATCGGTATCGCGCAAGTGTCCCGTGCAGTGCTAGACTCAGGGTAATGGGCTCACCAGGGTGGGCCTCGTTGCAGGTCGCGTTCTCGCGTCCTGACCCGCACCGGCGAGACGTTGCCGTCCCCGCCGGATCACCCGCAGCGGTCAGGAGGACCGGACATGAATCCTGGCTCCCCTCGCCCTCGTTTCGCCCTCTCGTCGCGAAGCACGCCGTTGCTCGGGTGCGACGAACTCCTCCAGATCGCGAACAGGGCAGGCATCGACGGGGTCGAGATCGATTTAACCGGCTCGTCGTTGCGCCGGCGATGCGCACGCATCGACCGACTTCCCAGTTTCGATGGCGTCCTCTCGCTCTGGGTCCCCTCGGTCCCACGACCAAGCGGCGATTTGCTGCCGCCCGGCTGGACCGAGTACGAGGGCATCGCCGTCGTCGACGAAGAGGGAGGCGCGAGCCCCAACGGGAAACGACAGCTTGCCACCGCCACGCAGTTACGGAACGAGGTCGCCGATTCGGTGCGCGTCGCGCTTGCGGTGCGTCCCCGGAACCCGGAGGGTGGACGAGCACACCTGACGCGACTCTCTCTCCTGCGCAACCTTGCCGAGGAGTGGGACCTCGACCTGGCGTTGGATCTCAGCGGCCCGGTCGATTGGTTATGGGAAGCGGAGGCCGCGGTTTCTCGCCTCGCGCCTCGCCTTCGGCTACTTCGGATCGCCCACCCGGTGCCGACGCTCGACGGCCATACCCGATCGCGCCTGATGCAGCGGACGATTGCCGCCTGCGCCGACGCGGGATTCGGCGGCGTGATTGCCGTGGTCTGTCCCATGCCGATTTGGCGCTGGCGGGCGCCCGCGGCGCTGGAGCGTTCGGCAACGGTGGCCGTGGAACGCCTGGGGAGCCGCTTCGGCATCGTACCGGTCTGGCCCCGCTTCGAACGTCGCTCGACGATCTTCGACCGCGTGGAGGACCGCTGAACGCACGACAAGGGGCAGACCGGTGGCCCGCCCCTTCTTCTCGTCCTCTGTCGGGCAACTGCGAGGCGCGCGGCCGTTAGCGTTTGGTGTACTGGGGCGCCTTGCGGGCTCGCTTGAGCCCGACCTTCTTGCGCTCCTTGACGCGCGCATCTCGCGTCAGAAGCTGCGCCCTCTTGAGCACGGGGCGCAACTCGTCGTCGGAGCGGGCGAGCGCACGGGCAATGCCGTGCCGAACCGCGCCGGCCTGGCCCGAAACGCCGCCGCCGACAACCTTGACGAACGCGTCGTACCGCTCCAGTGTGGCGGTCAAGCGCAACGGCAGTTGGATGTTGATTTCGTGAAGGGCACGGCCACCGAAATACTCGCGCACCGACTTGCCGTTGACGGTGATGTTGCCGGTTCCCGGATAGAGCCGCACTCGCGCGACCGCGGTCTTCCGCCGGCCGGTTCCGTAGTGGTAGCGTTGCTTTTCCATCGTGACTCCTGATCAGTTGCCAGTTGCCAGTTGTCAGTTGTCGGATGGAGAGGACCCGATCTGTCAACTGACTACTGTCTACTGGCAACTCCGTTAAACGGACAGCGGTTTCGGCTGCTGCGAAGCGTGGGGATGCTCGGGTCCGACGTAGACTTTGAGCTTTTTGAATTGCTGCTCGCCAAGGATGTTCTTCGGTAACATTCCGCGGACTGCGGATTCGAGGATGCGCTCCGGGTGTTTAGCGCGTACGTCGCGAAGTCGGATCGCCTTGAAGCCGCCGGGATAACCCGAGTGCCGGTAGTAATACTTGTCGGTCTCCTTCGTGCCGGTCACGCGGATCTTCTCCGCGTTGACGACGATCACGAAGTCGCCCATGTCCATGTGCGGCGCGAAGGTCGGCTTGGTCTTGCCGCGCAGCGTCGCCGCGATGACCGTCGCCAATCGCCCGAGCGTTTTGCCTTCGGCGTCGACGACGAACCACTCGCGCGAGATGTCCCCCGGTTTCGGAGACCACGTCCGTCGTTCCACGGCTCTCCTTCTCCCCTCGTTGCGGCCACCGTGGCGCGGTCGGTCCGCCGTTCCGATCCGTTATCCGTCGTTAGGGTCGTCTTCGTCGTAGCCGACCCGCCAGAGTGTCAAGCCGATGGCCGGTGCCGTCATCGGCCCCAGCCGGCGATCGCGGCTTGCCAGTAATTCGTCGATCCACGTTGCGGGTCGGGCGCCGCGTCCGACCTCGACGAGCGCCCCCGCTACGGTTCTCACCATCCGCGGCAGGAAACCGTCCGCCGCGATCCGCAACTCCAGCAGCGTTCCGGTCGGGTCCGCGTTTCCCCACCAGGGACAGATCCGGCGAACGTCGCAGACGATGATCGTTCGCGTCGTTCCCCGGACCCGGTCCTGCCGCTCCGAACCCGGTACTCCTTCACCGCCGCCGGCGAAGGAGGCCACATCGTGGGAGCCGGTCAACTTTGCCGCGGCGAGGTTCATCGCCTCGATGTCGAGCGATCCGGGTCGTTGCCAGACGATTCCCGCCGCGAGCGGTTGCCGAACTCCCGTCCAAACGCGGTACCGGTACTCCCGCCACCGCGCGTCGTACCTCGCGTGAAAACCGAGCAGTTTCCGCTCGACCGACGTCACCGCGAGATCGTCCGGCAAGTGCGCGTTCAGCGCCTTCTGCACCGTCTGATCCCGCAATTCGGGCCGGTGGTCCGCCAGGCTGGCGACCTGGCCGACCGCGTGGACTCCTTGATCGGTGCGGCCCGCGAAGTAGGCCGGAACCGGAAATTCCACGACTTCCTCGATCGCGCGCTCCAATTCGCCCTGGACCGTCCGTTTGCCGTCCTGCCGTTGCGAACCGAAGAACCGGCGACCGTCGTAGGCCACCACCAGTTTCAGCACCTGGCGCGGCGCTCGCCGCTCCGGGCGATGAAACCGGCTGGGGCCGCTGCTACTCGACAAATTCGATCAATGCCATCGGCGCGGCGTCGCCGCGCCGGGGTTCGAGTTTCGAGATTCGCGTGTATCCGCCCGGCGTCGACTCGAAGCGAGGCGCGATCACCTCGAACAACTTCGCCATCGCCCGGGGGTGGTCGATCTTCGTCATGATCAGGTGCCGGTGCGCATGCGTATCCTGCCGCGCGATCGTCACCAGTTTCTCGACGATCGGGCGCAGCGTTTTCGCCTTGGCCTCGGTCGTCGTGATCCGCTCGTGGAGGATCATCGAAACCGCCAACTGACGAAGCAGCGCCTTGCGTTGGGCGGGATTGCGGCCGAACTTGCGACCGGCCTTGCGGTGCCTCATCCCTCGTCTTCCTCCTCGCCGACCCGGCCGCCGAACGAATCGTCCCCGCGCAGCGCGGCGATCGCCTCGGCCACGTCGTCGGCGTCGGCGTCGGTCTCGCCGTCGCCCTCTTCGTCGCCCATGGCCGACGCGAGCTCGTCGAGGTAGTTGCCGGCGCCGACGCCAAAGGCGGCGGCGTCGCTCTCGGGCAGGTAGCCAAACTCGGCCAGCTTTTGCCGCAACTCGGTCAACGAGCGCGGTCCGAAGTTGCGGATCGAAAGCAGTTGGTCGGGGTCCATCGTCAGGACCTGACCGACCTTTTCGATCTGGCGGCTGCGCAGGGCGTTGAGCACGCGCGGCGAGAGACCGAGTTCGGCCAACGCCTTGTTCTGGACCTCGTCCGAGATGTATGGGCTGCCGGCGCCGACACCCTCGCCGTCCTTGCGATTGAAATCCGCGAAGACGCGGGCGTGATCGACCAGGATCTGCGCCGACTGCGACAGGGCGTCATCCGGTTCGATCGTCCCGTCGGTGAGGATTTCCAGGATGAGGCGATCGAAGTCGGTCATCTGGCCGACGCGGGTGTGCTCGACGACGAAGTTGACCTTCTGGATCGGCGTGAAGATGGCGTCGATCGGGATCTCGCCGAGCGAATAGGTCTCCTGGGCTTCGGCCGGTCGGTAACCGCGATCGCGGGTGACCCAGAGGTCCATGTCGAGGACGGCGTCCGGCGTCGCCAGCGTCGCGATCGGCAGGTCGGGATTGATGACGTCGACCTCGGACGGCCAGGCGATGTCACCGGCGGTCACGGTGCGGTCGCCGGTGGCGTCGCCGCGCACGTAGAGGTGGGCGCGGGCTTCGCCGTTGAGCTCAAGCACCCGCTTGAGGCGGATCCGCTTGAGGTTGAGGACGATTTCGGTGACGTCCTCGCGGACGTTGTTGACGGTCGAGAACTCGTGCCAGACGCCGTCGATGCGGACGCGGGAGACGGCGACGCCTTCGAGCGAGCGCAAGAGGATGCGGCGCAAGGCGTTGCCGAGCGTCGTGCCGTAGCCCGGTTCGAGCGGCTCGATCTTGTAACGGCCGTAATTGAGGCCGGTCTCGACGGTTTCGATGTGGAACTGCGGTTTTTCGAACAACCGGACTCGCCTCCTCGATGGGCATCGACGGTCACACACCGTTGCGCCCGACCGGTCGCCGATCGGCCAGACCAGGGCCGACCATCCGTGCTACCGGCTGTAGTGCTCGACGATCAACGCCTCGTTGAACGCCGGAACTTCGATCTGATCGCGTGTGGGCAACTGCAAAATCCTGCCGCCGAGATCGCCGATGTTGAGACTGATCCAATCGGGCGGTCGCTTGGTCTGCAGGACCTCGCCGAAGTCCTTGAAGTACTCGCGTTTCCGGCTTTCCGGTCGCACCTTGACCTCGTCGTTCGGGCGAACCAGGAACGACGGGATGTTCGTCTTGCGGCCGTTGACGTGGAAGTGGCCGTGGCGGACGAGTTGCCGCGCCTGCTTGCGCGAATCGGCGAACCCCATCCGGTAGACGACGTTGTCCAGACGCGACTCCAGGATCTGGAGCAGGTTGTCGCCCGTCACGCCGCCGCGGCGCTCGGCTTCGACGTAGTGCTTGTGGAACTGCGTTTCGAGCACGCCGTAGTACCGGCGCACCTTCTGCTTCTCGCGCAACTGCAACCCGTACTCCGACGGCCGCCGCGTGCGCCGTTGACCGTGCTGACCCGGCGGGAAGTTCCGCGCCGGCTGCCGTTGCACGATCGGGCACTTGGGGCTGTCGCAGCGGGAGCCCTTCAAAAAGAGCTTCATCCCCTCGCGCCGGCAGAGCCGGCAGACCGGGCCCGTATATCTCGCCATTCCTCGGTCAATCCTCCTCAGACGAGTACCGGGCTTCGAGCTTCGAGCTTCGAGTCAGTCGTCCTGCTCTCGAAGCTCGAAGCTCGAAGCTCGAAGCTTCTTAGACGCGGCGTCGTTTCGGTGGGCGGCAACCGTTGTGCGGGATCGGCGTCGTGTCGGTGATCGAGACGACCATGACGCCGGCGGTTTGCAAGGCGCGGATGGCCATCTCCCGACCCGAGCCGGGGCCCTTGACGAAGACGTCGACCTGGCGTAGTCCGTGCTCCATCGCTCGCCTGGCGGCCTGCTCGGCGGTGACCTGCGCCGCGTATGGCGTGCTCTTGCGCGAGCCCTTGAACCCGTTGGCGCCGGCACTGGACCAGGAAATGACGTTGCCTGCCGGGTCGGTCAGGGTCACGATCGTGTTGTTGAACGTGGCCTGCACGTATGCCTTCCCGCGAGGGATGTTCTTTCGGTCACGACGCCGGATCCGCGTCTTGCCCTTCCCCTGTCCACCACGACGTCGTTCTGCCATCGCTCGTCAATCCTCCGGGTTTCGGGTGTGAAGCGGTGGGCCGGAAGCCGCGACCCGAGACGTTTGCCGGGTCGGGGCGGTTCACGCCCCACGCTTCACGCCAGAGACTTACTTCGTCGTCTTCTTGCGTGCGCCAACCGCGCGTCGCGGGCCGCGCCGCGTCCGCGCGTTGGTTCGCGTCCGCTGGCCGCGCGTCGGCATGCCGCGACGGTGGCGCAGACCGCGATACGAACCGATGTCCATCAGGCGCTTGATGTTCATCGAGACTTCGCGCCGGAGGTCGCCTTCGACGCGCATCTCTTTGTCGATGATGTCGCGCAGGCGGTTGACCTCGTCGTCGGTCATGTCACGCACGCGCGTGTCCGGATTGACCTGCGTCCGAGCCAGCAACTGCTGACTGGTGTGCAGACCGATCCCGTAGATGTAGGTCAACGCGACTTCGACCCGCTTCTCGCGCGGAAGATCGACACCCGCGATTCTCGCCATCGTCCGTTCCCTCGCTCGGCGGAGGGCGGAGGGCGGAGGGTGGGAGAACGTCGTTCATCCTCACGCCTGCCGCCTTCCGCCCTCCGTTCTAGCCCTGCCGTTGCTTGTGCTTGGGGTTCGTGCAGATGACGCGAATGACCCCCTTGCGTCGAATGACCTTGCACCGCTCGCAGCGGCGCGTCACGGAAGCCGCTACCTTCATCGTTTGCCTCTTTCGCGACGCCCTCACCGGAGTCAGGGCGACAACCTCCCACATCCCGCCCGAGAGACGGGCGATCGCATCGCACCTGTCCACGGGTGAACAACTGTCGGGCCGGATGCACTCGGCGTGGGGTGGCGCACACGGCAAGAGCGCACGCCTCGCGACGTGCGCCGGAATGCTTAGTGTACCACGGCAGCCAGCCTTTTCGTCAAGATTTCCGGGTCCCCGCCGGTGATGGCGACGGTGTGCTCGAAATGCGCCGCGAGTGACGAATCGGCCGTCACCACCGTCCATTCGTCCGCGAGCACCCGCGTCTCGTCGCCACCGGTCGTCAGCATCGGCTCGATCGCCAGCGTCATGCCCGGTCGGAGGACGATGCCTTCGTTCGGGTTGCCGTGGTTCGGGACGTGCGGTTCCTCCCACATCTGCCGGCCGATGCCGTGACCGCCGTATTCGCGGACCATGCCATAGCCCCGCGTTCGGGCGTACGTCTCGATCGCGTGCCCGATCGCCCCCAGACGGTTGCCGGGGCGTGCCGCCGCTATCCCCTCGTAGAGCGACGCTTCCGTGACCCGGAGGAGTTCGCTCGCTGCGGGCGCAATCAATCCAACCGGATAGGTCCAGGCCGAGTCCCCGCAGTAACCGCCGACGATCGCGCCGACGTCGATCGAGATGATGTCGCCATCGCGCAGCGTCCGCTTGCCGGGGATGCCGTGGACGATCTCTTCGTTCACCGAAGCGCAGATGCGTCCGGTAAACCCCATGTGCCCGAGGAAGAGGGATCGGGCGCCGGTCTCTTCGAGTGTCTCGCGGGCAATGTCGTCGAGGTCGCGCGTCGTCACGCCCGGCCGAACCGCCTCCTCGATGCGGTTGTGAATCAACGCCACGACAGAGCCGGCCTGTCGCATCCGCTCGATCTCGCGCCCGTTCTTGATCGTGACCGCCATCGGCAGCTGCCGCCTATTGATGAGCCGCGGTCCGCTTGATCGCAGCAAGGATGTCTTCCGTAACCTGGTCAATCGGTTGGTCACCGCTCACCCGTTTCAGCAGACCCCGCTCGTCGTAGAACGCCAGGAGCGGAGCCGTCTTTTCGTCGTAGAGATCCAGGCGCCGGCCGATCGCCTCGGGTGTGTCGTCTTCGCGCTGGATCAGCCGGCTACCGCAGCGGTCGCAGATGCCGTCGACCTTTGGCGGGTTGAAGACGACGTGGTAGGTTGCACCGCAATTCGGGCAGACCCGGCGGCCGGCGAGTCGCTCAATCAACGAGCCGCGCGGGACCGAGATTTCGACGACCGCGTCGATCTTTTCGCCTCGCTTGGCGAGCACCGCGTCGAGCCCCTCCGCCTGAGCCCGCGTCCGCGGGAAACCGTCGAAGAGAGCCCCGCGGATGTCGGGGTTCTCGCCGATCTCCTCGAGCCGTTCCTCGACCAATCCCAGCGTGAGGTCGTCGGGGATCAACTCGCCGCGGTCGTACGGTCCTTTGATCTCCTGGCCAAGCGGACTATCGGCCGCGATGGCGGCGCGAAACAACTCGCCCGTCGACAACTTCGAGAGTCCAAGACGCGGACCGATGATGTCGGCCTGTGTGCCCTTTCCCGCTCCCTGCGGACCCATCAGGATGACGTGCATCTTTAGCCGCTAGCCGCTAGCCGCTAGCCGCTAGCCATTCGCTCGCCATTTGCCTTCCGTGATCGGGGACGCTGACGGCCCGCCAAGGTCGGCTAGCGGCTAGCGGCTAGCGGCTCGGAGCTACCGGATAAACCCTTCGTAGTTGCGCATCATCAGCTGCGCTTCGAGCTGGCGCATCGTGTCGATCGCGACGCCGACGACGATGAGCATTGAGGTCGCACTGATCAACAGCGTCTTCACCCCGGTGATCTCCGAGGCGATGAACGGCAGGACCGCGACGACGCCGAGGAAGAGGGCGCCGATCAGCGTGATCCGCGTCAACACCCGTTGCAGGTAGATCGCGGTGTTCCGTCCGGGACGAACGCCGGGGATAAAGGCGCCCTGGCGCTGCAGGTTTTCCGGGATCTTCTGCTGCTGAAAGATGACCATGGTGTAGAAGTAGGTGAAGCCGACCACCATGAAGAAGTAGATCAGGTTGTAGAGGGGTGTGTTCGGACTGAAGATGCGGTTCAGGTCTTTGCCCAGGTTCTGCACCCACTCCTTGCTGGAGCCCTGGAAGAAGTTGGCGATCATGCCGGGGAAGACCATGATGCTGACGGCGAAGATCAGCGGGATCATCCCGGCCGAGTTGACCTTGAGCGGGATGAATGTCGTGTTGCCGCCGTACTGGCGGTTGCCGCGGATCCGCTTCGCGTGGTGTACCGGGATGCGACGCTGCCCCTCGTTGATGAGTACGATCCCCACCACCGTAATCAGGGCCAGGGCCACGAACATGACGGTGCCGATCACGTTGTCTGCCAGCGAACCGCTCGATCCGAGACGGCCCACGGCACTCGGCAAGTTCGCGACGATACCGCCGAAGATGATGATCGACGTTCCGTTGCCGATACCGTTCTCGGTGATCAACTCGCCCATCCAGACGAGCAGCATCGTCCCCGCGGTCATCGAGATCAGGACCGTGATGGTCGGCAGGAACGTGTCGCGGTCGAAGAGACCAAAGTTTGCAAGTAGTGGTTTACCGCTGCTGCTTTGCGCCTGGGCGGCCTTGGAGGAGAAGAGGAGCGCGTGGCCGTAGGCCTGAAGCAGCGCAAGGGGAACCGTCAGCCAGTGGGTGTACTGGTTGATCTTGTTCCGACCTTGCTGCCCTTCGTTTGAGAGATCGTTGAGGCGGGGGATGATCGGCGTCATCAGCTGCATGATGATCGAAGCGGTGATGTAGGGGTAGACGCCGAGTGCGACGACGGAAAAGGTCTTGAGTCCGCTCCCGGAGAAGAGGTTGAGCATGCCGAGGAGTTGGTTGTTGTCGATGAAGTTGGACAGATCCTTCCGGTTGACACCGGGCACGGGGATACTGGCGATGAAGCGGAAGATCACCAGCATCGCCAGCGTGAACAGGATCTTGCGGCGAAGATCGGGGATTTTGAAGGCACTGATGACGGCCTGAAGCATGGCGACATCCCCCTGGCAACCGGCGGTCTTAGCTGCCGGTCACCTCTTCGCGTTTCTGCGGACCACCGACCTTGCCGAAGCGCGCCTGCTTCAGTTCGCGGTTGAGCGGCAACCGGCGGCTGCGCGGTCTCGCTTCGGTCCAGCGGTCCGTCCGTTCGAGTTCGGTGACACTGCCACCGGCCGACTCGATCTGCGCCCGAGCCGAGGCGGAGAACGCGTGCGCGTGGATCTCCAGCGCCGTCGTTACCTCACCCCGGCCGAGGATCTTGACCGGGAATTCGAGACCGCGGATCGCACCGCGCTCGTAGAGCGCCTCCGGCGTGATCGGTCCGTCGATCTCCAATTCGGCGAGTCGATCCAGATTGACGACCTCCCAGCGCGTTTTGTGGATGTTGGTAAAACCGCGCTTGTACGGGAGGCGCTTTTGGAGCGGCAACTGACCGCCCTCGAAACCGGGGCGAACGCCGGGACCGGACCGGGCCTTTTGTCCCTTGGTGCCGCGACCGGACGTCTTGCCGTGCCCGCTCCCGGTACCGCGACCGACCCGCTTCTTTTTGGTTTTCGCGCCCTCGTTCGGGCGCAGATCGCTGAGATTCAGTGGCATCGTTTCGTCTCGATCCGCGTTGCCGCCGGCTTGGCCGGCCGCCCGTCGCTACTCGGCACCCTCGACGTTCAGGAGGTGACGCACCTTCTTAACCATACCCCGAACCGACGGCGTATCGGGAAGCTCAACCGTCTGATGCAGCTTTCGTAGCCCGAGCGACCGTACCGTCGCTTCCTGGTCCTTCGGTTTGCCGATCGTGCTTCGGACCAACTTGACCCGAAGCGTGCCGCCGGTGCCGTTTGTCGCGTTGCGGTCGCTCATGTCTGCTCACTCCTGCGGCCGCGACCCTGACCACCGCGACCACCGCGACCGCGATCCGGCGTCGCCGCCGGCGGCGGTCCACCCTGGATCGGCCGCGCCGGTAGCGCCGTCGTTGCCGCCGTCGCGTTCGCCGTCGGCCGTCGCAGCGTGCCCGACCGGCGGCGGCGCGCCGCCACCGCCTCGACCGACTCCAACTGCGTCAGTGCCTTGATCGTCGCGCGGGTGACGTTGACCGGGTTGTTGCTGCCGTGCGACTTCGTCAAGACGTCCTTGATTCCGGCCGCCTCGACGACGGCGCGGACCGCACCACCGGCGATCACGCCGGTACCCGGCGCAGCCGGTTTGAGAAGGACGGTCGAGGCGCCGTAGCTATCGGTGATCTCGTGGGGAATCGTCGTCCCGTCGAGCGGTACGAGGATCATCCCCTTCTTGGCCGCCTCGACGCCCTTGCGGATCGAATCCGGGACCTCGCCGGCCTTCCCGAGACCGACCCCGACCCGGCCCTTGCCGTCGCCGACGACGATGATGCTGCCGAAGCTGAAGCGACGGCCGCCCTTCACCACCTTGGCAACCCGGTTGATTTGCACGACTCGCTCTTCGAACTCCGGCGCTTCGGTCTCCGCCGAGCGTCGTCGCGAGCCTCGGTCGTCGCGATCCATCCGTTACTCCATCTCAGCGAGGGCGGAAGGCGGGGGGCGGAATGCGGAAGAGACTCATCGTTCTCCTTCCGCCTTCCGCCTTCCGCCTTCCGCCTCAAAATGCAAGTCCGCCCTCGCGGGCTCCCTCGGCGACCGCCTTGACGCGGCCGTGGTACAAGAAGCCGCCGCGATCGAAAACGACCGTCTCGATCCCCGCGGCCTTGGCGCGCTCGGCGATGATCTGACCGACCGTCTTCGCCCGCGCCGTCTTGGTCGCGTCTTCGCCCGCCCGCTCGCGGATCTCGGCTTCGAGATCGCTGGCCGCGGCGAGGGTGTGGCCGGCCACGTCGTCGATCACCTGCGCATAAATGTGCGCCGATGACCGAAAGACGTTCAGCCTTGGCCGCGCCGGCGTCCCGCTGACCTTCGCCCTGACGCGCACGTGTCGCCGCTTGCGCGGGCTCAGGGCCTTCCGATACTTGACTCGCATGTCACCATCTCCAGTGGCAAGTGGCAAGTGGCAAGAAACCAACTACTTGCCACTTGCCACTCGTTACTTCGCCTTGCCCGTCTTGCCGGCCTTGCGGCGGACTTGCTCACCCTCGTAACGGATGCCCTTGCCCTTGTACGGTTCGGGCGGGCGGACGCGGCGGATGCGGGCCGCCTCTTCGCCGACGAGCTGCTTGTCAAACCCCAGCACGGCGACCTTGGTCAACCCGTCGACGGCGAAGCTGATCCCATCCGGCGGCGTCATGCGCACCGGGTGGGAGAAGCCGACGTTCAGTACCAGCGTCTTGCCATCCAGTGCCGCGCGATATCCGACGCCCTGGATCTCAAGGTTTTTCCGGAATCCGTCGGTAACGCCGACGACCATGTTGTTGAGCAGCGTACGCGTCAGACCGTGCAACGCGCGATTCTGGCGGGAGTCGTCGGGGCGCGAGACGTTGACCGTGCCGTATTCCCTCTCCAGGATGATCGACGGCGCAAAGGTCGCCGCGAGTTGCCCCTTCGGCCCCTTTACCGTGACGACGTTGCCGTCCTCGATCACGAGCTCGACGTTCGCGGGCACCGGGATCGGTTTTCGTCCGATTCTCGACATCTCCTCACTCCTGTCGCAGTAGCAAGTGTCAAGTGGCAAGTCGCAAGTGAACCCGAACTTGTCACTTGTCACGTTGAACTTGCCACTCAGAAGACCGTGCAGAGCACTTCTCCACCGATGCCGCGTTTGCGGGCTTCGTAGCCGGTCATGACGCCTTGCGGGGTGCTGACGACGGCGATGCCGAGTCCACTCCGCACCCGCGGGATGTCGTTCTTGCCGGCGTAGACGCGCAGGCCGGGCTTGCTGACGCGCTTGATCTCGCGGATCGTGTGCCGCTTGTCGGGACCATAGCGCAGCGCAATCCTGAGCTGGTTTTGCGGGCGCTTTTCGAGCACTTCGTAGTCGGCGATGTAGCCCTCTTGCTTGAGGATTTCGACGATCGCGACCAGGACCTTGGTCGACGGCATCAGCACCTCTGCCTTGCGGGCCATGCCGGCGTTCCGAATCCTGGTCAGCAAATCGCTAATCGGATCGTTGACTGCCATGCGTTGCGTCTCCGTGCGTACGAGTTCCGAGTACCGAGCTTCGAGCTTCGAGTGATCCGCGCTTCTCGAAGCTCGAAGCTCGAAGCTCGGTACTCCGTTTTACCAGCTCGACTTCGTGACTCCGGGCAACTTGCCTTCGGAAGCGAGTTCGCGGAAGCAGATCCGGCAGACGCCGAATTTCCGCATGTAGGCGCGGCTGCGTCCACAGATGCGGCAGCGGTTGACCGCCCGCACTTCGAACTTCGGCGGCTTTTGCGCCCTGACAACCCACGACTTCTTCGCCATCCTGACTCTCCTGATCCGTTACGCTTCGGTCTTCGCGAAGGGCATGCCGAGCAGCGCGAGTAGCCGGCGGCCCTCCTGGTCGGTCTTCGCGGTCGTCACGATGCTCAATTCGAGCCCGCGCGTCTTGTCGATCTTGTCGTAGTCGATCTCCGGGAAGACGATCTGCTCCCGCAGACCGAGCGTGTAGTTGCCGCGCCCGTCGAAGGCGTTCGGCGAAACCCCGCGGAAGTCGCGGATCCGCGGCAGCGCCGTGCTCACCAGCCGGTCGAGAAACTCGTACATCCGCGGCCCGCGCAGCGTCACCATCGCCCCGATCGGCATCCCGGCGCGCAGTTTGAAGGCCGCGATCGACTTCTTGGCTCGGGTCACGACCGGTTTCTGACCGGTGATCGTCGAGAGATCGCCGACGGCCGCGTCGATCGCCTTCGCGTTCTGGATGGCTTCACCCAGTCCGATGTTGAGGACGATCTTCTCGATCTTCGGCACCTGCATCACGTTCTTGTAGCCGAACTCCGTCATCAACTGTTCGACGACGTCGCTTCGGTATCGATCCTGGAGTCTCGCCATCTCTGTCTTCCTTGCGTCTTGCCGATCGACTCTTGGGCGATCCCGCCTGGTCCGCCGCGAGGCACTCAGGCCGCCCGTCGATTAGTCGTCCTCACCACGGCGCTTCCTAGTCCACGCTCGGGACCGGGATGGTCTGGTCGCATTTCTTGCAATAGCGCGAGTTCTTGCCGTCCGCGCCCTCACGGATGCCGACGCGCGTCGCCTGCCCGCAGTTGGGGCAGACCAGCATCACCTTCGCCACGTAGAGGGGAGCTTCCACTTCGACCCGCCCGGCCTGCCGGGCCCGACCGCGCCGCAGGTGCTTGATCACGATGTTGACGCCCTCGATGATGACGCGATCCTCTTTGACGAGGTTGACCCGCACCTTGCCCCGTTGGCCCTTGTTTTTGCCCGCGATGACGACGACCTCGTCACCCCGTCGAATCTTCCGCATGACTTTCACTCCCAGGTCTCAAGTCTCAGGTCTCAGGTCTCAGGTCTCAAGTCTCAAGTCTCAAGACCGGCGTACTTGAGACTTGGAACGTGCGACTTGAGACTCAAAGAACCTCCGGCGCGAGCGAGACGATCCGCATGAACTGCTTCTCGCGCAACTCGCGGCCAACCGGGCCAAAGATGCGGGTGCCGCGCGGGTTGCCTTGGTTGTTGATGAGCACGGCCGCGTTGTCGTCGAATTTGATGTGGCTGCCGTCCGGCCGCCCGTACTCCTGAGCGGTGCGGACGATGACGGCGCGGACGACCTCGCCCTTCTTGACGCCGGCGTTCGGCTGCGCCTGCTTCACCGCGGCGATGATGATGTCGCCGACCGCACCGTACTGCTTGGACGAACCGCCGAGCACGCGAATGCACATGATCTCCCGCGCGCCGCTGTTGTCCGCGACCTTGAGCCGCGTCTGTACCTGAATCACCGCTCTTCTCCACGAGTGGCAAGTGGCAAGTGGCAAGTGGAACGGTTCGCGTATCACTTGTCACTTGATACTTGGAACTTGCCACTCCGTCAGACCTGCACCGCGCGTTCGATGATCTCGCGGACGATCCACCGCTTGTGCTTGGACAGCGGTCGCGTCTCTTCGATGCGGACGATGTCGCCCGGCTTGCAATCGTTGCGCTCGTCGTGGGCCATGAACTTGCTGGTCCGGGTGATGCGCTTGTGGTAGAGCGGGTGGCGCCGCACGTAATCCACGGCCACGACCACCGTCTTATCCATCTTGTCGCTGACCACCCGGCCGACCTTCTGCGTCCGCGGTTTCTGGCCGCCGAAGCGCACCTGGTCTCCGTTCTGCGGAGCTGCCGTGCTCTGGTCGGTCACCTCGTCTGCCATGCCTGTCTACTCCTCAGACCGACGACTGGCCCGAACCGAGCCGAGCTCGGTGGGCAGCTTCCATCTGGCGTTCCGTGCGGATCGTGTGGATGCGGGCGATGTCTTTCCGGATTTGCCGGATGCGCGCCGTGGCCGTCAGTTTCCCGATTGCCTCGTCGAACCGGTGGGATCTCCACTCGACGTGGAGGTCAGTCAACTGCTCTTCGAGCTGCTCCTCCGTCATCGCCCGCAGTTCGGACGGCTTCATGCCGCGCCCTCCTCGTCGGTCTCGGCCGAGACGCCCGGCGTCACCTTCGTGATCACCCGGCACTTGATCGGCATCTTCATCGCCGCGCGCTGGAGCGCCTCTTCCGCCCGGACTTGGTCGACCCCGCCGACCTCGAACATGATCCGGCCCGGTTTAACGACGGCGACCCAGAACTCCGGGTTGCCTTTGCCGGAACCCATTCGGGTTTCGGCCGGTTTCTGCGTCACCGGCTTGTCTGGAAAGATGCGGATCCAGACCTTGCCACCGCGCTTCAGGTAGTTGGTGATGGCACGGCGGGCGGCCTCGATCTGGCGACTGGAAATCCAGGCCGGCTCCAGCGCCTGCAACGCGAAGTCGCCAAACGCGATCGTGGCGCCGCGCCCCGCTTTGCCGGTCATGCGGCCGCGCATCATCTTGCGGTACTTGGTCCGCTTCGGCATCAACATCTCGCACCGCTCCCTTTCAAGGCGGAAGGCGGAAGGCGGAAGGCGGACCGGGGCCGATCACAACTCGCGCCAGCTTCCATCTTGCAGCCATCCACGCTCAATCTTTCCACGCCTCCCGCCTCCCGCCTTCCGCCCTAAGCTGTCGGTGCGGCCGCCAAGTCGGCGGTCAGCGACTCGGCGGTGACCGGTCGCCGTTCCGGAATGACGTCGCCTTTGTAGACCCAGACCTTGACGCCGATGCGACCGTAGGTGGTATGGGCGTGGATGACGGCGAAGTCGATGTCGGCGCGCAGCGTGTGCAGCGGCACCCGTCCGTCCATCTCCACCACCGAACGGCTCATCTCGGCCCCGCCGAGGCGACCCGAGAGGCGGATCTTGACGCCCTTGGCGCCGCGACGGACCGCCTGCTGGACCGCGTGCTTCATCGCCCGGCGATACGACACCCGGCGGGCGATCTGCTCGGCGATGCTCTCGCCGATCAGCCGCGCGTCCACTTCCGGGACCTTGATCTCTTCGATCTTCAGATGCACCTTCTTGCCGATGTTCTTCTCCAGCAGCTGCCGGATCCGCTCGACGTTGGCGCCCTGCTTCCCGATCACGATACCCGGCTTCGAGGTGTGGAGTGTCACGTCGACCTTGTTGGCCGACCGTTCCAGCTCGATCCGGGAGATACCGGCGCGCGTCAATTCTTTCATGATCAACCGCCGGATCTTCAGGTCCTCGTGCAGCTGCTCGGTGTAGTTGCGCTCGCCGAACCACTTCGACTCCCAGTCGCTGACGATGCCCAACCGAAAGCCGACGGGATTGACTTTACGACCCATTACCGGCCTCCTCGCTCGGGGCGATCCTCGGCGATGACCGTGATCTGGCTCGACCGCTTCAGGATGCGGCCGACCCGACCACGCGCCTTCGCCCGGAATCGCTTCATCGTTGGGCCTTCATCGACCCAGATCTCCTTGATCCAGAGATCCTCCGGATCGAGGTCGTAGTTGTTTTCGGCATTCGCCGCGACCGACTTGAGCAGCCGCTCGACCTCGTACGCCGTCTTGTTCGGCGTGAAGCGCATGATCGCCTGGGCGTCGAGCACCCGCCGACCCCGGCAGAGATCGACGACCAGGCGCGCCTTGCGCGGCGAGACCCGAACCCGGCCGAGGTGAGCTCTCACTTCCATCTTCGTCACTCCCTCTCGACCGGACTAGCGCCGGGATTTGCGATCGGCGTCTTTGCCATGGCCGCGGAACGTCCGCGTCGGGGCAAACTCGCCGAGACGGTGGCCGACCATCTGCTCGGTGATGAAGATCGGCACGTGCGTCCGTCCGTTGTGGATCGCGATCGTGTGCCCGATCATGTCCGGATAGACGGTGCTTGCCCGCGCCCAGGTTCGAATAACCCGTCGCTCGTTGCCGCGATTCAGGTCGTCGATCTTCTCGCGAAGATTGGCGTCGATGAACGGGCCCTTTTTCGAACTTCGCCCCATGATGCCTCCGTCGCGAGCCGGTAGCCGGTAGCCGGTAGCCGGTAGTTATCGCGTTACCTCAAAACTCCTCCCAAGGAGGACTTGTACACCTACCGGCTACCGGCTACCGGCTACCGGCTTTACCGACTGCGCCCGCGGCCGGTGGAACGGCGGCGAACGATCATCGAATCGGTCCGTTTGTTGTTGCGGGTCCGCTGGAACGCGGGCTTGCCCCACTTCGTCTTGGGCTGGCCGCCGATCGGCGCCTTGCCTTCGCCACCGCCGTGCGGGTGGTCGCGCGGGTTCATCACCGAACCGCGGACGGTCGGGCGGCGGCCCTTGTGGCGGTTGCGACCGGCCTTGCCGATGACGATGTTCTCGTGATCGACGTTGCCGACCTGACCGAGCGTCGCCATGCAGTCGAGATGGACGCGACGGACTTCGCCCGACGGCATCCGGACTTGCGCGTAGTCGCCAGCCTTCGCCATCAACTGCGCCGACGCACCCGCCGAGCGAACGAGCTGCCCACCGCGTCCGCGGCGGAGTTCGATGTTGTGGATCTGCGTCCCGACCGGGATGTTGCGCAGCGGCAAGGCGTTGCCGACCCGAATCGGCGCCTCGGGACCGGAAACGACCATGTCGCCGACGTTCAGGCCGAACGGGGCGATCATATACCTTTTCTCGCCGTCCACATAGAAGAGGAGGGCGATGCGGGCGCTTCGGTTCGGGTCGTACTCGATCGCCGCGACCCTGGCCGGAACACCGGTCTTGTTCCGCTTGAAATCGATGATCCGGTAGTACCGCTTGTTGCCGCCGCCGCGATGGCGAGTCGTGATGCGCCCGATGTTGTTGCGACCGGCGTGTTTCTTCAGCGGTTCGATCAGACTCTTTTCGGGTTTCTTCTTGGTGATCTCCTCGAACGTGCTGACGCTCATCGAGCGCCGGCCCGGCGAGGTGGGTTTGTATTTGCGAATCGGCATCGCGCTCCTCCTCTCGCGGTAGCTCGCCTAGACCTGCTCGAAGAGGTCGATGCGATCGCCGGGCGCCAACGTCACGATCGCCTTTTTCCACCCGGGTTCGTGGCCGGTGATCCGGCCGCCCCGGCGGGAAGCGGTGCGCGACTTGGCCTTTGGCTTCACGTTCAGCGTGTTGACGGCCCTGACCTTGACGTTGAAGGTCTTTTCGACCGCCTCACGGATCTGGAACTTGTTCGCCTCGGGCGCCACCTCGAAGGTGTACTGCCCGATTTCCATCAAGACCGTGTTTTTTTCGGTAATCAGCGGCCGCCGTATGACGTCCTCGACTCGCAGCTCAGCCATCTCAGACCTCCTCGGCCGCCGGCGCGGCGACGCCCATGCGGGCCAGCTTCCAGGAGCTCGGCTCGCGCTTATCTTCCGGCAGCGCCCAGAGACCCTCGATCACCTCGATCGCTTCGCGCGTCAGCAGGACGCGATCGTACTTGAGCAGGTCCCGGACGTTGAGATTCGCGGCCATGATCGTCCAGACGTTTTCGAGGTTGCCGGCGGCGCGCTCGATCGTCTCGATCTTCTCCGGCATCACGATCAGGAGCGAGCGCGACGCCGGGAACTTTTCGATGACGCCCTTCATCACCTTGGTCCGCGGCTCGATCTCCGCCAGCCCCTCGATGACCGTCAACCGATCGTCCCGCAGTTTCGCCGACAACGCCGAGCGAATCGCGAGCCGGCGCATCGTCTTCGGCATCTTCTGGGTGTACTTCCGCGGATGCGGACCCCAGACGACGCCACCGCCGGTCCACTGCGGCGCGCGGATGGAGCCCTGGCGCGCGCGCCCGGTTCCCTTTTGCCGCCACGGTTTGCGGCCGCCGCCGCGGACCTCGCTGCGCGTCTTGGTGTCGTGCGTGCCGAGGCGGGCATTTGCCTGCTGCATGAGCAGGTACTGGTGCATCACCGAGATGTGCGGCTCGATACCCCAGACCGTCTCGTCGAGTTCGGTCTGCCCGACCACCTCGCCTGCCGTGTTGTGCACGTCCACTTGCATCGTCGTCACCCTCAGCCGGTAGCCGGTAGCCGGTAGCCGGTAGTAATCAGAATCGTTTGCCCGTACTCCGTCGCCGATAATCCTACCGGCTACCGGCTACCGGCTACGGGCTACCGGCTCGTCTGCCCTTTCACGGCACGGCGGATCAGCACGAGCGATTTGTTGTGGCCGGGAACCGAGCCCTCGATGAGGAGGAGGTTCCGCTCGGTATCCACCCGCATCACCTTCAGGTTCTGGACGGTCACGCGTTCGTGGCCCATGTGACCGGCCATCCGCATACCCTTGAGCACGCGGCCCGGAGTCGCACTCGCACCGATCGAGCCCGGTGCCCGGTGGCGGTCCGACTGCCCGTGCGTTTTCGGTCCACCACGGAACCCATGACGCTTGACACCGCCCTGGAAACCGCGGCCCTTCGACGTTCCGGTCACGTCGACCAATTCGCCGACCGTGAAGGTATCCGCCTTGATCACCTGCCCGACCTCGAAGTCGGCGACGTCGTCGGCCTTCACTTCGCGCAGATCGCCCAGGTTTTCGTAACCGCTCGGCTTGAGGTGACCTCGCTCGGGCTTGTTGAGGCGCTTATCCTGACCGAACCCGAGTTGCACCGCCTCGTAACCGTCTTTCTCCAAGGTTCGAATTTGCGTCACGACGTTCGGGCCGCATTCGATCACCGTGACCGGGTGAACCAACCCCGTGTCATCGAAGATCTGCGTCATCCCCAACTTTCGTCCAACCATCCCTTTGATCATTGGCTCTCTCCTGCCTCGTCAGGACGCGGTCTCAGCCGGGGGCCGGTACCGCCTTCAGAGCTTGACAAGTGACAAGTGACAAGTGACAAGTGACAAGTGGCATGTCGGAATCTGTCCACTTGCCACTTGACACTTGCAACTTGCCACTACAACTTGATCTCGATGTCCACACCGGCCGGCAGGTTCAGGCGCATCAGCGCCCGGATCGTGTTGCCGCTCGGTTCCAAAACGTCGATCAGGCGCTTGTGCGTCCGGATCTCGAACTGCTCCTGCGAGTCCTTGTCGATGAACGGCGACCGGATCACGCAGAACTTCTCGATCCGCGTCGGCAGGGGGACCGGACCGGCCACCTTAGCGCCGGTCGACTCGGCCGTCTCGACGATCTTCCCCGCCGACTGGTCGAGGATCCGGTGATCGTACGCCTTCAGGCGGATCCGGATCCTTTGACTCGGCTTCTTCGCAACCATGTCCGCTCCTCTGCCTCTCGCTCCAGGTGCTGATTAAGCTACTCGTCGATGGCGGTGACGACGCCGGCCCCCACGGTCCGCCCCCCCTCGCGGATGGCGAAGCGCAGCCCCTCCTCGATCGCCACCGGCACGATCAGCTCCACCCCCATCTGGACGTTGTCCCCCGGCATCACCATCTC
>DATBFX010000376.1:0-3562 GCA_036558305.1 Thermomicrobiales bacterium | reverse complement strand
GTCCCCGCCCGTTCTCCCCGCCCTCTCCCGCCCTCCGCCCTCCGCCTACGTTGACGTGCGCCGCTCCTCGGGGTATCCTACTGCCGAAGCGCCACTCGTGTGGGCTTCTGTTGGTGTGCGGATGCGCGGCTTTGCGGCCGTCAATGTGTCCGCCTTCGGTCCAGTGAAGGGAGCGGCGTTGGACGCCGGTAGTTCTACAAACCCCGGACCTCCGTGCCCGGGCTCCCCGGAGCTGTGCGCCGCCTGATTCCGATCCCCTGACGGAACGATCGAGCGCCGCCTGCCCCGGTGAGACCGGGGCAAATAGACCCGAACCACCGGTTCGGAGCTTGAAGGGCGGTGACTCGAATGCAGACCCCTGTTCGCTACTACATCACGCAGAGCGACGACCACCCTGTGGTGCGCAGCGTGCCGGTCTCGGTACGCGCTGCCGCCACCGTCGACGACGCTCGGCCGACCCCGAATTCCGAGCCGGAGACAGGACGCACCATTGACTCGGCCCCCCGGCCCACCCGCGTGACGCGCTTCGTCCGCGCGGCGACCCGGCGCGCCGAACTCCCGCGTTAGCATCGCTCTCTTCCGCGAATCCCTTTTCGAGGGCGCCCGGTCGCTGTGCGGCACCGAGCGCCCTCGTCGTTCACGCTTCGAAGTCCCCAAACAGCACAGGTTGCCGCCGCAAGGCCATTCAGAATTCCCCCACTCAACCGGTAAAGCGAGCCGAAAGCGGGTCGCGAGCAGACCGCGATCCGGCACGTCGCTGGCACCTGGTCGAACGTCGCGCTACCATGCGCCTTCGACATGGAGTCACACGAAAGGCGGCGCAGGGTGGACGGCGGGGGAACCGAGGGCGCTGCGGTCATCGCGGTGGTGACGCGAGATCGGCTGAGCGCGGTATTGACGGCGGTGCACCGCGGTGGCCAGGGCCACAACGCGCGGGTGCTCGATCCGGCCCGCGGCCAATTGCTGGGTCAACTGCGACGAGCCGGGATTCAGCAAGCATTCAACCTCGACCCACGGGCCAGGGACACCGTGCTCGTGCTGATCCACGCGCCGGGCCGGATCGCGAAGACGGTCGATCTGTTTCGGCGCGCCGGAGAGTTCGAGGTACACGTCGTCGGCCGGGCGGGAACCGGCCAGCCGCCGGCTCCGGTCGGCGCGTATCCGGATACGCGGCTTCGAGTTCCGGCTGACCAGGGAGAAGCGACGCCTTCCGATTAGGCGCTTTCGTCGTTTCCGGATTGGATGCCGATTCGGGCGGCGCCGGAGGAGGTCCCTCCCGTGCGGACGGCGATGCTGCGCGGTTTCGCATCGTCGGCCTTGGGAAGTGAAATCGTCAGCACGCCGTCTTCGAAGTCGGCGACCGCATCGTCTGGTTTGACCGGTGAGGGGAGCTTGACGCTGCGGTCGAAGCTGCCGAAGTGGCGTTCGTGGATCAACCAACGGCTGCCTTCGGGTTCCCGCCGCCCGTCTCGGACTTCGTCGCGTTGACCGGTAATCGTGACGGTGTCGCCGAGGACCGTGATGGCGACGTCGGCCGGTCGTACGCCCGGCACCGAGGCGGTCAGGATGAACGCTTCGGGCGTTTCGAGGAGATCGACGGCCAAACCGAGGGCGCCGGGTGCGGGTGCGCCCGCGCTGCGTGGCCGCACGAAGCTCTCCTCCAACAGGTTGTTCATCGCCTCGCGAAGGCTGATGATATCCCCCCACGGGTCCCATCGGGAACTGCTCATCGGGCTTCGTCCTCTGAGGTTGTCGCACGTGCGTTGAGCACGAACGAGACCGGTCGCATTGCCAAAGGATAATGTCCGGTCGGCCACGCGCCAACCGAAGCGCAGCGCGAGGAATGCGAAGGCCCTGCGGTACAGGGAGCCTATCTTGAACCGGCGACGACAGGTCGTTCGTGCCTACCTTCTCCTCCCTCACGCCGTGCCGGTGATGGCGGTGATGGCGACGACGGCGGCATTCGCCGCGATCGCGTCCGACGGTTTGCCGCGGTGGCGCACGCTCGCCGAACTGCTGTTGGCGATGCTGGGTGCTCAGGTCGTCATCGGCGCGGTCAACGAATTGGTCGACGCCGAGACCGATGCGCGTGTCAAACCGTCCAAGCCGATCCCGGCGGGACTCGTTACCCGGCGGGGCGCGAGGGTGCTCGCCCTCGTCGCGTTTGCCGGGATGGTCTGGTTCGCCGCGTTGCTGGGGTGGCGGTCACTGGCGCTGTGCGTCGGCGGAACCGCCGTCGGCGTTGCCTACAGTTTGTGGTTCAAGCGGACGTTGCTTGCCTGGTTGCCATACCTGGTCGCCCTGCCTTTGATCCCGATCTGGGTGTTCGTCGCCGTGGCGGGCTTCGACGCGCGCTTGCTCGTGCTCTACCCGCTCGGGGCACTGGCCGTCGTCAGCGTCCACCTCAGCCAATCGTTGCCGGACGTCGCGGCCGACCGAGCAAGCGGAGTTCGCAACGTGACCAGCACGCTCGGCGAGTCCGCGTCGTTCGCGCTCGTGGTTTGCGCGATGGCGGCATCTGTCGTTGTCGCAGCGGTTGCCGCCGCGCTGTGGACGGACGCGCCGCGCTGGGTCTTCGCGGCGGGCGTGTTCGTTCTCGCTCTTCAGGCGATCAACCTCGGGGTGTTCCTGCATCGGACGCGCTCCGGCGTCATGGCGTGTTTCCCGTGCGTCGCGGCCGGGACGGGGATCCTCGGCATCGGGTGGGTGCTCGCGGTAACGCGCTGAACCGCGTGCACGATTTGCCCAGAATGGTGAGCAAACTATTGACGCGCCGCGACGGCTTGCCTATAGTCCGGCCAATCAGCGCGGTTGGACAGAGGAGATGTGACCCCGGCGCCAAGGCGGGGCCGGCGCGGATCGCCGCCGGGGAACGAGAGGATCGACGCTTGAGCGAGATTGGTTACCGATTGCGATTGGGACGACTGTTCAACCCCGACAGCGGCCGCGCGTTCGTCACCGCGATCGACCACGGCGTCACGCTCGGGGTGCCGCAGGGTGCGGAGGACGCGGTGGGCACGATCGAGCGGATCGTCGCCGGCGGCCCGGACGCCGTCCTCCTGGGACCGGGGATGCTGGCAAAGACGGCTCACCTCTTCGCCCATCGCGGGGCGCCGTCGCCGATCGTCCGCGCCGACTTCTTCATCAACCATCCGTACATCGACGACCACGGCGAGCACTATCGCGTGCTCGTCAACCCCGCCGATGCGGCGGCGATGGGGGCCGAGGCGATCGTCCTCTTCTTGATGCTCGGTGCTGGCGGCGAGGCGATGTTTGCCGACAACGTGGCCGCGGTCGGGCGTATGGCCCAGGACGCCCATCGGGTCGGTCTGCCGTTGATCGTCGAGGCGGTCCTCTGGGGCAGCAAGATCGAGAACAAGAAGGACGCCGACCGTTTGGCCTTCGCCTGCCGACTCGCCGTCGAGATCGGCGCCGACGCGATCAAGACGGAGTACACCGGCGACATCGGGTCGATGCGTCGCGTCATCGACGGCTGCCCCGCGCCCGTGCTGGTCCTGGGCGGTGCCAAATCGGGTTCGCCCGATGCGATCCTCTCCGCCAC
>DATBFX010000375.1:0-8743 GCA_036558305.1 Thermomicrobiales bacterium | reverse complement strand
GCCTCGCCGCCTCGCCGCCTCGCCGCCTTGCCGCCTCTGCCGTTTGCTCGCTGCCATCAGACTCCGCGGGCGGTGCCCGGTCGCAGCGGATCGACACCGCCCCGGAGGAGACCGTCGGCGCCGATCGCGATCGCGTTCGGCAGGGCGAAATTGGCGTGCACCGGCGACTCGGTCATGACCTTGAGGCGATGCCCGCGCCGCTCCAGGTCGGCGATGGCGTCCGGGTCGGCGCGGCTGTCGACGAGGGTATCGATCCCTTCGCAGTGGACCCGCGGAACCTCGATCGCGGCCTGCGGTCCGTACCCGTGATCGACGACGTGGCCGACGACCTGGGCGACGGCGGTCAGGATCTTGCGGCCGCCCGAACCGCCGATCGCGAGGACGGGCTGACCGTCCCGGCTAAGGACGAGTGGCGACATCGCGGTCAGCGCCCGTTTGCCACCGGCGACCGAGTTCGGCCGGCCGGGGCGGGGATCGAACCACATCATGCCGTTGTTCAAGACGACGCCGGTGCCCGGGGCGACGACGCGGGAACCGAAGTGGTCGAGCAGGGTCTGGGTCAGGGCAACCGTGTTGCGCGCGGCATCGACCACGCAGAGGTGGGTGGTGTGGCCGCCCGCCGGCGAGGCGACCCGACCGGCGCCGACGTCGAGGACAGCGCGCTCCGGGTCGATCTCGGCGGCGCGCTCGGCAAGGTAGGCCGGGTCGCGGAGGGTCGCCCAGGGCGCGTCGACCTGTGCGTGGTCGGCCAGGGAGGCGAAGCGGTCGGCGAAGGCGCGGCGGGCTGCTTCCACCGTCAGGTGGTAGGCGGGACCGGAACCGGGGCGATCGGGCGCCGGGTGGTGATCAAGGAGCCCCAGGATCTCGGCCGTGGTGACGGCGCCGCCTTCGAACGGCGCGCCGTCGATGTCCAATCCGCGGTAGGCACCGATGCGCGCGTCGTCGCCTTCGTAGACGCGTGGCTCGTACGCCGCCAGGTCGTCCGCGGTCAGGAGCGCGCCGGGACCGAGGTCTGCCGCCAGCCGCCGGGCGAGTTCGCCGCGGTAGAAGGTTTCGGCGCCGCCGCGGGCGATCTGGCGCAGCGTCGCGGCCAGATCGCGCTGGACCAGGCGACTCGGGTAGATGTCGTAGTGCGGCGGGAGCGGCACGCCATCGGGCAGGAAGATCGCGGCGGAGGCAGGGAAGCGGCGGAGGTACTTCGTGTCGACCGCGATCGCCGAGGCGGTGAACCAGTCGAGCGGGAATCCCTCCTCGGCGAGGCGGATCGCGGGGGCGAGGGCGTCGGCGAGCGGGAGGCTCCCGAAGCGCGCGAGCGCGAGCGAGAGACCGGCGACGGTACCGGGAACGGCGATCGCGCGCGGTCCGACGATGTTGGCGTTACCCTCGACGGACGGCCAGCCGTAGAAACCGGCGGTCCCTTCGCCGACCAGGGTGAACATGTCGGGCGTCGCGGCGGCCGGTGCCTGCGGGGCGTGCTCGATCACCACCACCCGGCCGTCGGCGAGGCGGACGGCGAGGATGCCGCCGCCGCCGACCCCGCTCATCATCGGTTCGACGACGCCGAGGACGAACCCGGCGACGACGGCCGCGTCGATCGCGTTGCCGCCGTCGCGCAGAACGGCGACGGCGGCGTCGGCGGCGAGCGGGTGGAGGCAGGTGATCATGCCGCCGGCGGCGACGGCCTCGCGCTTGCGGTAGTCGGGTGCGCTGTCGATTGGGATGAACATCGGTGGGACTCCATGGGGCGGCGCCGGCGGCCTGCGCTTCGCGGTCGGGTCGGCAAACGGTCGGATTTTAGCAGCGCGGGCAATTCCCGGGAGCCGCGTCCGCCGGCGAACGTGCCTCGTCGGGTTTCGGCCGTCGGTGCTACCCTATCGTCGGCGATCTTGCTAAGACGATGTCGACGATATGACGCGTTGATTTTGATGAGGAGGTTCTCTTGGGCCGCACCTACGATGGCCTGGACGACGGACACATCGAGTGGATCGAACGCCTGCCGATGTTCTTCGTCGCCACCGCGCCGAACGACCCCGAAGGCCACGTCAATCTCTCCCCGAAAGGCGGCATCGGGACGTTCCGCGTCCTGGGACCAACCACCTTCGCCTACCTCGACCTGACCGGCAGCGGCGTCGAAACGATCGCCCATCTGCGAGAGAACGGCCGGATCGTCGTCATGTTTTGCGCCTTCGACGGCCCGCCGAAGATCATGCGCCTGCACGGTCGGGGCCGGGTCGTCCAGCGCGACGACGCCGACTTTGCCGATTTGCTCGCGCGGTTTTCACCCGGCGACGACGTCCTGACCATCCTCCGCTCGATCATCGTCGTCGAAACCACGCGGGTCGCCGACTCCTGCGGGTTCGTCGTGCCGCGCCTGACTCTCGCCGAAGAGCGAGACCACCTCTTCCGCTGGGCCGAGCACAAAGCGGAGACGATCGGCGACGGCTGGAAAGAGCAGTACCACCGGGCGAACAACCGGGTGAGCCTCGACAACCTGCCGGGTCTTGCCTGCGACGAGTCGGAACCGGCGGACGCGGAACGGCTGTCGAGCGCCGGCCGCGCCCTTTGACGCCAGGTTCGCTCACGCCGGCGCGATCAACTCGACCTCGTTGCCGTCGGGGTCGTCCACGTACAGCGTGCGGGACGGCAGGACCGGATGCTGGCCCGTCCTGACGGCGTACCCGCGCTGGACAAGCGCCTGGTGCGCCGCATCGAACGCGTCCGCCGCCACCGCCAGCGCCAGGTGATGGAGCGTGCGCGGCGACGCAAACGCCGGAGTATCGGCCGGCAGTTGGACGAGGACGACCAACGCCGGCAGGGCGGCGGTCGCCGCCCCCGCGCGCAGGAAGACCGGATTCGTCCGTTCCGGCGGCGAGATCACCGTCAGTCCGAGGAGGTCGCGGTAAAACGCCAGGGACCGTGCCAGGTCGTGGACGTTCAGCACCACTTCGGCCAGTCCTTCGACCTCGACGCGTCCGAACCCCGATTCGTTCACCTCGCCCTCCTCTCCCAATCGGTCGTCCAGGCGACCGGCATCGTTGGCCCCGACTTGAGCGGTAGTCGATAAGGGGCGTCCGTTCGCACCCGTTTGGACCTCCCGTGCGGTTTACATCGGCCAAACCGTCCCCTACAATACCCGAATCGTACCGGCAGGGCGCCCACGCACGGCACGTGCAGAAGCGACGTCGGACCGGGACGCGTCGGTCCGCCGGGTGTCGTCGTATTCTCGCGACCCGACTGCCTCGCCGCCCGGCGCACTCGCCCCGTTCGGGGATCGTATGGCAACGACGCGCCTCACGATCAAGAACGCCGTGCCCACGCTGCACCAACCGGACGTCTCCGGCGCCCGCCGCGTCGGGTCCGGATTGGCGCCGCTGCTCGTCCTCTACGCCGTCTACAGCCTCGTCCGCTTCCTCGTCTCGGACCGGGGGCCGATCGCCGGCGGTCACCACGCGCGCTCGGTCCTCGACCTCGAACGCTGGCTTCGCATCGATTGGGAACTCGACGTCCAGGGCGAGGTACTGCCGCGCGCCTGGCTCACCCACGCCGCGAATTGGTACTACGTCTACGGGTTCCTGCCGGTGTTGATCGGTTGCGCGATTCTCGGCGCCTGGAAAGCACCGCTGGTCTTCGCCTGGTGGCGCCGCGTCTTCGCGATCTCGCTGGCACTGGCGCTGGTCGGGTTCGCGCTCTTCCCGTTGACACCGCCGCGTCTGCTCCCGGCCTCGTACGGCTACGTCGACACCCTCCTCCGTTTCGGTCCCCGCTACTATGGCGACGTGACCGGAAGCAGTCTCTTCAATCTCTACGGTTCGATCCCCAGCACCGTCAACGTCTACGCCGCGATGCCGAGCATGCACGTCGCCTGGTCGGTCGTCGCCGCTGCCCTCTTCTGGATCGCCGCCGGCCGTCGCCGGTGGGCGACGGTCGTCGCGGTCGTCCACCCCTGCCTGATGGCCTTCGCCGTCGTCGCGACGGCGAACCACTACGTCATGGACGTCGCCGCCGGTCTCGCCGTCCTGCTCGCCTCGATCGCGATCGCGCGGCGCTGGGGCGACCGCTTCGAGGGACAACTCCCATCCGCGGGGCACCGTATCTGAGGGGACGACGCCGTTTGGTATGCTTCGCGCGTGAGTGACGAAGAATCGTTGCCAACTCCCCAAGCCGTCGAGGGACAGCCCGTCGCGGACGGCGTCGGGCCGATCGCCGTCGGTACCGAGGACGAGGCGGATGATCGCCTGTTCGGCCTCGTCACCTTCGGCTTGATGATCCTCCTCCTGATCTGCATCGTCCTGGTGCTGATCGCCGACCGCCGGCCGCCGGCGGGTCTCTAGCCGTGCATCGCTCTTAACTCTCCGGCCGCGACACCCCGCAAATTCCGCGGCGGATTAGTCCCTTCTGGTGATGCCGTCTGCATCCTTTGCGTCGATAGGATCGTTGCACGGTCCGAACCCGCGCACCCTTGGACCCCGGCAATCCGTTTTCGCCAAGGCAGGCAAGATGACCATCGCAGTGCCCCGCGACGAAGGAATCGACCTTCGCGGTCTTGGCGCGATCCCGTTCGGGATCGTCACCGTCGCCATCTCCATCGCAATCGCCGTTTTCAGCATCGCCACATTCGATTTCAACCCGGTCGGCTTCAGCATCTTCTTGATCGTCCCGATCGGCGCCTTTCTCGCGGGCTGCTTCGCCGGCGGCGGATTCGCCGGTGGACTCTGGCTGATGCAGAGTCGCCCGACCGTCGCCTCATACGGTATCGCCGTCGTCCTCGGTTTGACCTGTTTCTTCGGCACCTACTACGGCATCTACGACCGCACCTACGTCGACGACGATGACGAGATCAACTACGCCGGCGACGGTGACCACATCAGTACATTCGTCGATCTGGACACCGGCGAACCGTTTACGTTCTGGCGCTACCTGAAGTGGGACATTCGCAGCCGCGACCTCACGATCTACGACAACGGTGGACACCAGTCCCAATCGATCGACATGTCCAGCTCCGTCGGCGGCTGGATCAACTGGGGACTGTTCGTCCTCGAAGGCCTGGGAATCCTCGCCGGTTGCGTCACCGTCGTCGAGCTCGTCGGCAAACTCGACTACTGCGGATCGTGCCGTCGCTACATGCGATCAAGCGGTTCCGTCTCGATCGCGCCGGAAGCGCTCGCAACGGTTTGGGCGTGCCTCCGCTCCGCTTCCCCGGACCAGGAATCGCTGAACGCCGCCACCATTGACGTCGAACGCGCCAACGATTCGCGGCCGCACGTGCGCATCAATGCCGCCCGCTGCGAGGGCTGCGGCGCCGGTACGTTCATGGCACGCAGCTTCACAAAAGAGAGCGATAAGGGCCACTACGGCGAAGTCACCTCGGCCCGCCTCACCGCGGGAGTCGCCTCCCTCACCAGCGGCTTCGTTCCCACCCCCGCCACCGGCGTGGATACCAGCCATCAGCCATCGATCTACGACCGCGACTACGCCGCCCGCTAACGCACTCGCCCAAAAGATCGCCGGCGGAACCGGTGCGGGCACCCGTTCGGTTGTACCACGGGTGCTGCTTCCCCTCGCCCTTCTTGCGACGGCCGTGCGTCGAGGCGACCCGGCCCCGTTGCCATTAACTGTCCGGTCCCATAGACCGCCGTTTCGAGGCTCGGTCGGTTCCCCCGTCCCCGAAGGGGCATCTGGTGGTTCGTCCGACGGACCTTCATGCGCCTCCCCGCCAGGCAGCAGGCGCGACCCGCCGGCGCCGCCGGTCAAGCGAGCGGCAGCATTTAGGAGGATCGGGGAGGGAAAAGCGTCTCCAGCAGCGTCCGCACCACGCCTTCGGCCCAGACGTCCTGGTAGTTGTGGCGCTTTTCCAGAAAACCGCGGTAGCCGAGCAGCAATTGCGTGAAGACCGCCGGCGGGAAGCCGGCCTGGCCCCCGCCCCACAAGGGCTTGCGCCACGGCTCGGCCCGGAGCAGCTTGCCCTGCCCGGCACGCGCATCCACCAGGCGTGGCGATACTTGTACTCGGGCGCCAGGTACGGACCGAGCGCGGCAAAGTGCAGGTGGCCCGGTCCGATCTCCAGGCGCAAACGGGCCAGCGGCGGTGCCGGCTCCGGCTCGCTGGGCAGGAGTCGCGCCGTCTCGCTCAGGGCGCGCAACACGTGCGGGGCGACGGCCGCCAACGGGACCCCATCGGTTACCGCCATCCCCAGATGCCCAGGGAATCGCCCCGGCGGAGCCGGTCAACGAGCAGGTAGCCGACGTCCCGTCCGGCGCCGGTGATGATGAAGGCCGTGCCGAGGTTCCCCGCCGCCGGATCGGCACCGAACAGCATCCACCGCCAGGCTTCCGGGTCCAGCACGGTGGCGATTTGCCAACACGGCCGCTCGTGTGCGGCCAGCGCCGTCAGCAGCGGGACGTCCGCTTCGACCGCGGCCCGCAGACCAAAAGGTGCCACCTCGGCGGCCTGCCGAGGTGGCAGTGCCGCGATGTAGACGTGTTGCGACGCCTCGAGGTCGATGGCGTACTCGTAGCCGAACGCCCGATAGACGTAGCGGATCCCGGCGATGCCTTGCGCCAGGTGGCCGCGCTGCGCGCTCCGCGCATGGATGAGCGCAAAGATGGACCGCTGCAGACCGCGGGTGCGGTACGGGATCTCCGTGCCCACGATGGCGGCACGTCGCAGCGTGAAGGGAAGATCCTCGTACGTGGCGCGGTTGGCGAACAGGCACGCCGAGGCCACGATCTGCCCGGTGCCGGTGTCTTCGGCCAACGCAAAGTCGAACGGAGTGATGTGCGGGCATCGCCCGCTCATCATGTCGCGCACCCAGGCGCCGTGCCGGTGATTCGGCGGCACATGCTCGCCAGCGCGCAGCACGTTCGCGAACATCGCGGCGAGCCGGTCGCGATCGTCGGGCGTCGACCACCGCAGCAGCAAACCCTCCCCCAGGTCGTGCCGGTAGTCTTGATCGGCGAGCGCATCTGCGGCGCTCTTGCTGGCCTGGCCCGCACCCCCGTCCGTACGCCGATCCATGCCCCCGCGAACTCCTCCCTCCGCCGAGGAAACGTCCCGGGTCGGGATGCGAGCGCCGATGGTACACCGGACATCCCATCACGACATCCCGAACCAGGCCGTCTCGAAAACGACCATTTTACCCATCAGGACCGTCTCAAAACCCGGTCTTTTGCCCTCCCCCGTCTCTCTTCGCGGTACCTGCTGTGACGATCCGGCGGCTTGGCGGCGTCGCGGCGTCCGACAATTTCGCCCCCGAATTCAGGGCGCTGCCCTCGACTTCTTCTACGTGCAGAGGCCTGAATCCGAGGGCGGGGCAGGCGGCCGGGTAGCTGTGCGGGCGCGATTCCCGCCCCCGGCATGCCCGTAGCCGCCAGGGCCACCGCAAACTCCCGGAACTATCTCGGCGATGCGCTCCCGGAGACCGAAGTAGGCGTCGAAACAGCATTCCTCGGCGATCAAGCTGGGCAAGGCGTCATGGGCGTGCAAGCGCTCGACGAGGCCGCAGCGGCACATCCCGCATCGCACGTGCTCGTAGAGCAGGAGGAGGACGGCAGGTGCCTCTGCCGGCGCGAGTCGCTCATCGATCTGGCGAATCGACAAGGCGATCCCGTGCCGCTGCCATTCGCTTCGCTCCCGACGGAAGACGGCGGCTAGCAACTCCAGGTCTCCGTCCTCGTAGTTCGCCGCCAAGAGCGATGCCGCGTGCGACGTCCACCTGGAAGTCTTCAGCATTTCGAGAGCAAACGACCGCACGGCCGGATGCGTCACTTCGGCGAGCGCGTTCATGGCACGAAGCGCGAGCCGTTCGGTGAAGTCCATTTCCACCAAATAGCGGAAACGGTCGAGACGTGCAGCCTGGACAGTTGCGATCAGGCGATGGGGATCACCCGGAAAGGCGCGACCGTTGTAGAGGTAGCGCACGGCCCGCTGCCAGCGGGGGTCATCACCCGGCAGATCCGACAGTTCTGCAGCCAGCCTCCTCCACTCGTCGTCCGTGGCCGTCTTCGCCCAGTTCCGCAGCGAGTTGGACCAATGTCCCGCGCCGAATGCCTTGCCCACCTCGGGGTTCGCCAAGATCTCATTGACCTGCTCGTAGGTTAGGCTAGGTTGCTCGCTCCGTTTGCCCAGATCCTGGCGCCATTTTGCCTCTTCCTGCCGTAACTGCGACCAAAGATTTCTGATTCGCGGATCGGCGCGTCCGGCATCTTGCATGGCACTCGCGAAGGCGCGCTTGCCCCAGCGGTCGGTGGCCTCTTGGATGATCCAAGGGTCGACATCTACGGAGTCCTGTTGGGTGCCGCCTTTTGGGTCCAGGCGGTCGAGCCGCAGCCTCAGGACGCGTAGCAGACCTGCGGGCCCGTGGAGCATGATCGTGTGCTCAGCGAGCTTGTGATCGAATGGCAGGCGTTCCAACGCGCGGTCCAACGCGACACGCGCCGCTTCGTCGCCTGCCTCGGTAAAGATCCGAGCGAGCGCGAAGTGCTGGTGGCCGTCACGATCGCCCGCTGCGGACTCGACTGCGGCAAGGATGCGGTCGCGGTAGAACTCGCGCTCCCCGGTCAGCGAGATGACCTCGAACATGTAGTCTGGGCGGTTGTGGTCGAAGTCGCCGTCGAATCCCCAGAAGTGGAGACAGCCGTCGAGGATGTCTCCGCGATACGGCGCGGCGTCGTGCCCCCGGAGGTGCAGGATGGCTCGGCCGAAGCCGTAGCGAAGTGCCCTCCGAAACGCGCGCTGGTTCACCCGA
>DATBFX010000374.1:0-6320 GCA_036558305.1 Thermomicrobiales bacterium | reverse complement strand
CGCTGGACGCGGTGGCATTGCCATGCCCGGCCCCGGTCGCCTCGTGTCGCGCGCTTACTCGGTCGACGAGCGCGTCGCACTTGAGGCCTGGGCGAATCCCCTCGGATTGACGCTCGACGGCGACTTTGCCCCGCTCGGCGTATCAGCTCACGATGTCTATCTGAACGATCGAGCCTTCTGGCGCAACGTTCCGGCGGCCGTCTGGGCATACAAGATGGGCGGCTACCCCGTCCTCAAGAAATGGCTCTCCTACCGCGAGCACACTATCCTTGGCCGCTCCCTCAAACCCGAGGAGGTCCGCGAGTTCCGCGACATCGCCCGCCGCATCGCCGCCATCCTCCTCCTCGAACCCGCCCTCGACGCCAACTACCGGGCCGTCACCGCCAACCTCTTCGACTGGTCGACCGTCTCCCACAAACCCTCCGCGCTACGCCTCTGGTGACGACCGGCCGAGTGTTCGCGTCCGCTCCGATCGTCGATGAGTGGACCACCAAACCCCAGCCCTGCCCGCTACCGCGGGTTGCAGAGCCGTCGCGCCGCGACCGGGTGTAGGGGCGGACCTCCGTGTCCGCCCGGCTCGGTCAGGCGGCGTCGCGTTGAGGAACAGGGCGGACACGGAGGTCCGCCCCTACGATGGTCTGGGCCAATCCCTTGACCATTATTCGCGCGCGAAAGAGTCCATCTCCCTCCAGGATTCGATTTATGGTAATCCCGCAAATCACTGCCGGCTCCCGGCGACCCGCTTCCGCTTCCCGGATAGCGCGCCCCGGCGGTCGCTCGCCTCCGCCTTGCCGATCTTGTTGAGCGGGGTCACCGCCCCGTCGTTCGCGTAGCGGTCCGCCACGTGGAGGTCGAAGGTGTGCACCCCCGCTTCCATCCCCGTGAAGCGACCGGCGGTGTAGGCGCGCGAGCGCGTCCCCGCCTGCTGCAACTCGCAGACTTCCCAGTCCTGCCGGTTGGTTAGATCCCAGAAATCGACCGCGTCGCTCGGGTCGAACCCCGGTTTCGCCATGTCCGCCGGGTCGAAAAACCACTCGCAGGCGATGTACGTCCGGTCCGCCGCCAGCGGCACCACCCGGTGCGTCATCAGGTAGTCGGGGTGGAGACTAACGAGCAGGTTCGGCCAGACCACGAAGTAGTAGATCTTCTTGTGGTCCTCCTCCGTCATCCCGGGCAGCATGTCCCGCCCGTGCTCCCCCATCTGGCCGTCCGTCGTCAGCGTGTCGTAGTCGCCGACCACCGGCATCCAACTCGCGTTCCACGGCCCCGTCGTCGGGATCCACTCCCCCAGGTTGTAGGGCGTGATCTTGTTGAGCTGCGGGTGCACCCCCGGACAGTGGTAGCACTCCGAGTAGTTCTCGACGATCGCCTTCCAGTTCGCCTTGACGTCGTAGTCGATCTCCGCCGCCCGCCGCAACCCGGCCAGGTCGAACCGGTCGAACCAGTCCGGCATGTCCGCCAGGTATTCCAGCAGCGGCGGCGCCTCACCGGTAATGTTGAGGAAAACGAACCCCTGCCATAACCCCATCGCCACCGGCACCAAGCCCCACTCTGCCAGGTCGAAGTCCTCCAGCATGTCGGTGTGGCGCGGTTTGTGGAGCCGCCCGTCGAGGTCGTAGACCCAGGCGTGGTAGGGGCACTGGAAGCGCGGAATCCGGTCCCGCTCCTGCGTCACCAGCGTCGCCCCCCGGTGCCGGCAGAAATTGAAAAACGCCCGCACCACCCCGTCGTTGTCGCGGACGACGATCACGTTCTCGTCGCACAGTTTGGTCAGGAAATAGTGCCCCGGCAGCGGAATGTCCTCCTCCCGCCCGACGCAGATCCAACCGTCGGCGAACCACGCTTCTTGCTCGTAGCGAAAGACCGCCGGGTCGTGATAGACCCGCGGCGGCAGCAGCGAGGCCGCCTGCGTCGACCGCCGCACCCCGGCCACCTCGGCGGCGGCGACCGGCCGCGCGGGAGCCGAGCCGTTCGAGCGACCGGTTGCCGGCTCCATCCGCCCCATCCGCGCGCACTCCTTCCCTGCCTGCTCGCTTGCCGAATCGGAATGCGCCGAAGGATACCACGGCCCCGCCACCCCCCCCAGCCCCCCCCAACCGGGCTACGACCCCGCCACCCGAAGGGGAGGGGTTGTCGGTCCCGATGTCCTGTCTCGGGTCGCGACCCGAAGGTCATAGGCTCACCGGGTGGTCACACCTACGATGGGACTGGGCCGGACGGACGAACCGACTGGACCGATGGCCCATGACGACGCGCTCGTGACCGGTCGCGTTCTGGAGGGTTGGCGATGCGACGCATGTTGCTGGTGGCGATCTGTTTCTTGATGCTGGCCGTTTCCCTGGCTCTCGGGAGTGGCAGCGCCTCGGCCGACGGCGGTTGGACCGCATCGGCGACGAGCGGCGGCGGCGCGACGACGATGAGCAGCCCGATCTGGTGCCGGAACTGCTAATCCCGGCCACCGCGCTCAAGCTGCGGTGCGGCGTGCTGCGCCGCCGCTAGCCGAGTCAAACGCGAAAATCGACGGGGCGGTGAGACCACCGCCTCGTTGGCGTCCCCTGCGCATCGCGGGATCGTGACTTCGGGCACGACTGGCGGTATCATCCGGCCGGGAACGACAGCCTAGCCATCCCGAGACAAGCGGTCGTCCCGCCATCCGCCCGACGACCCTTCGGGGCTCAAACCGGTCACTGGTCGCCATCGTGGGTGGGGCGTCCTCCTCACGTCGATCGCCAGGATGGAAACCGTCCGTGTCCGAAGTCTCCGCCCCGCCCCCACTCCGGCCGCTGACGGTTTTCTACGTCGGATTGCTCGGCGCGGCCGCGCTCAGCACCTGCGTCCGGTTGCTGGTCTCCGTCTCTACCCCAACAGACGGCCGGCTTGCGCTCCTCGTCGGTCTCACCGCCGTGATGGCCCTGGTCCACGCCATCCCGATCAACGCCGGCCACCGCATCGCCCTCACCCTCGAAGTCGTCGCCCTCGTCCCCGCGGCGCTGCTGTTTCCGCCCGGTCTGGCGATGCTCGTTGCGCTCGGCGGGACGCTGCTGGCGCTGGTGATCCGGCCGCGTCTGCCGTGGATCGATCCCCATCTGCGCTACGCCTCCTGGGCCGAGACGATCTTCAACGGCTCCACGCTCGCGCTTCAGGTCGCGGCGATGGGACTGGTCGTGGCGGCGCTCGGCTGGAACGTCGGTGCCCCCGACTTCGCCTTGCCGTTGCCGATCCTGGTCGTGCTGGCCGGCGGCGGCGTCATGTACCTGGTCAAGCACGTCAGTCTGGCCGGCGTCATCAGTTTCCAGGAACGCCAGCCTCTGACAACCGTCTTTGCCGACGCCACGCTCCGCGCCCAGCCGGCCGAGCACGTCCAGTACCTGGCCGAGTTGGGCGTCGGTCTACTCGCCGCCGTCATCGTCGATGCCGAACCGTGGGCGCTGGCACTGTTGCTCCTTCCCGGCGCCGCGGTCTACGCGGCCCTCCAACAACACGTCGCGATGCGGCGCCGGGCCGAGGCCAACCTCGCCGCCGCCCAGGAGGTCGCCCACCTGGGCAGCCTCGATTGGGACCTCCGCGCCGACGACCAGCAGTGGTCGGACGCCCTCTTCGCCCTCCTCGGCTTGTCCCAACGAAGCGCCGCCCCGACCGCGGCCAGTTACCTGAGCGTCGTCCCCGCGGACGACCGGGCGGCGGTGGAGCGCGCCTTCGCCGAGGCGCGCCTGGGCCACGACTACGCGATCGACCACCGCATCGTCCGCCCCGACGGCAGCGAGCGGTTCGTCCACAGCCGGGGCGAGGTCGTGCGCGGGCGCGACGGTCGACCCCGCCGCGTCGTCGGCACCGTCCACGACGTCACCGAGCGCAAACGCCTGGAAGCCCGGCTCGCCCACCAGGCCTTCCACGACCCCCTGACCGACCTCCCGAACCGGGCCTTCTTCACCCGCCGCCTCGACGAGACGATGCGGGCCGGCGACGAGGCTCCCCCCCACATTGCCGTCCTCTTCCTCGACCTCGACCGCTTCAAGCTGATCAACGACACCCTCGGCCACGAGGCGGGGGACCAACTTCTGATCGCCGTGGCGGGGCGGTTGCGCGGCATCGTCCGCCGCCCCGACGACGTGGTGGCGCGGCTCGGCGGCGACGAGTTCACCGTCCTCCTCGCCGACGTCCGCGACGACGCCGAAGCCGTCGGCATCGCCGAGCGGATCATCGCGGCGATGACGGCGCCGGTCTCGTTGCTGGAGACGCGGGAGGTCGTCGTCTCCACCAGCGTCGGCATCGTCCGGCCGGGACCGGACCACCGGACCGGCGCCGAAGTCTTGCGCGATGCCGACAACGCCCTCTACCGGGCCAAGGAGGGCGGCCGCAACCGCTACGCCGTCTTCGACGCCAGCATGGGCGCCGAGACCGCCGAGCGCCTGGCCCTGGAGGCGGATCTGCGGCGCGTCCTGGAACGGCACGAGCTGCGGGTTCTCTACCAACCGAAACTGGACCTGGCAACGGGGCGCGTGGTCGCGGTCGAAGCCTTCCTGCGCTGGGATCACCCGACGCGCGGCTGGATCGCACCCGCTCGGTTCATCCCGATCGCCGAGGAGATCGGGATGATCGGTCCGATCGGTGCCTGGGTGCTGGCGACGGCCTGCCGCCAAGCCGTAGGCTGGCGGACCCTCACCGACGACCCGCCGATCCTGAGCGTCAACCTCTCCGGCAAGCAGTTGCACGACCCCGCGCTCGTCGCCGACCTGGCGGGCCTCCTCGCCGAAACGGGATTGGAACCGCGCCGCCTGCGGTTGGAGATCGCCGAAACGGTGGCCATGAAAAACGCCGAGGCGACGATCCAGGTCCTCCGCCGGCTCCAGCAGGTCGGCGTGCGCGCCGTCATCGACGACTTCGGCACCGGCTCCTCCAGTCTCGGCTCGCTCCCGCGCTTCCCGATCGCCATGCTCCAGTTGGACCACTCCTTCGTCGCCGGTCTGGGTCGGCACGACGACGCGACGAAGGTGGCGGAAGCCGTCATCCGCCTTGCCCACGCCCTCGGTCTGACCGTCGTCGCCGAAGGCGTCGAGCGTGCCGATCAGTTGGCCCAACTGCGCGCCCTCGGCTGCGAGCAGGCCCAGGGCAATCTCTTCGCCCCGCCGCTGGCTGCAACGGAGTTGGCCGCGTTCCTGGCCGCGCGTCACCAGGCCGATCCGCCCCCCGCACCGGCGATGGCTGAGCAACGCGAGCAAGTGCCGCCGCTCCCGCGTTCGGGCACCGCGGCATTGGTCTCCACGACGGCGGAGACCGAATCCCAGGCGCTCTTCCCGTCCGTCCCGTAATCTCCTCCCCGGCGCATGGCGCACCGGGTCCGCGCGTTTGGAATCGGCAGCGTTCTCCGCCGACGCCGGATAGATGGCCGCGAACACATCCTTGCCGCGAACCCGCTTGCTCTCGTGGCTCGAATGCCAAATACCTCGCACGCGTACGTCTCCTGGAGGGAGCGACGCGGGTGACGTGTTCCTTCACCACGTATGTGCGGGCGCTCACATCCCTCCACGACGTGTGGCGATCCGTCGTCCATTGATCGAATTAGTCGCCCAAGCATGTTGACTTCTAGTCACCACTGGTGCTAGGATCGTCGGTATACGGACAATTCAACTGTTCCGCACAACCAACTGTCGCGATCGGGTGAACGTCCCGCTGGGGAGGGGGCTGTTGCGCCCGTCGAGGGAGGGATGGGACACGTGGTGGGGCGACGGATCACGCGGTGGACCCGCTGGCGGACGGCAGTGCTCGTCGTGCTGCTGCTGCTGCCCGGCACGCCGGAGACGCTGGCGCGGCTCTCTGCCGACCACGCGGCCCGCGACCGTGCGCTGGCCGCCCTCGCCCCCGGCCGCAACACGCTGCCGGCGCAACCGGCGCGCCACCAGGCGGCCCCGCCGGCCGCCTCCGGCGCCTACCCGCCCTACCCGCTCAACCACTCCCTCGACGCCGACGTCGTCACCCTGCCCGGCTCGCCCACGGACCACGACTTCGAGACCGCGGCGTACTCGGTGGGGACGGCGCCGACCGATGCCGACCTGGGCACCACCCCGGCCGACGTCGGCACGCCCCCGACCAACCACGACTTCGCCACCGGCGCCCTCAGCCCCTGGCACGACACCGGGTCGGCCGCCATCGCCGCCGACGTCGACCACGGGTCGTACGCCCGCCTCCCCTCGGGCACCGCCTCCGTCACCACCGCCGCCTTCACCGTCGACGCCACCGCCCAGGCGTTCGTGGTCGACGTCGGCTACCTGGGGACCGGCGCCAACAGCGTCCTCCCCTACGTCCTGAGCGGGGCGAACTAC
>DATBFX010000373.1:0-5215 GCA_036558305.1 Thermomicrobiales bacterium | reverse complement strand
GTATCCGCTCAGGGCGTCGACGGCCACCTGGTACCAGAGCGAGCCGTCTTCCGGAGCTTCGACCGGGCCGTCGAGGACCTCGACCGTCGTCCCCTCGGGATAGCGGGCGACGATCGGCGCGGACGGACCCGGTTCCTCGCGCAGACGGACGTTGTCGCCGTTGGCATCGGCGATGACCGCCCACCCGCCGATCGCGAGGTCGGTGGAGGCGCGGACACCGGCCGGACTCTTCGGCGCGAGGAAATTCGCGCAGAGGAGGACGACGAGGATCAGGGACACCCGGCGCAGGGAGTCGTGTCGTATCCCGTTCAACGGAGAACCTCCGAGTCGGTGACACGCTCGCCGTGGTGCAGATTCGGTTGGCAGACCCAGGCGCCGGCGGCCGGGACGCCGCCGAAATGCCGGTGTCGATCGCGGTCTGGTCGAGGTCGTCAAGGCGCGGCCCGTGGGCCGGACTCGACCATAGCAATCGGAAACCATCGAGTCAATCCGGATTACCCATGATGTCTCATGATTCCGAATGTCCTTTGGGACTTTGGTTCCAGCAATCGATTGCCTTTGACAGTGAGTCAATCGATTGGACCGAATGCGTCGTGGCCGCGGGTTCGTCGTTGGGTCCGTGAGAGAATGGCGGGGCGATGACGTGTCGGGTAGCCGTGCCGCCGGAGGAGACCGATGTCCAACGTGCTCGAGACCGCGACGCTGCCGATCGTCACCTGTGCCGGGGAGCCGCGGCGGCGCGGTCGGAGCCACGGCGAAGAACTCCGCGACAGGATCGCCGCGGGGATGGGGCGCTGGTTGGAGGCGCTGGGGAGCCGGCACGGGATCGATCCGGACGATTACCTGCGCGGGTTCCTCGACGAGACTGATCACCTGCCGGCAATCCGGCGGTGGACACCGGAGTTGCTGGCGGAGGTGCGCGGGATCGCCGAAGGGGCGGGACAACCGTTCCCGCGCGTCCTCGCCTACAACCTGATGGACGAGGAGTGGTCGTACGGTCAGGGGCGGCGACGAGGTGCGCCGGGTTGTACCGTCGTCGGCTTTCGGACGGCGGCCGGCACGACGGTGATCGCGCAGAACATGGACATCCCGACCGTGCACGACGGCACGCAGGCGGTCTTGCGGATCCGAGCGGAGGCGGGGCCGGAAATCCTCGCCTTCACGATGGCCGGATTCATCGGGTTGATGGGGGCGAACGCGGCCGGGGTTGGGGTGGTGGTCAACAACCTGGACATGCTGCCGAGTTCGGCCGGGGGATTGCCGGTCGCCTTCGTCCTTCGCGGGATATTGGTCCGGTCGACGCTTGCCGCGGCGGCGGCGTTCGTCGATCAGGTACCCCACGCGATCGGGCAACACTACGGGATCGGCGGACCGCACGGGTTGGCGAGCTACGAGTGCGCGGCCAACGGCGCCGTCCGCGACGAGACCGCGGTCGAGCGTATCGTCCACACGAACCATCCGTTGGTCAATCCGGCCGTCGTCGGCGAGACCGAGGCAGAGCGGCGGTACGCGGCATCGAACACGCGCGCCCGCTACGACGCGGTAGCGGCGTGTGCGGCGGAGTTGGCGGACCTGGCGGGGGCGGAGCGGGTCTTGTCGGAGACGACGGCGCCGGTGAGCCGGGCGCCGCGCCGCGGGTTCATGACCTTCGGTTCGATGGCGGCGGAACTGACCGTGCCGCCGCGGGTGCGGTTCGCGCCGGGACCGCCGCACACGACGCCGTACGTCGAGGTGGGGTTCTCGGCGTGAGGTGATGAGCGGGGTGGCAGGGGAGGAGGGACCGACAGAGCAAAGGCCGGACTGGAAACCGGTGATGACGCGGGCGGAGGCGGCGCGGTGGGCGGCGGGATCGGCGTACCCCGCTACGGTCTACCACGTGACGACGGTGGAGGCAGCGGCGTCGATCCGGGTGAGAGGATTCGACCTTGGTCGTCGAGCCGGCGGTCGAGCCTGGGGAAATGGTGTCTATGCCGCGATCGATGCGGGCACGCGCGATCGCTATCTGTCGCAACTCGGGCATCACGGGGTGGCGTTGGTGCTGCGGGTACGCGTGGCGCGGGTGTTATCCGTGCGCATCGCTTCGACGCGCCTCTCTCCTCAGCGCCAACTGCTCGCGGCGATCCCCGGAGGCGTCGGCCGCTTCATCGAACTTGGTCTGGTTCTGCCGGATCGGGAGACAGTCTTGACGCGGGTAATCCGTGAAGCGGGGTATCATGCCGTCGAGATCCGGGAGCGCGGGTTCAGCCTGCCGGTCGGTGGTAATCAGTTGGTGGTGTTTGACGCCGAGCGCGTGGTGATCATCGACGATGAAGACTAGTCCATCTGGAAAAATCCTCGATTACGACACTCCCGAGGAGTTCGAACTCGCCGCCCAGGTCGAGGAGACGATGGCGCGCTGGGCGCCATATCCTTACTCCAATTGCCATTTTTGCCGGCACCTTGCTGAAGAAGGCGCAATGGTTTGTACCGCGTTCCCTGAAGGCATCCCCTGGGAGATCCAGGCCGGCGAATGGGACCATCGGCAGCCGCATCCCGGCGACCACGGCATCCGGTACGCGCCGCTGACGCCGGAGGAGTTCCGGGCGCGGGCGGCGGCACTGAGGGCGCGGGGACGGGCGCTGGCGGAACGGGGCGCGGCGGATTGACGACTCGCGTCTGCTACAATCGGGTTTGGATGAGATAGCGGTTCTCGTCGTATTGAGGAGGGACACCATGTCAGCCACCAGGATGGTCGTGGGGTCGGTCGGTGGTCCCATCGTGGTGAGCGTGCGGTAGCGCGGGTGCGCCCCGCCGCGCCGGCGGGTTCTTCTCCTTCCCCTCGACGCCCGTCTCCGGCCGTTGTCGCGGGAGCGCGACGACGGTTGGTTCGCGCCATCCCCGGCGCGGAACAAGGACGGGATTGACGCCCAATCCATCGCAGCAGGGTTCGAGCGCACCGGCGTTGCGCGCCGGTCGGGGCGCCGGCGTCCGCGTGCGGCGGGTGCCGGGTGAAGGGAGTGCGCGTGTTCGGTTTGTCTGCCTATCGCGTGTACCTCATGGAGGCGGGTGCCTCCGCGTTCTTCCGGTCGCTGATCTACACGGTGCTCGCCGTCTACTACGTGCAGACGGTGGGGATGAATCCGCTCCAGCTCGTCCTGGTCGGGACGACGATCGAGGCGACCTGTTTTCTTTTCCAGGTGCCGACCGGGGTAATCGCCGATCTCCACAGTCGGCGGCTGTCGGTGGTGATCGGGGAGGTGCTGGTCGGCGTCGGGTTTGTCGTCGAGGGGATGGCGCCGCTCTTCGTCGCGATTCTCGTGGCCGAGGTGGTGCGCGGGGTCGGGGAGACGTGCATCGACGGGGCGCTCCAGGCGTGGATTGCCGACGAGCACGGGGAGGAGCAGTTGGAGCGGGTCTTTTTGCGGGCCGGTCAGGTGGCAGCGGTCGCCTGGATCGTCGGCCCGCTCGTCTCCGTCGGGTTGGCGACGATCGATCTGCGGGTGCCGATCCTGCTCGGGGCGGTCTCGATGATCGGCCTCGGGTTGTTCTTGCGGGCGGCGATGGCGGAGACGGGGTTCCGTCCGGCGCCGCGGGAGGAGCGCGGTTCGCTTCGGGCGTCGGTGGGGTCGATGGTGGCGACGACGCGGCAGGCGTCGCTCCTCGTGCGGGGACGGCCGGTACTGATGCTGCTCCTGGCGGTCGGGGTCGTCTACGGCGCCTACAGCGAGGGGTACGACCGGCTCTGGGAGGCGCAGTTCCTGACGACGCTCTCGCTGCCGGCGGTGGGCGGTCTCGATCCGGTCGTCTGGTTCGGACTCTTCTCGGCCGGCAGCGCCGTGATCGGCATCGTCGCTTCCGAGGTCGTGGTACGACGTCTCGCCGTGAAAGGGGATGCGCGGACGGCCAAAGTGCTTCTCGGGATCAACGTGGCGCTCGTGGCGGGTGTCGTGGCGTTCGGGTTGGCGCCGAGTTTCGGCGTCGCCCTGGCGGCGTTCTGGTTGGTCGGTCTTGCCCGCGCGCTGTACTGGCCGATCGCCGGGGCCTGGCAGAACCGGCAGATCGACTCGCGGGTGCGGGCGACGGTCATCTCGGCGCAGAGCCAGGCGGACGCCCTCGGGCAACTCGCGGGCGGGCCGGCGATCGGCGCGGTCGGGAACCTGTTCGGGTTGCGGGCGGCGATCACGGCGGCGGGGTTGTTGCTGACGCCGGCGCTGGTGCTGTATGGACGGGCGGTGCGGCGTGCGGATGGCGTGGCGATCGACTCCGGTGCGGCGACGACGGTGGTTGACGCGTAGCAGGCCGGGCAACGCAGGGACCAGCCAGACCGCCTCCCGAAACTCGCTCATCGGCAATCCGCCTGGCTACGGCACCACGACTTCGCAGCGACGCACGGTATCGGTCGTCGATCCGTTCAGGTTGCAGATGTCGTGGCCCGATCCCCCATCAAACCGCATCCCCGCGGACCCAGTGAAATGGCCGAGTTGGTCCGATCCCGAGCCGCCCAGGACCTCGTCGCTCGGATAGGCGCCCTCGACCAGATCGTTGCCTGAACCGCCGTCCGCGACGCCCCCGTAGACCACGACGCCGTCGTTGCCCGAGCCCCCGATGGCGTGCCCGTCGTGGCAAGCTTCGCAGGTTCGCTCGGCCTCGATGGGTGGGTTCGAGGCGAACATGGGGGTGAAGCCCAGGGGTTGGGAGGTGGGCAGGTCGGCGAGGATGCGGTTGTCGTCGGCGCTGCCGCCGTCGAAACTGCCGGTGACCTTGCCGAGGTCGTGGCCCGGCCCGCCGGTGGCCAGGTTGACGCCGCAGTCGTCGCCGAAGACGTCATCGCCGGGGCCGCCGTCCAGCCGGTCGTCGATGCCGGTCTCGGCGCAGTCGATCAAGGGCTGAGGCTCTCCCTCCAGCAGATCGTTGCCGCCCTCGCCGTAGAGCGCGTCGGCACCCTCGTCGCCTCACAGGATGTCCGGCGCGGATGGTGTCGGGACCGGGGGAGCCGGCGATGACGTCGTTGCCTGAGGTGCCGGTTATGGTCCCGCTCTGGCCCCAGATGGTGGCCGTCATGGTGAAGCAGGTGGGCGGCGAGTCGGCGGCGGCCCGGCGAGCAGGACGACGGCGAGCAACGCGGCGACCCGGCGCACGGGCGGGGAGAACCGTCCGTGCCGGACGAGATCGGAATGGGCGAGACGGATGAGGTGAACGAGTGCCTCGTCGCGCCGTGGCGCGGGCGCTCGGCGGG
>DATBFX010000372.1:0-16116 GCA_036558305.1 Thermomicrobiales bacterium | reverse complement strand
GGGTCGGGGGTGAGGGTCCGTCCGGTGGGAGCGACGCGCGGTTCCCGTCGGCGCGCACCGCGCCCAATGTTCACTCACCTCAGACCGATCTCGATTCGATCACCCGAGACGACGAAGCCTTCACGCGAGGCCACTCCCCGTACCCCGATGCCACGGAGGGCACCGTCACTCACCCGGACTTCCGGGGTAGACTGACCTCCACGTGAGGGGTGCCGGCGTGGCAACCCCAAACGGCGATAGGAGGCTCCCTTCTCGTGACGACCGCGTCCCAATTCGCGTTTCCGGTGGCGACCCCGCTCGGTCCCGCCGCCCCCGTCGATCTCCATCTCCACACCCTGGCCAGCGACGGTTTCTGGACACCCGCGGCGCTGATCGACCACCTGGCCGAGCGCGGGTTCCGCGTCGCCGCCGTCTGCGACCACGACACCCAACGCTCGGTCGCCGAAGCGATGCGCCTCGGCGCGGAGCGCGGTATCGTCGTCGTCCCCGGCGTCGAGATGACGACGAACTGGTCCGATCGCCAGTGGCACCTCCTCGTCTACGGCGTCGCCCCCGACCGCGCCGACCCCGCCGCCGCCCCCTTCAAAGCCCTCCTGACCGAAATCGACGCCCGATTGCAACATACCGCCGTCGACGCCTGGAAACGGATCGAGGTCTCCGGTCGGACCTTACCTTCCCTCGGCGAGGTGATGGCCGGGCGACCGCTCTGGCCGTTCCACGTCCTCTCCTCGGCGATCAAGGAGGGGCACGTCAAGAACCTGACCGAGGCGGCCAACCTCGTCGTCGAGCTGGGCGGCACCTTCACGGCCGACCTGCCGCTCGCTCAAGTCGTGACCGCGGCCCACGAGGCGGGCGGTCTCTGCGTCGTCGCCCACCCCGGCCGCAGCGACTCCGTCGGCATCGTGACCGAAGCCGACCTCGACCGGATGCTGGCCGAGATCCCGATCGACGGTCTGGAAGCGCACTACCGGTCCTACACCGACGACCAAACCGCCCTCTACCGCCGCCTCGCCGAGGACCGCAATCTGCTCATCGCCTGCGGTTCCGACTCCCACGCCCCGAAGCAACCGGTCGATCCCCGGCCCTGGCGCGCCATCTGGTGCGCCGACCTCCTCCGCCGCCTCGGCATCGACGTCGCCTCGCCCGAGGATCAGGCTTGGGAAAAGGGCATGGACCCCGACGCGGTCGTCCCGCAACCGGAACCGCCGGCCGACCAACCGGCGACGGAACCGGTCCTCGCACCCGTCGGTGCCGAGGCAAGCTAGCGATCGGAGCGGAACAGCATGGCCTTGACCATCGAATCCTTCGTCGGCGGCCCCATCGAAACCAACGCCTTCCTCGTCGCCGACGACGCCACGCGCGAGGCGATCGTCGTCGACGCGCCGATGGACGTGGCGGACCGGATCGAGCGCGCGGCGACAACGGCCGGTCTGCGGGTCACCCTGATCGTGATCACCCACACCCACTGGGACCACATCGGCGACGCCGCCGAGCTGAAAACCCGCCTCCGCGCCCCGCTCGCCGCCCACCAACTCGCCGTCGAACCTCTCGCCCACCCCGGCAGCGCGACGATGGAGTTGCCGTTCACCATCCCGCCCGTGACCCCCGACCGCCTCCTCGCCGACGGCGACGAGGTCCGCCTCGGCGACCACGTCTTTCGCGTCATGCACCTACCGGGGCACGATCCGTCCCACATCGCCCTCGTCTCCGAACCCGATCGCGTCTTCCTCGGCGGCGACGTCCTCTTCCCCGCCGGCCACGGCCGCGTCGACATCCCCGGCGCCGACCAGGACACGATGAACCGCAGTCTCGCCCGCCTCGTCGATCTCCCACCCGACACCGTCGTCTACCCCGGCCACGGCCGCACCACCACCATCGGCGCCGAACGCTGGCTCGTTAGCCGGTAGCCGGTAGCCGGTAGCCGGTAGGAGCGTGCTGAGGACTGAGGACCGAGTGGTACTATCCGCCTGTCCCCCTGTCCGTCTCTCCCACCGGCTACCGGCTACCGGCTACCGGCTCACGTGCGCGGCAAACCTCCGATCGTGCTAGACTGACCCGTGGGGTGAAGCCGGGTGGCTCCGGCACGTGCGGTGGACAACCGATCGCGTGGGTCCGCCGCGGTTAATGACTCAGCACGGTGCGCACCGGTGTGTGGATGGTTCGTTTTGGGTTAGGTCACGCCTAGGAGTACCCTGCCTGCGTTTCCCACCAACCAGAACCGATCATCGGGTGCCGCACCTCACGTCGTTCTCGGAGGAATAGGAGATGACCGACAACGTACCCGCAGGGGGATCGATGCAACAGGGACCCGGATCGGAAGTCGCGGTCTTCGTGGATTTCGAGAATATACGGTACTCCACCATCAACTCCTTCGGTCGTGAACCGGACCCCTTGACCTGGCGCGACAAGGCACTCAAGTACGGGTTGATGGCGATCGCCCGCGCCTACGCCGACTTCGAGCAGCACCCACCCGCCGTCCGCAACCGGCTCGACGTCGCCGGGTTCGAGGCCCAGCACTACCCGGCAAAACGGACGATCGACCAGCAGGGACGGGAAAAGATCGTCTCCCGGTCCGACCTCAACTTCGCGATCGACATCATCAACACCGCGCTCGGCCGGCCCGACATCCGCACCTTCCTCCTCTTTACCGGGGACAAGGACTTCATCCGGGTGGTCACCACGCTGCGCAACCGGCTCGGCCGGCGGGTGGTGATCTGCGGGGTCCCCGGTTCGGTCAGTCCCGATCTCGTCGCCGCCGCGGGCGAAGAGGATCCGCTGCAGATGTCGCAGTCGGTCGACGTCGATCTCTCGGTGATCCGGGCGATCGATGCCTACGTCAAGCAACTCCACGCCGGGTTCGTGCCGACCCAGAGTCACATGAGCCGGACACTCTGGCGGTTCCTCGACCGGACGGTCTTGCCGTCGGAGCACATCGAGGCCAAGGTGATGGAGTTCCTGCGCAAGGGCATTTTGACGAAGCGGCAGACGGTCAACGGCCAGATGCAGGAGTTGGTGACGACGGAATTGAACCCGAACCACCCGCTTGTCCAGCAGGCGATCCCCGGCTACCAGAACGACGCCTACGACGGTCTGCCGCGGGACGAGGACGAAGAGTTCGAGGAAGACGAGGAATACGAGGAAGGCTACGAGGACGAGGAGGAGTACGAAGACGAGGAGGAGTACGAAGACGGCGAGGCCGAAGGAGACGGCGCGGAGATCGACGATGAGGACGAGGACAACGTCGGCAACGTGATCGCGCCGGCCGCGCGGGGCAGACGGGCGGCTTCGGTGGAGGTGAGATAACGCCGCGGTGTCCCTCGGAAAGGTCCAGACGATGGCGGAGACGAGTGTTCGCGACGTCGTCGATGAACTCGAGATTTCTGATGACGAGGCCGATGCCTTGATCGCACGGTACATTCGCCGTGATGACGTGCGACTCGGCCGGCACGAGGCGCATGCGGTCGATGACCGCGGGGGCGGGCCACCGGTCTGGCGGCTCCTATTGGTTCTTCGGATCGAAAGTGTTGATGCCGTCGCCGATGCGTACGATTTGCCCCGCGAGGCTGTAATCGCCGCGATTGCTTTCTATCGTCGGCATCGACAGCTCTTCGATGCGAAACTCCTGCTCGAAGCAGAAGCGGACGCAGACCACGAGCATCGAGCCGACTTCGAATTGTAGATCTCCATGGCGTGTGAGGCGACGCCAGGATCAGACACCAGCTTGACGATCACGTCGAACCATTGCTGCCCGTAACCGGCACCATCAACTGAAGGGTGCGAATTGAGTGGTCGTCCGTCTGTACGTCGACGAGAACGTCGATCGGCTTCTCATCGTGCTGCTACGAGCAGTCGGCTTCGATGTCGTCTATTCACGCGATGTTTTTCCGAGCGGCACGTCCGACCACATGCGCCTGTTGACCGCGGTTCAGACCCAGCGAATCCTCGTCACGCACGACAGAGATGATTTCCGCCTCCTTCATTTCGCATGGCAGGATTGGTTCGCTGCCTTTGCGGTGCAGCCTCGCCCAAGGCATGCCGGCATAGCGAGGTTGCCTCAGTCCCCCGTACTCGCTACTCCTCGAGCCGCACAATTGCTCCAAGCTCTTTTCGATGACGCACCTGAAGACACTGTTTCGGATCGCTTGCTCGAATGGTCACCGCTGCACGGATGGGAAGAGGTGACTCGCGGCGGATACAGACCGTTCGCAACGCGAACAGCAAGCGATCCATCGAACGGGGATGGGCCGAAGGCATGATGCGTTGCGCCCGTCGTGGCCTTGCATGAGATGAATAGCCCGATCGGGGAGGCATCGGTTCGCAACTGTACCCTCTACGCCTCCCGCCGCGATCGCTTCGCCGGGGAACGGAGCGATCTGACCGAGCGATGGAACCGCGTCGCGAACCTGCGGCTGATCGCGTTCGTCGCCTTCGCGGCGTGCGCGGTCTGGGCGATCTGGGCGCGTCGGTGGCCGCCGGTTGTGCCGGCCGTCCTGGCACTCGTGGCGTTCGTCGTGCTGGTCGTCGTGCACCGGCAACTCGGGCAGCGGCGGTTGCGGGCATCGATCCTCCACGATTTGAACGACGAGGCGGAGAAACGGATGCGCCGGGCGTGGGTCGACCTGCCGCTTCGGCACGGGTTTCGGGCAACGCCCGATCACCCGTTCGCGGCGGATCTCGACCTGTTCGGCCGTGCGTCCGTTTTTCATCTGCTGGAAACCGTCGAAACGCCGATGGGGAACACCCGGCTGCGCGGCTGGTTGCTCCGTCCCGCCTCGCCGACCGAGGTAAAGGACCGGCAAGAGGCCGTCGCCGAGTTGGCGCCGTTGTTGGACTGGCGCCAGGAGCTGGCGCTGGCCGGGCGGCTGGCCGGTGAGAAACGGCCCGACCCGGCGCCGTTCCTGCAGTGGGCGGAAGGCGAGCCGTGGTTGGCGCACCGGCGTGGTCTCGTTTGGGCGGCGCGGGCGAGTGTGGGATTGCTCGTCCTCACGGGGGCGCTCGCAATCGCCGGCATCCTCGGCTTCCCCCTCTGGGGGGTATTCCTCGTGCTGAACCTGATGCTCAGTCAGGTGCTGGGGCATTGTGCGCGCGAGCCGATCGGGTTTGCTGCCGCTCAGCACCACGCGCTGGTCGGCTACGCCGAATTGCTCGCTCATCTCGATGCGCAACACGCCGACGCACCGCTCCTGCGGCGGTTGCGGGAACGGTTGGAGAGCGATCACCGGCCGGCGCACGAACAGGTGCGGCGGCTGCACCGGTTGACGGCGTGGGCCGTGCCGCCCGGATCGATTGCCTACTTACCGTTGCAGGCGTTGGCCTGCTGGGATATCCACGTGCTCGATGCGCTGGAGCGGTGGCAGACGACGTCGGGGCGGCAGGTACGCGAGTGGTTGGAGACGATCGGTATCGTCGAATCGCTGGCGGCGTTGGCGGGACTGGCCCACGACGAACCGGAGTGGGCGTTCCCAGTCGTGGACATGAACGCGACGCGGTTCGAGGCGCGGGCGTTGGGGCACCCGCTGCTGGCGGACGTCGTCCGCGTCGCCAACGACGTCGACGTTGGGCCGCCGGGGACATTCTTGTTGGTGACCGGTTCGAACATGTCGGGTAAGAGTACGCTGTTGCGGGCGATCGGGGTCAACATCGTGCTGGCAGGGGCGGGCGGGCCGGTCTGCGCGTCGTCGCTGCGGACGCCACCGGTGTCGCTTTGGACCAGCGTCCGGGTTCAGGATTCGCTGGAGCGGGGTGTCTCCTTCTTCATGGCGGAGTTGTTGCGGCTCAAGCAGATCGTCGACGCCGCGGGCGACGTCGAACCGGGAGGACCACGGCGCTTCTATTTGCTCGACGAGATCCTGCAAGGCACCAACACCGCCGAGCGGCAGATCGCCGCCCGACGGATCGTCCGCGGTCTGGTCGATCGGGGCGCGATCGGCGCGGTCTCGACCCACGACTTGACCCTAGCGGAAGGACCGGAGTTGTCCGGCGTCGCTCACCTCGTCCATTTCCGCGACACGGTGGCGGAGACGGCAGACGGACCGTCGATGGGATTCGACTACACGTTGCGTCCGGGCCTCGCGACGTCGACGAACGCGCTGCGGCTGATGGAGTTGGTCGGGTTCGATTTGTGACGCACTCGAGGGGGCGATGCGGGTACCGACCCTACGACGCGAGCGGTGTTGCCGCGGTCTCCGCTGGGCGCGGTGGACAGCCGGTTTCGTCGGGAAGCAGGGGACGGAAAGTGACCAAGTAGCGGGCGTCCTCGCTGACCCAGGGGGTGAGGACGTTGGCCTTGAGGGCCGCCTGGACGATAGTGGCGGCATCCTGGCCGGCGATGACACCGCAGCGGAAGTCCTGGTCCGCACCGAGGAGGTCGGTGATCGGCGTGGCTTCGGTGAGCGGGGTCGCGAGGGGCCAGTCCATCGGCGGTTGGTTCTGGGTCGGGTCGTTCGGCTCGGGGGTTGCCAACGAGGGATCGATCGGTTGGGCGACGATCTGGAGACGATCGGTCGGGTACGCCTCGTCGCCGGAGACGACGTTGGCCGGATCGACCCGGGATGCGAGGTCGATGGCGGAGCCAGCGAATGCCTGGAGTTTGGCGATCGCCTCGCTTTCCTCGGCGCTCCAAGTCGGGTCGGCATCGAAGCCGAGGGCGTAGGCGGTAACCGTCGTCGTCTTGCCGCCGGCGTTGGCGGTGAAAGTGGTGGTCGGCGCATCGGCGACCGTGGTGTTGGCATAGCTCTTGTCGCCATCGAGGAGTCCAGCCTCCCGCGCCGCGGCCAGGACCTGCTGGACACCGGCTTCGGTGAGGCGGATCTGGCGCAGGTTCGGCAGGGCCGGGGTCGGGAAGATGTCGATCACGGGACCGGTGGTGATGGCGCGCCCATCGCCGTACAGGGAGAGCTGCGGCACCTCGGAAATCGCCACCTGGGGCGGCACAAAACCGCCGCTCACGGCGATGCGGAGGACAAGCTCGTCGGTACCGGTCGGGTGGTCGATCGGATCGGGCTCCGGTGCGACTCCGCACGCCCCCACCGACGCCCACGCCGGCACCGTCGCCGCGACCGCCAGCATGCCACCAATCGCCCCGAACAACGATCGTCGTGAAAATCGTTCGCCCAACATCTCCGTCGCTCCGTCTCGCGTCTCAACGTTTGGGGGACGCTGCCCCGTCATCGAGACAACGCCGACGACGCGCAAACGGTTCCGACGACGAGTGGCAAGTGGCAAGGAGCGCACCGCCCAAGCTCGAAGCTCGAAGCTCGTTACTCGGCACTTGCCACTTGTCATTCGTCACCGGGCCAGCGCCGTGAGGTACGCGCAGTAGGCGCGGACCCCGAAATGGAAGTCTTCGACGCGGAGCCATTCGTTGGGGGCGTGGGCGTTGCAGTCCATGGTGCCGAACCCGTAGAAGACCATCTCGGCGCCGAGTTCTTGCCGGAAGACTTCGGCGATGGGGAGGGTGCCGCCGAGTCGGATGACGAGCGGGTCCTTGCCCGACAACCGGCGCAGCGTGTCGCCGGCGGTGACGAGCGCCGGGTTGTCGCGGCCGATGGCGAACGGACGGGCCTGACCCGGCTGGCGGACGAAGGTGACGGCCGCGCCGGCCGGGGTGTGAGCGGTGACGTGGCGCTCGATCAGGTCGAGGATGTCGTCCGGGTCCTGGTCGGGCACGAGGCGGCAGGTGATCTTGGCGTGCGCTTCGGCCGGGGTGACCGTTTTCTTGCCGTCGCCCTGGAAACCGCCCCAGATGCCGTTGACGTCGAGGGTGGGGCGAAGCCAGCTCCGCTCCAATGGAGTGTAACCCTGTTCGCCCCAGAAGCCGGGGGAGCCGAGACTCTTCCTCACGGCCGCGTCGTCGAACGGGACCCTGGCCGCTTCGGCCCGCTCCTCGGCGGTCGGTTCGCGGACGCGATCGTAGAACCCGTCGACGGCGACGCGACCGCCGGGCGTGTGCAGACTCGCGACGAGGTGAGCCATCGCCTGGGCGGCGTTGCCGACGAAGGCGCCGTAGACTCCGGAGTGCATGTCGGTGTTGGCGGTGCGGAGGTGGAACTCGCAGGCGGCCATCCCCTTGGTGGAGACGGTGAGGGAGGGCTGGCCGGCAGCCCACATCAAACCGTCGGCGCTGATCACCCAGTCGCAGGCGAGGCGGTCGCGAGCGCCGCCGATGAAGGGAGCGACGGAGGGGCTGCCGATCTCCTCCTCGCCTTCGAAGAAGAAGACCAGGTTGATGGGCGGCCGGCCCTGGGTGCGGGCCAGCGCCTCGACGGCCAGGATCGTCTGGAGGATGCCGTTCTTGTCGTCCGCGGCACCGCGGGCGTAAATCCGGCCGTCGCGGATCGCCGGTTCGAACGGCGGTGTCGTCCAGAGGTCGAGCGGATCGGGAGGCTGAACGTCGTAGTGGGCATAGATCAGCGCGGTCGGTTGGTCGTCGGCGACGTGCCAACGCCCCCAGACCAGCGGCTTGCCACCGGTCGGCAGGATCTCGACTTCGGGGACGCCGGCGCGGCGGAGGCGGTCGGCCGTCCAGGCCGCGGCCCGCTCGATGTCCGGTTGGTGAGCCGGGAGGGCGCTGACACTCGGGATGCGCAAGAACTCGAAGAATTCCGCGAGGTGCTGTTCTTGCTCACCCGCGAGGAGCGCGTCCCAGGTACCGTTCGTCGAACCCATTGTGCCCGTCTCCCCTCCACGTCGGCGTGCGTCTCATACGTCCGTGGCGGGATGGTAACAAAGGACGGCGACGACCGGGCTCAGCCGACGGCGGAGACCAGAAGACGGCGCAGGATTTGGAGGAGGATGAGCGCGATGATCGGCGAGATGTCGAGCATCCCGACCGAGGGAACGACGCGCCGGATGGGGCCGACGATCGGCTCGGTGACGTCGACGAGGAGGCGGGCGATGGTGGAGCGCATCCCCGGGTCGAACCAGGAAAGCAGTGCTCGGCCGATGACGGCGATGGTCAAGACGGTGAAGATCAGGTCGATGATTGAGACGAGGTCCACGGTGGTGTCCCGACGGCACGGACCGCCGCGAACCCGAGTCGCGAACGCAACCGCGCCAATATGGGAGGGAAGTATAGTGGGCGGGAGAGGGCGGAAGGCGGAAGGCGGGACAGTTCAGCTGCTGTTGCGGAGGGAGGGAATGACGTCAAGGGCGATCCGTTCGAAGACGGCGCGCTTCTCGTCGGGCGGGGGTTGGAGCAGGAACTCCTCGATGCCGGCGTCGCGGTAGCGGCCGACGAAGTCGCGGAAGGCGTCGAGCGAGTCCCAGGGGTGTTCGGCGGTCATGATCGCCGCGACGTAGAGGACCGAGCGGAGGATCTCGCGCGGGTTGCGGCCGATCGCGGCGCAGGCATCGTCGAGGCGCGCACCGCGTTCCCGGAGTTGCTCCGCGGTGCCCAGCGAGTTCCAGCGATCGGCATAGGGCGCGATGAATCGGAGCATCTGGGGACCGTTGGCGGCCAGCGTCAAGGGAGGTCGAGGCCGCTGGACGGGCGCGGGGCGAAACGGCGCCACGCGGAGGTGGTAGTGCGTGCCGTCGAACGAGGTCACGTCGTTGCGGAGGAGCCGGTCGACGACCTCGACCGCTTCGCGGAACATGGCGACGCGCTCGCCGTCGTCCGGATAGCGCAACCCGAACATGCGGTGCTCGAACTCGACCCAGCCGGCGCCGAGACCGAGTTCGAGCCGGCCACCGGAGATGTGGTCGACCGTGGCCGCCTGTTTGGCGAGCAGGGCAGGGTGGCGAAAGGTGTTGCAACTGACGAGGACGCCGACGCGGACGCGCGAGGTGACGGTGGTGAGACCGGCGAGGAGCGTCCAGGTCTCGAAGAACGGCAGTTCCGGGCGAAAGACGGGCACGAAGTGGTCGGGGAGCCAGAGGCTGTCGAAGCCGAGCGCCTCGCAGTCGCGCCACTGGGCCACGAGGTCGGCGTAGGGACGGTTGGGGATGGTCTGGATGCCGAAGGTGGGTGCGCGCATTGGATGACGGCTCTCGGTGATGCGAATCGCAGTTCTTGCGAGTCGGCGAGTAGTCGGACATACCCCGTCGCCAATGCTTTCCGCGCTTGGCGCGGCCGGGATTGTCGCACTGAGAGGTACGGTCTGCTCAAGCGGAACCGACTCGATAGTAATCTCCGCCGGAGAGGTTGGCCCGAACCGCCAGACCGTCGACGATCGTGTCGAAGCGGAGACGCTCCGGACCGCGTTCATCTCTGCCGACGCGGAAGGAACCATCGGGGAGGGGGACCAGGGGTTGCTCGGCGGCGAAACCGTCGGCGCCGGTGGGCATGATTTGCCAGAGTTCGCCCTTCCGCAGTACGACGACGAACATGGGCAGCCAGGGATTATGCGAGCGATAGCGCCCGGGGAAGGCGTGCCATCCCGGTGGAAAATCGAAGGTTGTTGGGCCGTCGTAGCGTTCATTCACCAGCCAACCCGCACCGTGGAACAGTTCGACGACGTGGTCATCGCTTCGTCCGAAGACGAGCGCGTAGCCATCGAACGCCGGGTGATCGGCCACGAAGGCGTCGGTGCCGTAGGGGACGAGCGGGAGATCTGCACCTTCGTGCTCCAGCGACAGGCGACCGTCGGCGGCGCGAACGGTCAAGGTCTGGTCCGGGCTGCGGTAGGTTCCCGCGAAGTCGCCGGCGTGTTCGACCGTGTCGTCGGTGCCGCTAGATGGGAGATCGGGCGGCTCCGTTCCACTGGCCACCGCCCGAAACAGATCGACGATGTTCCGGGCAAGCAGATTGGGACTGCCTGGGCCGTTGACGAGGACGACGGCGCCGAGTCCGGTTTCGAGATCACCGACCATCCCAGCAAAGTAGCCGACCATGCCGCCGCCGTGACCGAGGTAGGCGTGGCCGCCGACGTCGAAGCTGCCGAGACCGTAGCCGTAGTAGGCCGGTTCGGGATCGCGAGCGACTTCGATCGCACGCTGCGTAAGGAGGTCGAAACTCCGCGGTGAGAGCAGGCGACCGCCGGGGTAGGCGCCGCGATTGAGGAGCATGCGGAGGTAGGTTGCCAGGTCGGCGGCAGTCATGACGAGACTGCCGTCGGCCGTCTCTGCTTCGAGCCAGTTGGCGGGAACGAGAGGATGGCGCGGGAGCCAGGGCCGATCGTCGAAGAGCGGCGCGTACCCGACGGCGAGCCGGGGACGGAGAGCGTGGGTGACCTCCGGTACGGCGCTCGTCATGCCAAGCGGGTCGAAAATGCGGGTTTGGACGACGTCCGGGAAGCGCTCGCCGGTCACCCGTTCCACGACGTGACCCAGAATCTTGTAGCCGAGATTGGAGTAGTGAAAGAAGGTGCCAGGCGGGGCGGTGGCGTCGGTCTCGCGCAGCGACCAGATCTGGTAGATCGCCTCGGGGCTGAAGTCGACGCCGCAGGTGATGCCGGCCGTGTGACTGAGCAAGTGGTGGAGGGTGATCGGCTCGAAGGATGACCGAATCTGAAACCAGGGGATGTAGTCGGTGACGGACGCGGTGACGTCGAGGCGCCCTTCTTCCTGGAGTTGGAGCACAACGATCGCCGCGAAGGACTTGCCGATCGAGCCGATCTCGAAGAGGGTCTCGGGGGTGATCGGGGCCTGCGCCGCGATGTCGGCGTGGCCGAATGGAGCGGTGTGGAGGAGGCGTTCCCGATCGGTGACGGCGAGCGCGAGACCGGGTGTGGCGTCGGCGCGCATCTGCGCAGGAACCATCGTGGTCAGGCGGTTAATGGCGTCGTCAAAAGACGGCATGAGAAAAGCTCCTGATGTTCGCCAATCGACCGAGAAGCGATTGACGATGCGCGATGAATAGGCAGGGAATGGTACAGTGTGAGCCAGAGCGACCACCGCACGCGCCCTCGGTTCGGCACCGAGCGGTGGTCTGGGTGCGAGGGATCGGACCATGGTTGCGACACGGTTTTACACCGCCGCGGATCTGGCCGCGATGGGGCCGGATGCTCCGTATGAGCTCATCGACGGGGAGTTGCGCGAGGTGAGCCCTTGTTTCGGTGAATCGAGTCGCGTTGGCTCCCGCATCAATGGTTACCTTTTCCAGTACGTGGATACTCGTGACCTGGGCGTCCTCTTCGGCGCGGACGGTGGATTCAGGCTCTCTGTCCCTGGGCAACGCGAGACGGTGGTTTCGCCTGACGTTGCGTTCGTTCGACGGGAGCGAATCCCTCGCGGTTACGATTTTCAAGAGTATTTTCCGGGCGCGCCCGATCTGGCGGTGGAGGTCGAGTCGATTTCCGATGAACCCCGCGATGTGGCCGAGAAGATCGCTCGCCTTTTGCGTGCCGGTACGCGAATGGTTTGGCACGTTCGTCCGCTCCGGCGAACGGTCGCCGTTCACCGGCTGGGGCAGGCGCCCGTTGAGTTGGGTCGGCACGAGTCCCTCGATGGCGAGGACGTCGTCCCCGGATTCAGGATCGCGGTGGCCGACGTCTTTCGCGGCCTTGAGAGCGCTGGGGCACCGGAAGGTTGAGGGAGTAGGCAGATGGCGGATCGAGCGGTCCAGCGGGACATCCGGTTGGACGAAGAGGGGCAGTGACGACAGCTTGAACGGAACCAGCCGCTCATCGCGCTCCTCGACTCTTGGCTGGAGCAAAACGTAGAGGATGAGGCCACGGAAGGTCGGGAGCTCGTCGAATTCGTGGGAGGGATCGACGAGAACAGAAGCGAGCGCAAACTCTCTGTCGATCTCATCGGGAAGTGCAGCGAGCGGCATCGTCGTCCACCGCTCGGGGTGACCGACGCTGGCGATTGACCTTGGATGACCGGCGCTTGGTCGCGTGACATAGAGAGGTCGAGTCATGGTTGCGACACGGTTTTACACCGCCGCGGATCTGGCCGCGATGGGGCCCGACGCTCCGTATGAGCTCATCGACGGGGAGTTGCGGAGAGTGGCGCCGTGTTTCGATGACCCGAGTCGGATCGCTGTTCGGAGCTCTTCTCCACTCTTCGCGTTTGTCGAAGAACACGACCTGGGCGAAGTCTTCGGCGCGGATGGCGGCTTCAAACTCCCCGGCTTCAGGGAGACCGTGGTCGCTCCCGACGTCGCATTTCTTCGGATCGACCGCATTCCGGTGAATCACGATTCCCAGAGTTTCTTTGAGGGAGCGCCCGATCTCGCGGTCGAAGTCGCCTCACTCTCGAATACCCCTGACGACGTGGCCGACAAGGTCCGGCGCTATCTCGCGGCCGGCAGCCGGCTCGTTTGGGTGGTCTGGCGCTTGTCGCAAACGGTCGCCGTCCACCGCCCCGGACAGGAGCCCGCAACGCTGCACGTCGGCGATGTCCTCGACGGCGAACACGTGTTGCCCGGATTCCGCCTCGCCGTGCGATCCATCTTCAAAGAACCGCGCCGAAGCGGGCAGCCTCGCGATTGAGACAGACGGCGATAGCCAGACGATGTGAAACGGTCTCGGTTTCCCACAAGCGGACCGGATGAACGATCGTGCCGTCTGTGCGACACTCACGAATGCGGGAGTGCAGGGTACGAACCGGGTTCATCCGCGGACCGCGGCCCCGGCGTGTCAAGGATCGATGGGGGACGCAATGGCTGGAGCGAGCACAAACGGCAAGAACGGGCACGGCGCCTTCGACGTGCGGCACATGAGCAAGAACATCCTCGACGGGGTCGAGCGCGCCGGGGCGCGGGCGATGCTGAAGGGGATCGGGCTGACCGACGAGGACCTGCAGAAACCGATGGTCTTGATCGCCAATACCTGGATCGAGACCATGCCCTGCAACTTCGGGCTGCGCACCCTCGCCCACGCCGTGAAGGAGGGCGTCAAGGCCGCGGGCGGGACGCCGATGGAGATGAACACGGTCGCCATCTCCGACGGCGTGACGATGGGCACCGAGGGGATGAAAACGTCCCTCATCTCGCGCGAGCTGATCGCCGATTCGGTCGAGCTTGTCGGGCGCGGCCACATGTTCGACGCCGTGATCGGACTCGGCGCCTGCGACAAGACCCTGCCGGGACTTTCGATCGCGCTGGCGCGGCTCAACATCCCCGGTTTCCTGATCTACGGCGGCACCATCCTGCCGGGGGAGTACAACGGCAAGGAGGCGACGGTTCGCACGGTCTACGAGGCGATCGGTGCCTACAAGGCCGGCCGGATGAGTCTGGACGACCTCAAGGGGATCGAGAACAACGCCTGCCCGACCCACGGCGCCTGCGGCGGGCAGTACACCGCCAACACGATGGCGATGGCGATGGAGTTCATCGGGCTCTCGCCGCTCGGGACCGCCTCGCCGCCGGCCGTTTCCTTCGAGCAGCAGGCGGCGGGCGAGGGGACGAACGGGAGCGTCGTCAATCCGCGCAAGATGGAGATCGGTCGCCGCGCCGGTCAGTTGATCATGGAGGTGTTGCGGCGGGGAATCCGGCCGCGCGACATCCTGACGCGCGAGGCGTTCGAGAACGCGATTGCCGGCGTCGCCGGCAGCGGCGGTTCGACCAACGCGGTGCTGCACCTGCTGGCGCTGGCGCGCGAGTGCGGGGTGCCCCTGACGATCGACGACTTCGACGAGATTTCCCGTCGCACCCCGTTGATCTGCGACTTGATGCCGGGCGGGCGCTACGCCGCCGCCGATCTCGATCGGGCCGGCGGCACGCCGCTGGTCGCGCAACGCCTGATCGCGGGCGGGAAACTGCGCGGCGATCTATTGACCGCGAGTGGTGTCACCTTTGCAGAAGAAGCACAGGATGCGCACGAGACGCCGGGGCAGGACGTGGTGGTCACCGTCGAGAAGCCGCTGAAGGATTCGGGCGGGCTGGTCATCCTCAAGGGCAACATCGCGCCGGACGGGGCGGTCGTGAAGCTCTTCGGGTACGAGCGGAACTACCACAAGGGACCGGCCCGCGTCTTCGACTCGGAGCACGCGGCATTGGAGGCCGTCTACGGGCGGCAGATCAACGATGGCGACGTGGTGGTGATCCGCTACGAGGGGCCGAGGGGCGGACCGGGGATGCAGGAGATGCTGGCGATCACCGCCGGTATCGTCGGGCAGGGACTCGGCGACACGGTGGCGCTCGTGACCGACGGTCGTTTCAGCGGCGCCACCAAGGGGTTGATGGTCGGGCACGTGGCGCCGGAGGCGTTCGTCGGCGGGCCGCTGGCGGCGGTGCGGGAGGGCGACGCGATCGTGATCGACGTCGACAACCGCGGACTCAATGTCGATGTTTCCGATGAGGAGATCCGGCGTCGCCTCGCCGGATGGACGCAACCGGAACCGCGGTACACCTCGGGCGTGTTGGCGAAATACGCGGCGTTGGTGTCGCAGGCGGATCAGGGGGCGGTGACGCGGCCTCTGGTGTAATGGCGGTGAGTGTTTCCCTCCCGGTCGGGCTTGACCGCCTGGGTTCCTCTTGGAAACCCGGGCGGTGAGAGGCCTCGGGGGCTCGGTCTTATTCGTTCCGGCGTCCTGGGCCGGCGCGTCCGTGAAGGGAGCGCCGCGAACGGGCGACGGGACATGGAGCCTGGTTCGGCACGGGGCAGGGGTTGGTCTGCTGCCCGGCGACGGGGAGGGGCACGTGGTGACCGGCGTGTGCGGCCGGGACCGTTGGCTTCTCCGAGCGCAGGTGGTCGGTCCTGGGCGGGTTCTCTGCCTGCCCATGCCCGCCCACCCGTACCGGGAGGTGACAGCTTGGAGCGGATCTTATCAGAACAAATGATCCAATGTCAATCCTGTACGGACGCGTTTCGAGATCGATACTGGGTTGGGGAGGAGAAGGGACCGCTCTCACATCGTCACGACATTGTTGCCAAATTGATTTCGTAGGTGTCGACAGGCGGACCGGGAGCACATCGAGGACCTGATAGGACCGTGGCGGAAGGACTACTTTGGCGCGCACCCGAAGCCGACCGGGTGGGAGATGGAGGGCGATATTGCCGAAGTTCCTTGTCGACTCCCAGGAGGGGAGGCGGGAGCGGGTCAGGGCGCGCATCAAGGGGCGGCCGCGACCGTCACCGGTGGTGGCTTCTGATCAAACCGTGCGGTCCTCGCCGCCGTGGCTCAAAACCAGTGGACGGGCTCACGATATGAGCGGAGGGCGGCCTCAAGTCGGAATGATCCGAGTGCCGAGTTGTTGGGTCGGTCGAGATCCGGGCGCCGATCGAGATG
>DATBFX010000371.1:0-3741 GCA_036558305.1 Thermomicrobiales bacterium | reverse complement strand
CCAGGAGACGGTGACGTTTTCCACGTCGATTCTGGGCTCCCACCTCGCGAGCGCCTGGCGAACGTAGAAGTCGGCCAAGCCGGCGCTGGTCGCGTTGTTCTCGGCGAAGACGAGGCGGTGGAGATCGCTGCCGAATTGGGGCCGCATCACCCGCTCGCCGCGTGCCGTTTGCAGGATCAGGCGGATCGATCGTTCGATCGACTCGAAGCCGGTCGTCAGCTGAATCCGACCGCGCAGGTCGAGCCCAACCGGGAAGGCCCAACCGCGCCCGACAAAATCGAGCCGGTCGTCGCGGATCGTACCGTCGCGTCCATCCATTACGGCCCCCTATCCCCCAGCACCGTTCCCCCGACGTCGGGGGAACGGGGAGCATCTTATCCGATCATCACGGTCATACCGGTACCCATCACCTGGCCCTTCGGCGCGGTCGGCGCGACGTCGTCGCAGGTGATGGCGGTGTCACCCATCCGGGCGGCCGGTTTGCCGCCGATCATCACGGTCGCACTGCCGGTCATGATCGTGGCGCGATTGGTCGGCGGGACGGAAAAAGGACCGCCCTGCGGGATGTGCGGCGGCGTGTTCGTCGCCCCACTCCCCACCGTCGCCAGCGGCTTGCCACCGACCAACACGTTCATCGCGCACCCGGTGTCGATGATCCCGCTGAATGGGTGCGGAATCGGCGTCGGAATCGGCGGTCCCGGCGGCGCCGGAATCAGGATGATGTGGACGTCGGTGGCGACGATCTTGTCGCCAAGCGTCGCGGCTGGTTGACCCATTTTTCGGCCCCCCCTGCCCCCCAATCCTGGGGGGAGACGAGAGCGCGCGCTATCGCGCGGCGCTGTAGAAGGCGGTCCGTCGTTCACCCCCCAGGATTGGGGGGCAGGGGGGGCCGAACGTCGCCGGCCCGCTCCCTAATTGATATTCACCACCCCGCCCTTGATGTTCGTCGCCGATTGGCCCTGAACGTTGGCGATCCCGCCTTCGAGTTTGGCGCTGACGCTGCCGTTCAGCTCGGCGGAGGTCGTGGCTTTGGCGGCGAAGGAGGTCCCGGCCTGGACGTCGAAGGAGGTGCCGGACTTCATCTTCGCCGCCTGCTGGGCCTCCACCTCGGCGTTGATCGCCTTGAGACTGATCTTGCCGTTTTGCGATTCGAGGCTGATGTCCTTCTGGGCGGTCATCTTGATCTGTCCGGTCTGCGAGGTGATCTCGATGTCGCCTTCCAGGTGGACTTCCAGTTTGTTGTCGCTCGAGGTGATGGTGATGTGGTTTTTGTCGGTCTTGTCGATGATCCGGATCGATTCCTTGCCGTCCGTGTCGTCGAACAGGAAGAGGTGGCCGCTGCGCGATCGCCAGATCCGTTGGTTGACGACACCGCTGCCGTCGACGAGCTCGGCCGTCCCTTTGGGCGGCACGTCCTGACCGTTCCAGAGGGAACCGAGCACGAAGGGCCGGTTCGGATCGCCGTGCTCGAACGCGATCAGGACCTCGTCGTTGACCTCGGGCATCGTCAGGTAGCCACGCTCTTTCCCGGCCATCGGCACGGCGAGGCGCGCCCAGAAACTCTCGTCCTGTTCGAACAGGGTCGGGAATTTGACCTTGACCCGCGCCAGGTTCTCCTCGTCGCGATTGTTGGTGACGACGCCGACGACGACGTGCGGCGCCAATGCCTGCGGCGGTCGCGGCATCAGCAGCGAGGAGACCGTGTCCGGCCGCTGCGTCCCGGCCGTAAAGGCGACCTGATGACCGCTCTGTTTCGAGATCGTGTGGCGGACCGCCGTCAGGTAGTAGGTCCCGCCGAACCGTGTTCCGACCCCTTTGACGGTGATCGAGCCGCCGACGCGCAGCTTCGGATCGCCGATGCATTCGCCCGTCGCCTGGATGAAACTCGACGTCAGTTCGTCGAGCATCGCCTGGGCCATCACCGTCGCTTCTTCGAGCGTCGCGGCGGGAGCGTCCGCGACGAGGTGCTTGGCGGAGCCCCAGACGCCGTTGGCGACCGACCCGGCCGCCCGCGATTCGCCGACCTTCGGCGCACTCTTGCCGTTGGTGGCGCTGCCGACCAGCACGTCCTTGTTCTTGACGTTCCAACTCCGCACTTCCACCCCGTCGACCTGCTCGGCGACCGAGAGGCGGGGGTGGAACCGCTTCAGTTTGACGCCCCATTCCAACTCGACCGGCGAGCCCTCCGGCGCCGGTTTGCGGAAGTGGAGTTCTTTCCCGACCACCCGCAACTCGTAGCCGATCCGCCGCGCCCGATCGAGCAGGAAATCGTAGTTCGTCTGGGCGTGCTGGAGGACGTAGTCGTGGACCTCGCTCGTCGCATCGACTTTCGCGGTCAGTCCGCCCCCCTCGCCGGCGATCTTGGTGGCGATGTCGCCGTCGGTCTGCTTGACGAACGAGCGGCTTTTGACGTCGCGGTGCAGCGCGAACGAGAGGTCGTAACCGCGCACGACGAGTGTCGGCATTTGCTCGTCGAGGTCGACCTCGATCGAGGTGATCTTGCCGACACAGATCGATTTCTCGTCCTGGGCGTAGCCGACGAAAATCTCGACTTCCTTTCCCTCGCCGATCACCGGATCGTCGACCCACTTCGGATGGTGCGGATCGACCTGGACCTGAAGCTCGAACATCGCCGGCAGGTGCAACCGCTCGTCGACCATCACCTGGACGATCGCCTGGTCCAACTCCTTGGACAGCGCCGAGCCGTTGACCTGCAACCGGAACTGCGCCAGCGTCTTCTTGTGTTCGGGATCAAGGGGTGTCACCACGATAACACGTTCCTTACGAGAGTCGTTAGTCGTTAGTCGTTAGTGATTTCGCCGCGTTGCGGATGCTGTCCTCGAGGCCGGTCATCATGCCGTGCATCATGCGGCCAACTTCCTCGCTCTTGAGTAGCATTAGGGCGAGGTCGGTGTCGTCGATGTAGCCCCGGCGATGGGCAGCAATCACGCAGGTTTCGGCCTCGCACAGGGAGCCGTTGGCGATCGACAGATGGTGCAAGAACTCCTTCGGCCCTTTCCGCCCCTGTCCTTCCGCGATGTTGGCCGGCACCGAGAGCGCTGCCCGTCGCAACTGGTCCGTCATGCGAAAGAGCTCGCGCTTCGGCCATGTTTCCGAAACGTCGTAGAGGGCGTCCAAAAGATCCATGGCCCGCTGCCAGACCAAGAGGTCCCGATAGCTGACCGCCCTCGCCATCGCCCGACACGCCCCTTTCTGACGACTGACGACTAACGACTGACGACTATTCACGATCCGTACGGCGGGATGATCAACCGTTGCCCGGGCCGGATCTTCAAGGGATTGGAGATGCCATTGGCTTCGGCGATGACGCGCCAGCGTTTGGCGTCGCCGTATTCGTGGAAGGCGATCAGGTCGAGGCGGTCCTGGGGTTGCACCTGCCAGACGTGCTCGCCCCCCTCGCCGCCCGAGGTCGGGTTCGTCCCCGGTTGTGCCTTCTCGTCGACGGCCTGCTTGAGACCGAGGTCGGCGGTGGCGCGGACGGGCGTGCCGTCTTCGAGGAAGAGGGTGAACTGGACGGAAAGCGATTCGAGGTAGCAGAAGAAGGACCAGACGGTTCCCCAGCTGAATTTGAGTTTCGGGGGCGAGCCGGTCGTCTTGTTGGTGCTCCCCTCCGGCAACTTGGGGTCGATCTCCATCATCTTGAAGAGTTTGTCGGTGTAGTCGCGGCGGACGTCGGTCCCCTCGACGTAGGTGTCGAAGAAGAGTTGCAGCTTCATCTGC
>DATBFX010000370.1:0-47855 GCA_036558305.1 Thermomicrobiales bacterium | reverse complement strand
CGAAGAAGGCGAAGAGTTTCTCGAATGCCTCGTCGGGGATGTCCACCCCGGTGTACTCGTGCTCCAACTCGTGGACGTCGAAGAGACCGCCGTTCAGATAGGGGACGACGCCGAGGAGGTCGTCGAGATCGGGCGTGCGCTCGGCTTCCGGCTGACCGAGCCCTTCGTGGAAGAGGCGGCGGAGGAAGTGGCGGTAGAAGGTGTGGAACTGGCCGGCGCCGTGCTGGCGGCGGAGGCGTTCGAGACGGTGCCGCAGGTAGTGGATGTCGCCGTCGAGGAACCCCTTGCGCTGGATGAAGTAGACGAACATCAGGCGATTGAGCATCAGGGAGGCGTACCACTTCTGGTCTGTCTCGTTCTGGATGCCCTGGATGAACTTGAGGAAGGCGGCGTGCTCTTTCTGGAAGCGGTCGTAGAACTTCTTGGTGACGCGGTCCTTGTCGAAGGAACGCTGTAGGCGCTCAGTGGCGAGGGTAATGTCGAGTGTTTCTTCCTCTTCGAGGGTGAAGCGAACACCGGCAAGGGCCTGGAGGAGGCGCTCGCCGCTCTGACCCTTGTGAAACGCGTGCTCGCGAGGGGCGGCGCGCTGGCCGGGTTCGCGTTTGACCCATTGCCAGCGCTGTTCGGTCTTTGCGGCGTCGGTGAAGATGATGAGGTGCTCGTAGGCGATCTTGGTGAGGGTTTGCTCGATCTTGCGGCGGACGGGATAGGGTGGAATGTGGCCCTCGGCATCCCAACCGCCTTGGTAGATCTGGACTCCGCGTTTTTCGGCGACGGGATAGAGGGTGTACGTGCAGCCGGCGATGGGAATAGCCTCCGGTTCGCGGCGGAAGCGGTCCCAGCCGAGGTCGACGAAGAGCTCGGTCAGGTCGAACTGCTGCAAGAGTTGGCGGTGGCGGGCAGTGTCGATGGTCATGGCCGGCCCCCCCGGCCCCCCAATCCTGGGGGGTGACGAGTCCGCGCTCTTTAGCGCCGCTCCAAGGTCGGATCGTCGTTCATCCCCCGGGATTGGGGGGCCGGGGGGGCCGAATCGTGAGTCCAGACCGCTGAACGCCACCGTCTCGTTACACCGTCCATGTCAGGCTCCGTGCCCAGGAGAGAAGAGACCGAGGGAGCAGATGATGCGGGGTTCGCGTTGCTCGGCGGTGTCGGTGGTCTGGGTGAGTTGGTCGGCGGCGCGGAGCTCGACGACGCGTTTGGCGAGGGATTCGTCGTCGGCTCCGGAGCGGAGCATGCGGTTGAGCGATTCCCTGGCGGTCTCGCGGAGCGGGGCGCGGTAGATGTCTTCGATGGCGCGGCCGAGTTGGTCGAGGTCGGGGGCAAAGAGGGGCAGGGTGCCAGGTTTCTTCAGTCCTTCGGCATAGAGCTTGAGGCGTTCGTAGGTGCGGAAACGGGCGCCGGAGGGGCGTCCGAGTTGACCGCCGACGCGGTTCTCCTCTTTCATCATGTGCTCGACGCCCTTGGTGACGAGATCATGGTGGCGAGGATCGCGGGGGAGAGCCGGCGTGTCGGGGCTGCAGGTGGCGGAATTGAGGATGGTCAACTGCGATTCCGTGATGCTGTTGCCGTGATCGTCGATCCAGGCGAGGGCGTCGTTGTCGTCCGGGGTGCGGAGGTAGAGGAGGACGCCCTCCGGCCCCTCCGGCGTGGGATGGTGAGGACGGGTGGCGTAGACCACGTCGGGAAGCTCGGCGACAGCCCGCTCCAACTTCGGATCGGCATCGGTGGCGTTCTTCCAGATTTGGTAGGCGTAGGAGGCGAGATCGACCTCGGTGTCCTCTTCGCCGTCGAGGATACCGGCCTTCTCGTTGTAGAGATCGAAGAGGGGATGGTCCTGCGCGTCGTCCTCGAAGAAGACCTCATCGGCGCCGACGACCTCGGCGTTTTCCTTGAGGCGACGGCGGACCCGGCCGCGCAGATTGATGATGCGCTCGATGCCGTCGGCTGGGAGGAAGGAGTAACACCGGATCGTCTGGGCATGCTGACCGATGCGGTCGACTCGGCCGGCACGCTGGATGAGGCGGATGATGGCCCAGGGGAGATCGTAGTTGACGATGATCGCGCAATCCTGGAGGTTCTGGCCCTCGCTGAGGACATCTGTGGCGAGCAAGACGCGGAGTTCGCCGTGTTGATCGGCGAATGAGCGCTTGCTGTTGCTTTGGGGACTGAAGCGCCAGGCGAGCGCGGTGGGGTCCGCCGAGTTGCCGGTGGCGCCTTCCAGCGCCGTGATGCCACGTGCCTTGAGTTGGGCGGTCAGGTAATCGACGGTATCGGCAAACTGCGAGAAGACGAGGATTTTCTGGCCGGGGTGCTCGCGGGTGATGAGGTCGGCGAGGGCGTTGAGCTTGGCGTCGCGACCGGGTTCCCAGGCACCGCAACGGTCCAGCACGTCGAGCAGCGTGCGAGCGTCGGCGAGGAGATCGGCTGCAAGGCGGCGCTCGAAGAGGGCCGGGCGAAGCCACTTGAAGCTGCGCCGCTTCGTCTTGGCGTAGTGATCGTAGACGGCTGCTGCTTCGCGCCGGTAATCCTGTTCGGTCGGGAGGCGCTTCGCGACAACATCGACCGTATCCTCTTCTTCGAGACCGTCGAGGAGGGATGGGATGGTCTCGTCCTGATCGGATGATCGGCTGTCGAGCAGTTCCGCTCCCTGGGAACCGAGGGGAATGTCGAGTCCGCACTCGATGGCGTGGAGGAAGACGAAGTTGCGGAGGATGTGGCGCTCGACCGATAGGAGGAAGGCGGGGCCGCTGCTCTCCAGTCGCTTGAAGAGATTGGTGCGGCAGAATCCCATCAGACGCTGACCGGCGCGGGAGAGACCGTCGAGGAGTTGCTTCTCGGCGGCGGTCGCGATGGCCTGTGCGGTCTGAGTCTTGTAGTTGCCGAGACCGTAGCGGGGCAAGCGGAGGGAATCGATCGCGTTGACTACCGAAGGGGCGAAGAGGCGACCGTAGGGGTCGTTGGCGTCCCGCTCATCGAGGGTGAAGCGAACCGTTTTCGGGACGCGGATCGGGAAGTAGAAGGGTTTCCCGTCTGGCATCGGGAGGTAGGTTCGCCCGGTGTCATCGGTGGACGCGTAGTTGTTCTGGATGAACGTTCGCGTTCGCCGAACGAGGTATCGGCGCATCAGGTCGCGCCAGTCGTCCGGGAATTCGCTCTGCTCGAAGGCCTTGAGGGTGCGGACGCTGCACTGGTGCCGGCGGACGAATTCGGGCTCGCCGATCTCGCGCAGTTTGCGCTCGGGTCGAATGCCGAGATCTTCGCCCTCGGGAACGAAGAGGGCAAGCTGCGCCGAGAGATCGAGGTAGGTCTTGTTGTAGGGCGTGGCGGAGAGGAGGATGCAGCGACTGTCGTTCTCGCGGATGTATTCGCGGATGGCGCGGTAGGTCTTGCCCTCCGAGTTGCGGAGGTTATGGCTCTCGTCGATCAGGACGACGCGATAGCGGCGAAGATCGGGGACTTCATTGATGAAGCGACTGATAGGGATCACTCTGGCGACCAATTCGTATTCGTCGACGTAGGCTTGCCACATCCGCTCAAGGTTCTTGGGACAAATGATGAGCGTGTTGGTTTCTTGCATTTCCTGAAAGACACGAGCGAGGGCGGTGGCCATCAGTGTCTTGCCAAGACCGACGACATCGCCGATTACGACGCCACGGCGCTTGTTGAGATGGTGCGCGGCGATCTTGACGGCGGCCGTCTGAAACTCAAAGAGGCGGTTATTGAATATGCGCGGGATGCGGAACTCGTTCAGGCCGGCGCGAGCTTCTTGGGAGAGGTGGTAGGCGATCTTGAGATAGACGAGGTATGGCGAGAGCGGTTGCTCGCGCGCCCAACTGGTATCGATGATGTCGGCCAGTTCAGAAGAGATGTCGAGGCACCAGCGGTCATTCCAGCGGTCGTCGAACCAGCGTTGAAGTTTGCAGGCAGCGTCCTGGTCGGTGACGTCGACGTTGAGCTCGCCCTGACGGCTGAGACCGGAGAAGGTGAGGTTGCTGCTGCCGAGGTAGCCGACGATAGGAGTGACTCTGTCGGAGCGGTGAAGGAGATAGAGTTTCGCGTGGAGTGGGTATTTCAGGAAGAGCTTGACGACGACGCGCCCGGCACGGATTTGGGCGCTGAGGCAGCGCAATGCCGCCTCGTCGGCGTTCGAGGGGGCGCCGATCATCAGCTGATTCCGGAAGTCTTCGGCCATGCGCTTCTTGAGGCGGATGGCGGCGTTGTTGTCGAGTTCATCGCCATTGGGAGAGAGACTATAGACGGCGCGCAGTTCGTCTTCGGGTGCGCGCTGCATGCCAACGAGGAGGCGGCAACAAGCATCATTGCCGCCGGTGAAGCGGTCGATAGCGTCGGCGATGGGTTTCCAACCCCGGAGGTTGAAGTAGCCGACGCAGAAATCGGCGCGTGTCGCCTGCCCAAGCGTCTGCTTGAGTTCCGGCAGGAGCTTGAGGTCGATATTGTCGAAAATCCGCGGCATGCCCGACACCCTCGTGGCGCCCAGCGTGCGCCCCGTCGACCGATTGATGTCGCAGCCTTCGATGAACAGCAGTGAATTTGCGACAGCGCCATTCTACGCCATCACCATCGTGGTTGGAAATGAACGATGGTCACGGTGAGGTCAGGAGAAGCAGAGCAGATCGGTCATCGTGGGTGGCACGATTGGTGGACCGGCCGCGACGTGGCAAGCCAGCCCGGAAGGTTTCATCCTTCCGGGCTGGCTGCGCGTGCACCTTCAATCGGGCCAGTTGACGGGGGCGCGACGGAAGCTAGCCGACGGTCCGGGTGAACCGCTCGATCGCTTCGGACAGCTCGGCGAGGGCAGATTCGCGATCCTCGTCGGCGGCGTTGAGGACGCAGCCGCGGATGTGGTCTTCGAGAACGAGGAGTCCGGTGGTGCGGGCGGCGGCGATGACGGCGGAGAGTTGGGTCAGAATGTCGAGGCAATACTGATCCTCCTCGACCATCTTCTGCACGCCACGGACCTGCCCCTCCATCCGGCGCAACCGCATCAGGATTTTGGCCTTGTCTGCCGCGTAAGAGGTCGAGCGGCGATGGGCTTCGTGGCCCGATGCCGTTGCCGAAAGCTCGGTTGTGGGATTCGTTGTCGTGCTCATGGGGTCATGATACCCCATACGGGTATGTTTGGCAAGTGTCAACCTGATCACGCTTCCAACGGCATGGAACGGCAGGGCTTGACAGCGATACCCCGGCGCGGTATCATCCCACCAACGATACCCTGTGGGGGTATACGAGAAACCGCGAAAGGATGAGCCAGTGAGCCAGACCGTCCTCTCCGTTCCCGACATCAGTTGCGAGCATTGCGCCCGCACCGTGACGAATGCGCTCTCCCCGCTGGCCGGTGTCGAGCGTGTCGCGGTCGATATTCCGGCGAAGCGGGTGACGGTCGATTTCGACCCCGCGCGCGTCGATGTCGCCCGGATGTCGGCGGCACTCGCCGAAGAAGATTATCCGGTGGCGGGGGTCGAGTAGCGAGCTTCGAGCTTCGAGCTTGGGTCACTCAGGACGAGACATGGATACGTTGATAGCCGAATCGCCCGGTACCACGGATGAGATCATTCTCCCGATCGAGGGGATGACGTGCGCGTCGTGCGTGCGCCGCGTGGAGAAGGCGCTGACGAAGGTGCCGGGTGTCGACGCGGCGAACGTGAATCTGGCGACCGAGAAGGCGACCGTCTCCTTCGATCCGACGCTGGTTGAGATTGACCAGTTGCGCGGTGCAGTGGAGAAGGCCGGTTATGCGGTCGGTGCGCTTCCGAAGCCGGCAGTGCCGGACACGGCGGTCGCGCCGACCACCGATGCCGAGGCGATCGACGAGCGCGGGGCCGAGCGCGGGCGCGAGATCGAGGATCTGAAACGGAAATCGCTGGTCAGTCTCGCCGTCGGGCTCGTCATGATGGGCGCGATGTATCTGCCGCTCGGTATCGAGATGCGGACCCTGGCACCCTTCCTTTTGATCGCGGCAACGGTGATTCAGCTCTGGGCCGGACGCGTTTTCTACCGCGCGGCCTGGGCGGCGGCCCGTCACGGCGGGACGAACATGAACACGCTCGTCGCCCTCGGTACGAGCGCGGCATACGGCTACAGCGCCTTCGTCACCCTCTGGCCGGTGCAGGCGGCCGCCTGGGGGTTCGACTACCACCTCTACTACGAGTCGGCGGTGATCATCATCGCCCTGATCTTGATGGGACGCTGGCTGGAGGCGCGGGCGAAGAAGCAGACGGGCGCCGCGATCAAGGCCCTGATGGGACTCCAGGCGAAAACGGCGCGGGTGATTCGCGACGGCGTCGAGCAGGATGTTCCGGTCGAGACGGTCCGGGTCGGCGACCTGGTCCGCGTTCGACCGGGCGAAAAGGTGCCGGTCGACGGCGTGGTCGTCGAAGGGAGCACGGCGCTCGACGAGAGCATGCTGACCGGCGAGAGTCTGCCGGTGGAGAAGCGTCCGGGCGACACCGTGATCGGCGCCACGCTCAACAAAACGGGCAGCGTCGTCTTCCGGGCCACCAAGGTCGGCAAGGACACCGCCCTTGCCCAGATCGTCCGCCTCGTCGAGGAAGCGCAGGGAAGCAAGGCGCCGATCCAGCGGTTGGCCGACACCATCTCGAGTTACTTCGTCCCCGCCGTGATCGCGCTGAGCGCGCTGACGTTCGGCGTCTGGATGGTCTTCGACGGCGACATCGCGCGGGCGGTCCAGGCCGCGATCGCCGTTCTGGTGATCGCCTGCCCGTGCGCGTTGGGTCTGGCCGCGCCGGTGGCGATCATGGTCGGGACCGGGAAGGCGGCCGAGAACGGCATCCTCATCCGCGGCGGCGAGGCGCTCGAAGCGGCGCGGCGGATCGACACCATCGTCCTCGACAAAACCGGCACCCTCACGCGCGGCAAACCCTCCGTCACCGCCGTCATTCCGGTCGTCGGATTCGACGACCGCCAATTGCTGAGTCTCGCCGCCGCGGTCGAGGTCGGTTCCGAGCACCCGCTCGGCGAGGCGATGGTCACCAGGGCGAAAGAACTTGCTCTCGATCTGCCGAAGGCGGACCGGTTCCGCTCGATCACCGGGCAGGGCGTCGAGGCACGCGTCGAAGATCGCACGGTCGTCGTCGGCAATCGGGCGCTGATGGCCGGAACGGGCATCGTGCTCGACGGACTCGCGGACCGGGCCGATGGCCTCGCGCACGGGGGGGCGACCCCGATGTACATCGCGATCGACGGTCGGGTCGCGGGGATGATCGCGGTGGCCGACGCGCTCAAACCGGAGTCGCGCGAAGCGGTCGCGCAACTGAAGGCGCTCGGACTCGACGTCTGGATGCTGACCGGCGACAACCGCGCCACCGCCGACGCGATCGCTGCGCAGGCGGGTATCGACCACGTCCTGGCGGAGGTGTTGCCGGAGCAAAAGACCGAGACGGTCAAGCGACTCCAGACCGAAGGCAAGACCGTGGCGATGGTCGGGGATGGGATCAACGATGCCCCGGCGTTGGCCCAGGCCGATCTCGGCATCGCGATCGGCACCGGCACCGACGTGGCGATGGCCGCCTCCGACGTGACCCTGGTCGGCGGCGACCTGCGGACGATCGTGACCGCGATCGCGCTCTCCCGCAAGACCGTCGGCGTCATCAAGCAGGGGCTGTTCTGGGCGTTCGCCTACAACGTGGTCTTGATCCCGGTCGCGATGGGCATGCTCTACCCGATCTGGGGTGTCTTACTCGACCCGATCCTGGCCGCCGCGGCGATGGCGATGAGCAGCGTCAGCGTGGTCACGAACGCGCTCCGCCTGCGCCGGTTCCGCCGGCCCGAGAGCGCCGCGGCGATCCTGCATCCGCCGTTGCGGGCGCGGGTCGGCGAGGTCGCCTACCTGGCGGGGATCGCGGTCGTCGCAATCGCGATCGGCACGCTGGCGGTGATCTACGCGCCCGAGCAGAGCAGCGCGGAGATGGGGATGGCCGCGCCCGCGGCGGAAGCTGCTGTACTGGCTGTGCCCGACCGCACGGTAGCAATCGATGCGACCGACAACCTGCGCTTTTCGCCGGACGCGGTAACGGTGAAGGAGGGCGAGACCGTCGCCTTCGTGATCCGCAACACCGGTGCCGTGCCGCACGAATTCGTGATCGGCGACGAGACGGTGCAGGCGGAGCACGAGCAGGAGATGGCCGCCGGTAAGGACGAGTCGATGGAGGCGATGGGCGAAAAACCGTACGCGGTCGATGTCCCGCCGCACGAAACGGTGACGCTGGTCTACACCTTCGACGAGCCGGGTCGGTTGTTGTTCGGCTGTCACGTGCCGGGGCACTACGCAGCCGGGATGAAGGGGACGATCGTGGTGGAGGGGCGGTAAGAGAAGCCCTCACCCCCCAACCCCCTCTCCCTCGGAAGGGAGAGGGGGCTTTTGTTGTCGATTGGGACAGCGACCGGAGGTTTCGCGAATCGCTTTGCGCGGCTTATAATCGAGTCGTCGAAAAGGCGAAGATGATGGGGATGATGGTGCACCGTCTGGGTTCGGTCCTGCCGCCGAAACGGCATGGGGGAGTGCGGGCCCGGTCGAAGAAGGCGGCGGAGGGCGGCGATCGGGCACCGGTTCGTGCCGGGCAATGGCTGGGTGCGCCGCTCGGGTTGCAGCGCGCGGCGCTCGGCGATCTCCAGCGACTTCGTGGGAACGGGCACGTCCAGCGGCTGATCGATCGCTCGGTGCCGGCCGGTATCCAACCGGGGACGGCGACGGCGACGCTGCAACGGCAGCCGGGGGCGACGCCGACGCTGGGTCCCGGTTCGCGGGGGCCGGCGGTCGTCGCGCTTCAGCAGCAGTTGAACGCGGCGGGCGCCGCGGTCGGCACCGACGGCGTGTTCGGGGCACGGACACGGGCGGCGGTCGTCGCGTTTCAGCAGGGCGCCGGGTTGACGGCCGACGGCGTGGTCGGGCCGAAGACGTGGCAGAGTTTGCGGGGTGGGGGTAAGAAGGCCCCGGTGGGCGCGGTGGCCGGCGCGCCGCCCAATCCGCAACAGGCGGTCCTCCTGGCCAAACTCGGTCAGGTGCGGATCGCGATGCAGGGGCTCAAGGCGGGTAACCGAACTCCGGCAGGGACGGAAGCGACCGACGGGAAGCGCGACGTGAAGCCGGTCGTCGGGAAACCGGTTCCGACCTGCGGTATCCCCATCCCCGACGGCGCGACACCGATCAACGAGGAGACGCCGCCGGGGCAGGCTGTCGTCCAGCGTTCGTTCCTCGACGACGCGGAGTCGTGGGTCGAAGACACCGCCCAATCGGCTTCGGAGTGGGTGGGGGAGAAGGCGCAGGCGGCGGAAGAGGCGGTCGGCAGCGCGTCGTCCTGGGTCGAAGAGAAGGTCGATGCCGCCGGGGATTGGGCGCAATCGCAGGTGGCGAGCGCGTCGGAGTGGGTCGGCGAGGAGGTCGATCAGGCCGCCGGGCAGGTCCAGGAGATCGTCGGGGCGGCGAAGGAGACGGTCGAAGGCGGCATCGACGCCGTCGTCCAGACCGCGGGCGAGCTCGCCAAGGACGTCGGCGAGTTCGGCGAGGATGTGAAGAAGCGGTTCGCCGACGAGATCGCGATCGTCCAACAGGTGATCCAGGACCTCGGCAAACCGTTCGGCGATCTCGGCGGCATGGTCAAGCAGTTGGACGACATTCTTTCGGGCCTGACGGGCGGCGGCAAGACGAACTGGATGGGCTGGTTCGGCAACGACGAACCCGACGACGTCAAGAGCAAGGTCTACGTCCTCCTCGACACGAAAGGAAAGGTGACGCGGGGTGGGGTGAAGGTGCCGGGCGGGACCGGCTACTCCCAACCGACCTTCACCTTCGATCCGATCAAGTGGTGGCGCGCCACCGACGACGCGATCGTCGTCCAGGCGACCCTCAAAACCGATTGCCACTGGGAAATCGCCGCCGAAGGTCGCGGCACGAGTATCGACAGCGCCAACCACCCCGCCGTCACCGAGATCTCCTACCTGACGATCATCAACGACCTGGAGCAGATGAGCGAGTCGTACAAGCACGGCGGTGGGGTGGTCACGACGTTCTGGTCGGAACCGCTGATCGAGCGCCACGAGCAGTTCCACTGCAACGACTACATCGGCGAGGCCACGAACTACGTGCCGACGGTGCAATCCTGGCTGGAATCCCAGGAGGTCACCCATCCGCCGGGGAACGACGGCAGTGTCGAACCCCAGGTCCAGAAACTGATGGCGACGGCACGGCAACAGGTCGAAGACGACGGTCGCAAATACTTCGACAACGGCGGCGAGGCCCGCGCCTACGGCGACGGCAAAGCCTCCTACGACGCGCTGATCAACGCGATCAAGGCAAGGGCAAAGGCCGAGAAGTGGAAGTGATCCGGGGCAGGGATGCCAGCGTCCTCGCCCCGGACGGGCTTCCTCGATTGGGTCCACCGCGACGAACGCCGCGGATCGTCGAGCCGGGAGACGGCACCCGTCCTTGCCGGGGACCGCGGCCGTTTGCACGTTGAGCAGCGTGGCGATCGGCCAGATCATCGAGTTCGCCAGCGCACATGGCTGAGGGTAACGCGGGCGACCCCGACTGCGATTCGGCCGGGACGGTGTTCTTGATCCTGCCCCCGATCGGAGTTCGCGGCGCTATTCCCTGTGGCGTTGCGGCGCGTCCGAAGACCGGCCGCCGCGCCCGAAATGGTCCTCGACTCGGGAGATCGCCTCGACCATGCGCCCGGACAAGAGATCGATCGTTTCGACCCGTCGTTGGAGGTGCACCGGATCGACCGGGCCACCTTGTCGGAGGTGCCTCAGGAGCAGTTGGGCGTGGGCTTTGACGCCGGTCAGGGCGGTCCGGAGTTCGTGGGTGTGCCGAAACGGGTCGTCGTGGCCGTCCGCGGAAGAGTCTGTCACGGCCTGCTCCTGGACCGGCCGGGGGCGAGCCGGAGCGGTCCCATGCGTTTGGTGCATAGGCAGTGCCAAAGCGCGCCGAATGTCGTGTGTTCACGCGAGATTCGAGGCCGGTACGGATGCGTGGGCGCCAAAGGACTACCCAGGATTGGATGAATCGGATGCGAACGCGAGTTGCTCCCATTCGGCCTTCGTGATCGCATATTCGATGTCGTCGCCGGGGAAAAGGGATGGGTCGGTGACGCCGAGGTATTCGAACAACTCTTCGGGGGTCAAGCGGAAGGTGCGGACCAGGCGCAAACCCGCCTTTTCCATGACGCGGCGGGAGGCGAGATGCTCGCCGTAGGTGAAGGCGACCACTCGCCGGGCGCCGAATTCCGCGAAGGCTTTGTCGATGAGGGCCCGCGAACCTTCGGTGGCGTAGCCTTTGCCCCAGGCCGCGCGGCGAAGGCGGTATCCGAGTTCGGGTTCGTCTGGAGCGTCGTCCTTGTACGGGCGAAGGTGGAACCAGCCAAGAAAGTCACCGGTGGACTTCTCGATGGCCGCCCAGAAGCCGTAGCCCTGGAAGCGCTCGTAGTAGGCCAGATAGGCGGGGATGTGGTCGCGCTCGATCTGCTCGCGGGAAGTGGGAGGACCGCCGGTGACGTAGCGCATCACCTCGGGGTCGCCGTCGAGGGCGACGAGGTTGTCGACGTCGTCTTTGGTGAATCGACGGAGGATGAGGCGGTCGGTTTCGAGGAAGACGTGCACGGAAGTGGTCCTCTCCGGTAGACGAATGGTATCGCGCTTCATCGCGGTCCACGGGTTGCGGCCCGATTCGGTTGTGTTGCGGGCAGCGTTCGGGCATGCCGGGGACGACGTGCAATTATGAACGTCGTCACGCTGCAAGGGCCGTGACGACGCCGGGCAGGAAAGGAGCGAGACGCGTGGCGCATGTCGTCGGATTCGTCGCCGGTCTGCTGTTGATCGCGCTGGTTTTGGTCGATGCCTTCGAGACGGTCGTCCAGCCACGCCGGGTGACGCGGCGCGTGCGGATGACCCGATTCTTCCTGTTCGCGAGCTGGGCGCTGTGGACGGGTGCCGCCCGCCGCCTGCCCGGCCGGGCCGGGTGGGAGGGTTCGACGGCGCGCGATCGCCGCCTTGGTGTCTACGGGCCGCTGGCGTTGCTTCTCTTGCTCGGTCTCTGGGCGACGGCATTGGTGGTGGGGTTCGCGCTGGTGCACTTGGGTCTCGGTTCGGCCCTGACCACGGTCGGTGAGCCGGGCTTTTTCTCCGACCTCTACCTCAGCGGCACGACCTTCTTCACGCTCGGCTTGGGCGACGTCGTGCCGAACAGTCGGGCGGCGCGGTTGGTCACGGTGGCGGAGGCGGCGACCGGTTTCAGCTTTTTGGCGCTCGTCATCGGCTACCTGCCGACGATCTATGGCGCCTTTTCCGCGCGGGAAGTCCGGATCCTGCTGCTGGACGCCCGCGCCGGATCGCCGCCGAGCGCGGTCGGTCTGTTCGAGCGACTCGGCCCGGACATCGACCCGACGGAGGTCGACACGTTCCTCCGCGAATGGGAGCACTGGGCGGGGGACTTGCTGGGCAGTCAACTCTCCTACCCGGTCCTGGTGTTCTTCCGCTCGCAGCACGAGCGGCAGTCGTGGCTCGCGGCGCTGACGATGATCCTCGACGCGTGCAGTTTGCTCCTGGTGGGGCTGGAATCGGCCACGGGTCCGTTGCCCCGGCGGCAGGCGCGGTTCACCTTCGCCGTGGCGCGGCACGCGGTGGGCGACCTCAGCCAGATCACCAATTCCCCGCCGCGCCCGTCCGCGCCCGACCGCCTACCTCCCGCCGCGCTCGCTCGCCTCCGGACCAGTCTCGCCGCCGCGGGGCTGACCTTGCGCCTGGACGATTCGGCGGCGCGGGCGTTGGCGGATTTGCGGGCGCTCTACGAGCCGTACGTGGCGGCGATGGCGGAGCGTCTCCGATTCGCTTTGCCGCCCTGGGCGCCAGCGACGGACGAGGAAGACGACTGGTCGACGACGGCGTGGCAGACGGACCCGGCGGCTGCGTTGCGGGCGGTCGGCTGGGACACCTCGCGGGGCAACGGACATCGCGAAGAATGGGTAAACAGCGAATTCGACTGACGATGCGACGCAATCGGGCACATGCGGCGGCGTGGACGGGTCTTCGACGAGACGAGTGAGCCACGGCCGGCTACGACAACCCCTGCATCGTCACGAGGAAAAACACCGCGACCGGGGGCTCACCCGGGCGGGTGACGTCGACCTCGATCCGCCAGTGGCCGCCCATTCCCATCCCAACTCGCTCCGCGGCGTAGAGACCGGGGGCGATCGGGAGCGCATCGTGGGGGAATTCGCCCATGTCCATGTCGAGGTGGCGTGCCTTGACGACGACCGTGGCGCCGCTTACCGGCGCTCCACTCTGATCGGTGACGCGGACGGTGAGCGTGACGGGTCCGGCCTGGTCGCTGCTGACGCCAAGCTCGACCACCAGGTCGCCGCCCGCGGCCGGTGTCCCGAGGTCGACCTGGTCGCCGATGGTCGGACAGGGCGTGGCAATTGGCGGGGTCGCGACGACGGAGGAAGCCGGCGCACACGGGGTAGCGACGACAGGCGTTGCCTGTGACGAGGCGGTCGATGTCGCGACCAGGACGCCGATGATGAGCGCGGTCGTCAACGGCGCGAGCACGCGCAGCCCCTGTCCCATACCCGGTCCCCCGATTCCGTTGCGTGTGCAGCCGGTCGCCGCCATCGGCCGAACGTTGCTCGGCCACGGTTGCGCCGTGATCGCGAGCGGCGTAGTTTACCGGACTGGGACCGGATCTCTGGTCCGGCGGAGAGGAATCTGTTCGGGAGGACGCGATGGAGTCCCACGCAGAGCAGGTGGAGATCGAAGACGTTCATCTGGTGTTCAAGACGCACCTCGACGTGGGGTTCACCGACTATGCTCGGAACGTGGTCGCCGAGTATTTCGCCTGCTTCGTGCCGAGGGCGTTGCGCGTGGCCGAGGTGCTGCGGCAGGCGGAGCGACCGGAGCGTTTGGTGTGGACGACGGGGTCGTGGTTGATCTACGAGTATCTGGAGCAGGCGGACCCGGCGGCGCGGCGGCGGATGGAGGGGGCGATCGCGGCGGGCGACATCGCCTGGCACGGGTTGCCGTTTACCACGCACAGCGAGTTGATGGATCCGGATCTGTTCGCTTATGGCTTGGGAATGGCGCGGGAACTGGACCGGCGGTTTGGGCGGGAGACGATCGCGGCGAAGATGACGGACGTGCCGGGGCACACGCGGGGCATCGTGCCGCTGCTGGCGGAAGCGGGGATCCGGTTTTTGCACATCGGGGTCAATCCGGCGTCGACGGCGCCGGATGTGCCGCCGGTCTTCGTCTGGCGAGATGCCGGCGGGGCCGAAGTGATCGTGATGTACGACCAGCACTACGGCGGGTTCGGGCGGGTGCCGGGGAGTACGGCGGCGCTGGCGATCGAGCACACGGACGACAACGCGGGACCGCCGACGATCGACGCCGTGATCGAAGCGTTCGACCGGCACCGCAAGGCGTGCCCGACCGCGCGGATCGCGGCGGCGTCGTTGGATGCGTTCGCGCGGGCGATTTTGCCGGTGCGGGACCGGTTGCCGGTCGTGACCGCGGAGATCGGTGACACCTGGATTCACGGCGTCGGATCGGACCCGACCAAGGTCAGCCGCTTTCGGGAGCTTTGCCGACTGCGCCGGCAATGGTTGGCCAAGGGGCGTATGCCTGTCGACGATCCGCGGTTCGGGCGCTTCAGCCGGTTCTTGCTGCTGGTGCCGGAGCACACCTGGGGGCTCGATACGAAGAAGCACCTGGGGGATTGGGTCAACTACGATGCGGCACGATTTGGCGCCGCGCGGGAATTACCGCATTTTCGACACTTCGCGGCGAGCTGGACCGAGCAGCGCGACTATCTGGACGCGGCAGTTGACGCCTTGGGCGACTCGGAAATGGGGGCTGAGGCGGCAGAGCACCTCGCGCGGCTGACGCCGCGGCCACCGGACACGGCGGGGTGGGCGCCGGTTGCCACCGACGAGGTCGAATTCGAGACGGTGCACTTCCGTGTCGGGTTGGATCGCGAGCGCGGGGCGATCGTCGGGTTGGAGGACAAGGCAACCGGCCGGCGGTGGGCATCGCCGGAGCAACCGCTCGGGCTCGTCCGGTACGACGCCTTCGGGGCCGCCGACTACGAGCGGTTCATGGACCAATACGTCGTCCCGTCGATGCGGCACGAGGAGTGGGTGCTGCGCGATCAGGGCAAACCCGGGCTGGAAGGTGCGGGGGCGTCGCGGCAGACGCGATTCCCGGACGTGACCGGCATCTTTCGGAATCGGGACGGCGGCGGTGAGCGGTTTCTGCTGGACCTGACCATGCCCGAGGAGGCGTCCGCGGTCTACGGGGCGCCGCGCCGGTTGACGGTCGAGGTCGCCTTTCCCGATGCGGCGGGCGAGGTGCGGATGACCGTGCAGTGGTTCGACAAACCGGTGTGCCGGTTGCCCGAGGCGCTGTGGTGTTCGTTCGTGCCGCCGGTGACCGCCGGAGGCGGATGGTGGTTTGAGAAGGTGGGGCAGTGGCTGTCGGGTGCGGACGTCGTGCCGAAGGGGAACCGGCGGTTGCACGCGGTGGGTGTTGGTGCCGAATACCGCGACGAGCGGAATCGGTTGGCGATCGAGACGCTCGATGCGCCGTTGGTGGCGGTCGGGGCGCCGGTCCTGCTCGAATTTCGAGACGATCTGCCGAAACCGGAGGGAGGAGTCCACGTGAACTTGTTCAACAACGTTTGGGGAACGAATTTTCCGCAATGGTTTGGGGAGGAAGCGCGATTTCGGTTCGTCATGCGACCGGCCACGGTGTCTGCTGGAGGATGATCTGCTCCTCGGGATACCACCGACCGCGGACGTTGCCGACCAGGTAGAGCGAGCCGGTGACGAGGACCGCGTCGCCGCGTTCCGCATCCGCCCGCGCCAGCGCCGTCTCGATCGCCGGAATCGGCTCGTCCACGACGAGGATCGGGCCGCCGAATCCCGACGTCCGGGCATCATCCGCCAGCGTCTCGGGCGAGGCGCCGGTCTTGGCGAGAACGCGCGGTCGCGTCAGGACAAGCTCGTCGGCGTTTGCGGCAACCCGGCCGACAATGCCGGAGTGGTCCTTCGCCTCCAGGACGCCGAGAACGACGATGAGGCGACCGCCGGCCGGACGCGGCAGGAGTGCCGGCACGTCGTCCATCAGCGCCTCGATCTTTTGCAGGTTGTGGGCGCCGTCGAGGACGACGCGCGGTGCGTCTTGTACCGTCTCGAAGCGTCCCGGGAGGCGTGTGGCGGCGAGACCCCGCGCAACGGCGTCGTTGCGAACGGTCAGCCCCGACGCTTCGAGGGCTCGAACCGCGTCGACCGCCAGTGCCGCGTTCGTCGCCTGATACCGGCCACTCATCCCCAGGCGGAAGTCCTTGCCAGGGGAGAAGCGGATGCCGGCCGTGCCATCCGGGAAGGTGATCGGCTGGAAATCCTGTCCGGGAATGGGTCGGATCAATGGGCTGCCGACGGTGCGCGCCTCGTCGAGGATCGGCGCCAAAGCCGCCGGGTCCGGGACCGCGGTGACGGCCGGCGCCCCGGGTTTGATGATTCCCGCTTTGTGCCAGGCGATTTCGGGGATCGTCGCGCCCAGGGTTTCGGTGTGGTCGATACCGATGGAGGTGATCACGCTGACTGCCGGCCGGACGACGTTGGTCAGGTCGAAGCGGCCGCCGGCGCCGACCTCGATCACCGCGACGTCGACCCGTTCGTCGGCGAAGTAGGTCGCCAAGAGCGCGAACCAGATCTCTCCGTAGGTAAGCCGGCCTTCCGGCGATGGGCTCCAGGTTGCGGCGGCCGCGAGAATCACGTCGACGAGATTGGCGAAGGCGTCGCCGGCAATCAGGCGGCCGTCGATCGCCAATTTCTCGGTCGCCACCTGGAGAAAGGGCGAGGTGTGGAGACCGGTCTTGTACCCCGCCGCGGTCAGGATCGCGGCGATCGCGGTGCTCGTCGAGCCCTTGCCGGAGGTGCCGCCGACGTGGACGATCGGGTAGCGGTCGTGCGGGTTGCCGAGGTGGGCAAGGAACGACCGCAAGCGCGCCAACCGCAGTTCGGCCCGCGCCCGCACGTCGGCCGGGGTCTTGCCGTGGGTTGGGGCCGGATCGATGAGCGCGTCGGTGCGGGCGACCGCGTCGCGGTAGCGGTTGAGGATCGCTTCGTGTGTCGATGCGGAGCCGGTTGGCGGCATTCGGTGAGTCCTCCTCGCCGTTGGTCGAAGTCGGGTGAATTATGCTTATCCGGATTGCTCGAACCGACTCCAGCGGCGAGGAGGAACGCAGCGATGGAGTGGCGCGACTACGTCAGCGTCGATCCCAACATCATCTTCGGCAAGCCGGCGGTAAAGGGGACGCGGCTTGGTGTCGAGTTTCTCTTGGAGTTGTTCGCTAACGGCTGGGACGAAGCGATGATCTTCGAGGGATACCCGCACCTTACCCCCGAGGGACTGCGCGCCGTTTTTGCCTATGGCGCAGAAAGCATCGCGGAGAGGGTTCCTTCCCTTGAAGCGATGCAGACTCGGTGACCCGGTTCCTCGCGAACGAGAACGTCCACCTCCCCAGTGTCCATCTGCTCCGTGCACACGGTCACGATGCCGTCTCGGTCAAGGAGACAGCGCGTGGCTCCGCCGATCCATCGATCCTCGCCTGGGCCGTCGCAACCGATCGCATCATCACCACCAAGGACCGCGATTACGGCGACTTCTGATCTCTTCGAGAGGCCGGAGTGGACGGTGATCGAGCGATGATCGATCTGTGGTGGCTAAAACCGCACCGACCGGACGGCGACATATTTATCGGTGACGGACGGTTTGTCGCGCTCGCCCGTCGCTGGATCGCCGAGCAGGGCGAAATTCTGGGCCTCTTCCGATATTCACGAACCGGCGGGGGTAAGGATTTTTGCTTCTTCCGCGAACCGGAAGGTTTCACGGCCAAGTTGGCGAGGCTGCCCCCAAACACAAGCGTGATCCTGTTTCGGCGCCCTCAACTGGCGCTACGCGGGAGGATCGACGAGTCGATCATCGACGAAGCCGTCTCCCTGATGGTCGATGACGCGGAGATCATTGCCGTTGTGCTCAACGAGCAAGAATGCGATCGCGCCGTTCTTCGGGAAGAAACGAAGGAGGAGTTCCGCACGGCACTTCGTGAACACGGCGGTCAGTTGGCCGCCATCGGTTCGTACCCGCCGTGGCTCCGTGACTCCGAAGACGTGATCGAGACGCTTGTGCCGGGTCCCGATGGGGCTGCTGGGAGAGGTTGTTACTAGCAGCGGCTCGGTCCGGGTTGTTCATGAGGATGCCGAACCAACGACGCCTCCGCTGTGCGCCGGAAGATTCCTCGGCAGGCCCGGAATCACGGTTTGGTGGTCGGCCGACCCTGCGAGTGCCCCGGTCTTTCTGGCGCTGGCGGCAAAAGCAGGAGGGCGGGCCGATTGGCCCGCCCGTTTCGTCTCTACCTGGTCGATTTCGACGGTCTAATAGTCGCGACGGTTACCGCCGGAGCCGCGGTTGGGACCCCGGTCGTAGCGGCGGTTGCCGTCGTCGCGGCGGTTGCCGTAGTTGGAGGAGCCGGAGCGGTTGCGGTCGCGGGTGAAGCTGGGTGGCTCGGTGCGGACGTTGCCGTTCGGTTCCTCGTCGCGCTCGAAGCGGGGCGGGGTGGAGCGGTCGAAGTCGCGACGGGGCGGGCCGCCACGGTCGAACTGGCGCGGACCGCGGTCGAAGTCGCGGCGGAAACCGCCGTCGCGGGGTTGGTCGCGCTCGAAGCGGGGACCGCCGAAACCGCCGCGGCGGTCGCGGTCGCCCTCGCGGTCGCGGAACCCGCCGCGGAAACCGCCGTCGCGGCCGCGGCCGTCGTCGCGGGAGCGGCGTCCCTGACCGGGTTGCGCGATCTCGACGTTGACGGTGCGACCCTTGATGCCGCTCTGCTGGAGGGCGTCGATGACGCGCTCGGCGTACTCGGTCGGGACGTCGACGAAGGTGTAGCTTTCGAAGATGTCGATAGCGCCGATGCTGCGACCGGGGATGTCCGCCTCATTGGCAATGGCGCCGACGATGTCCTGCGGCCGAACCGAGAGGTTGCGGCCGAGGTTGAGGAAGAGGCGGGTCATGCCGGCTTCGCCGCGGGGGCCGCCGGCGTCACCGCGCGGAACGCCGGTGTCGACCCGCGGCGGGCGCGGCGCCGTCAGGGCAGCGATGTCGTCGTGCTCGGGCTCGACGACCGGGGTGCCCCGGCCGGTTTCTTCGGCGTAGAGTTTGAGGACGGCGGCGGCGATCTCGGAGACGTCGCGGTCCTCCGCGAGGTCGGTGACGACCTGGAGGTACTGGTTGAAGCCCTCCTCGTTCTTGAGCGCCTCTTCGATCTGGTTCTTGAGGATCTCGCGGCGGCGCTCGGCGACGTCGGAGATGGTCGGCAAGCGGCGGGCTTCGATGCGGGCCTTGATGATCCGCTCGATCTGGCGCAACCAGCGGGTTTCGCGCGGCGCGACCAGCGTGATCGCCTCGCCGGAGCGACCGGCGCGACCGGTGCGGCCGATGCGGTGGACGTAGGCCTCGGCGCTCTCGGGGATGTCGTAGTTGATGACGTGGGTAACGTCCGGGATGTCAAGCCCGCGGGCGGCGACGTCGGTGGCGATCAGGATGTCGGCCTGACCGGAGCGGAAGCGGCGCATGACGCGGTCGCGCTGCGCCTGCGAAAGGTCGCCGTGGAGGGTTTCGACCTGGTAACCGCGGGCGAGGAGCGCCTCGCCGAGTTCGTCGACGCCGAGTTTGGTGCGGCAGAAGATCATCGCCAGCGGGGGTGTCTCGGCGTCGAGGATGCGGGTGAGGGCATCGACCTTGCGGGCCTTGGGCACCTCGTAGGACGACTGCCGGGTTTCCGGCACCGTCATCTGCTTGCCGGCGATGGTCAGGCGCTCGGGTTCGATCAGGTAGCGTTGCGCCAGATCGACGATGCGGGGCGGCATGGTGGCCGAGAAGAGGGCGGTTTGCCGCTCTTCGGGGGCCTGCTCGAGGATCCACTCGATGTCCTCGATGAAACCCATGTCGAGCATCTCGTCGGCCTCGTCGAGGATGAAGAAGCGGATGTCGTCGAGGTTGAGGGTGCCGCGGCGCATGTGGTCCATGATGCGGCCGGGGGTACCGACGACGATCTGGACGCCGCGGGCGAGCCCGCGGAACTGGCGCTCGTACGGTTGGCCGCCGTAGATGGGGAGGGTTTCGACGCCCTTGTGGCGGCCGTACTTGTGGAGCGCCTCGGCGACCTGGATCGCGAGTTCGCGGGTCGGGGCCAGGATGATAGCCTGGACGTGCTTGTCGCGCGGGTCGATCGATTCGATGATCGGGAAGCCGAAGGCGGCGGTTTTGCCGGAGCCGGTCTGAGCTTGGGCGATCACGTCCTTGCCGTCGAGGAGGACCGGGATCGTCTTCAACTGAATCGGGGTCGGTTCCTCGTAGCCGACCGCACTGATGCTCTTGAGGAGGGCATCGGACAGGCCGAGGTCGGCGAAGGTCGGCGTCCGCTCAACGTCGTCGACGACAGGTGTGGCTCCAAACGGTTCCGCGTCGATCGACTCGTCGTTTTCGTCCTGCTGCGTGCCGCCGCGACCGGCGCCACGGGATGCCGTGGCATGGGCGATCCGCGACTTCGGCGTCTTGATCGGACCGGTCGGTTCTTCCTCCGGCTCGGTCTCGCCGGGCACGGTCTCGCCGCTGTCCCACTCGGCGACGAGGGCGTTCTGGGTCTCCTCGTCCTGACCGTTGGTCGCCGCGACCGCTTCTTCTTCGGCGGGCGCCGTCTCGACGGGTGCTGCCTCGGCCTGTTCGGCCTTCTTTGATTTGCGTGCGCGGGTTGCCTTCGGTTTTTCGGCCGGGGCAGGCTCCGCCGCTGCTTGCTCGATGAGCTCATCCACGGTTGTCATTGTCGACGTCCTCGCTTCGATCGCCGCGCGCCGCGCGGGTCCACCCCACCACCGGACCACCACCCACGCACAGCCCACAAAACCAGCCGCATCCCGCGGCGTTCCCAACCTACTCCGCAACTGTCGTGCCGAATGCAAACGGGGGTCAAGGGGTCCCGCGACGGGAACAACTGCGGTAACTGGCAAAAGTATAGCACGTCGAAGGAGAAAAGGCAGAGGGCGGAGGGAGGAAGGCGTCGAGGGGCCGAGCGGACGGCGGCGATGGGGGCGCTGGTCGATGAGTTGCTGTTCGACGACACCGGCAAACCCGAATCGGTGCGTCACCTGCCGGCATGTGTCCGCGACATCCAGGAGCACCTCCCAGACGAGTTGCGAGCGCAGCGTTGGAACGAGTGGTCGACCATCACGCCGTCGACCACGCCGAGTCGTTCAAGTTGTTGCAGAACGATCCGACATGTGGGAAGTGACTGGGGGATGCGATCTTTCGGGCGACGTGCCGGGCGGGGGACGGAGTGAGGCGTTGAAGATGGTATGCTGGTGGGTGGAGGCGCGCGACGATGGCAACGACTCGACCGAAGGAGAAAACAACGGAAGACACGTTCGAACCCTGGGAGGACGACGGGATCAGATGGATTTCCCGCGAGGAGGGAATTGCGATCCTCGACCGGCAGGCGCGGAAGTCCCTGGGGATGAGCGGTGAGGAGTTTGTGCGCAAATATCGGGCGGGTGAGATCGAAGATCCGGATCGGTCGGAGGTTATGCGCGTCTCAATCCTGATTCCGTATGCCGACGAGTAATCTGTGGTCCACCGGGAACTTGCAGCGACGGTCCGAAACTACGCTCAGACTCTCCAACGCGCACTTGGATGCGTAACATCGGAGCGCTTGGACCTTGGCCAGCGATCGCGCATCCAGGCCGGAGTGCAATATGCACTATCACTCCGTGACCTTGCACCTGTGCCGTTGCGAGGTGCAAGGCGCTTGTCTCTCTCTGTAGGACAAGTCGTCCGCATCGTTCCGCTTGATCAATCACGGGCCGGCGGTCCCTTCGTCGTTGAGATCATCCAATGGCGGCCGATACCGGTCTTGTGACCTTTCCTCACCTCCATATCGGCCGGGCGATGACCGCCGGGCAGTCAGCGATCCGGCCACGGGACATCCACAAGGCCCACATTCCGACCGGATACGTGTCGCTGCCGGCGGTCGTCCGGCTCGCCATCGCCGAATTCGGCGTGACGCCGCTCCGCGCCAATTGGGAGGAAATCCTGCGCCGCGCCGAGAGCGTACTGACCCAAGCTGCCCCATCGCCGGACTAACGACTACCGGGCCGTCCGGAAACGCTCAGGCGCGTACGGCTCCAGGATGCCGGCGCGGCGTTGGAGGAGGGGGATGGTGCGGATGAGGTCGGAGAGGAGGTCGATGGCGTGGCGGCCGGGGCCGAGGCGGCGTTTGATGCGGGTGTAGGAGAGGTCGCCCTGAAGGAGGCGGAAGCCGCGCGGCCAGACGCCGGGGAACCAGCGGGCAATGGCGACGTAGAGCGACGGGGTGAGGTGAAACAGGTCCTGGAGTTGGCGGGCGACCGCCATGTCGGACAGGAGCCCGCGGTCGGCGGCGAGGGCGTAGCCGCGGAGATCGGGGGCGCGTCCGGCGAGGTGGTCGGCGATGGCATCGACGACGGCGCGACCGCTCCAGACGGCGGCGCGCATACCCTCGCCGGTGAAGGGATCGACGAAACCGGCGGCGTCGCCGATGAGGGCGACGTTGCCGTCGACGAGGGGGGCGTCCGGGGCGCGCATCGGCAGGTGGTGACCGCGGACACCGGTGAGGGTGTCGGGGTCGAAGCCGACCGAGCGGGTGAAGGCGGCGAGGCGGTCGCGCAGGCTCGGCCCGAGGTGTTTCCAGGCGGCGACGCCGAGGTTGAGGTGGTCGCCTTTGGGAAAGACCCAGCCGTAGCCGCCGGGGATGCCGCCGACGTCGAGGGCGATGCGGTCGGTCCATTCGGGCGGGTAGGAGTCGGGAGTGACGTTGCCTTCCAGGCCGACGGCGTGCCAGCGGGCGGTGGCGATGCCGGCGAGTTTGGCGGTGCGACCGTTGGCGCCGTCGGCGGCGACGAGGGTGCGGCCGGCGAACGCCTCGGAGCCGGCGCGAACGACGACGTGGTCCGGGTGACGTTCGACCGCGCGGACCGGGGTCCCTTCCTTCAAAATCGCGCCCGCCGCCACGGCCTGCTCGACGAGAAAGGCATCGAGCCGACGCCGCTGGGTGAGGTAGATCAGGGGGGCCAGCGAGCGGCGGGCGAACTGGTGGCCCTGGCGTAAGGAGATTTGGACGGCGTAGACGGTCCGCTCGACGACGGGGGCGAGGTCGAACGGGAGGAGATCGGCGGTGGCGACGCAGACGCCGCCGCCGCACGGTTTGTCGCGGGGGAAGGTCGCTTTGTCGAGCAGGAGGGCGGAGAGACCGCGCGAGGCGGCCTCACGGGCGGCGGTGCTGCCGGCGGGGCCGGCCCCGACGACGATGACGTCGTAGCGCATACCTTCCTCCGAAGTGGCGAGCTTCGGGCTTCGAGCTTCGAGCTTGGACCGCGGGTATCAGCCCACGCGCCTCGCATTCGCGTGCCGGTTACCCGTTCAATGCTTGCCGCCGATGCCGGTCCGGCATCGCTTTGCGCTCACCCCAAGCCCGAAGCCCGAAGCCCGAAGCCCGAAGCTCGTCAGGCTTGCACGCCCAATGCCTTGGCGAGGGCGTTGAAGTCCGTTTTTGCCGTCTCGGCGATGAGGGCGTGGTTGCCGGAGAGGACGGCGGTCCAGCGGTCGCCGCCGGAGTAGACGACCCAGGAGGGCGGATCCCATTTGAGGGAGCTGATGTCGTTGTAGCGGGCGGCGGCCACCTTCAACAGGGCGTTCAGGGAGGGGCCGGCTTTGGCGGCCTGGTCGATCTCTTCCTGCGGGATGTCGACCGAAGACTTGTAGCCGACGACGCTGCCGTCGTTGCCGAATTCGAGGGCGAAGGCGACGCCGGGCACGGCGACGAGGTCGTCGAGCGGGATGGCGCCGGCGGTCGGGGTCGCCGCGGCGGGTGGTTGGAGGAGGGTACCGAGCAGTGAGGTGATCGCGTCACCGGCGTTGGCGATTTGCAAGGCGATCGCGACGACGTCGAGTTGCCCCCAGAGCTCGGCCACTTTGCCGTTGGCAACGCGGGCGACGAAGATGGCCGAGAACTCGATCGGGGCACCGGTCGCCGGGAAACCGAGGAGCGTGCCGGTCTGGGTGCCGCTGACCGTGGCGAGGGCGACGATGCGATCGCCGGCGACGAGCAAGTCGTCGACGCGGATGTTGGAGTCGGGGACGAGGACCTTCGTGAGGTGGTAGATCCGAAGGAGGTAGTCGGCACCGGAGCCGGGGGGCGGGAACGGCCAGTGGACGGCAAGGTCGGGCGCGAGCAGTTGGCCGAGGCCGTCGAGATCGGACGCATTGAAGCGGCCGACGACGCGATCGGCGAGCGCCGTCGCGTCTTCCTTTGACAGGGCCTCCTGCGCCGCGACGTGGGCGGCAGCCGGTGCGATCACTGCGGCGGCGGCGAGCAGGCCACCGCTGCCGAGGCCGCGAAAGACCGTGCGGCGCGAGAGGCCGGTCGTCGGAGCGAGTGGCGCGTCGTTGGTCGGTGGTTCCATCTGCCTGCGTTCCTCTCGTTTGGGCGGTCTCGCTTGTCGATGGTCGCCGGCCGGGTGTGTCGTGCGAACAACACTACGCGGAATGGCATGACTGTCAAGACCGGGCGCGGAATCGTCGTCGCCATTCTGGCAACCGCCGGCGCACCGGGCATCACGAGCATTGCCCATTTGGGGGTTCGTCGGAGGGGTCCAAAAGGTAGGCAATCCTGCCTATCCGGGGCCGGTGTTCCGTCGACGGTTCTCAAGGTCCGGTTTGGGCTTGGTACGCTTGCGTCATGGAGAACCGACCCCGCCGCGCCGACACGACCAGCGCGGGGAGAGGTTCGGGGCAGCGAGGAGGACCGAGATGCCGAAGCGCACGACGCCACCGTTCCGGGCCGATCACGTCGGGAGTCTGCTGCGCCCGCCCGCGGTGCTCCGGGCACGGGAGGACGCCGCCGCCGGTCGGATCACGCCGGCCGAGCGGCGGGCGATCGAGGACCGGGCGATCGCCGAGGTCGTGACGATGCAGGAGGACGTCGGGCTACGGGCGGCCACCGACGGGGAGTTCCGCCGCACGGCGTGGCACATGGATTTTATCTACGTGCGCCCTGGCACTGTCTAGGCGAATTGCGGTTGCAGACCGCAAGAGCAAGGAGGAGAACGCTCTTGAGTCACCCGGCTTACCTAGAGTCGAAAGACAAAGGGGACCATAGCATGCCGGGAAAGCGGCGAGCGGAAGAAGACGTGTATTCCGTTGCGCTGCAAGACTCGTGCGACACGGTGAGAGCTAAACTGCCCGAACCCCAGAACCCAGCGTCCAAAAGTCGTCCTCCGACACCACGCCTTACGTCGGAGTCGCTACCAGCGGGTCTCATGGTAGATGAGGCAACGCGGAACCGGAAACGGCAATACCATACTACCGTTTTCCACTCCTCCGGTAGCGAGCGTTGGCCAGTGAGGTCAATCAAGGATTCGAGTGGGGCACCTAAATCGCACTCGGACGTTCGCCTAGACAGGAACAGGGGATTGCCTACGGGACGCGAGTCCTATGGCAACGGAGCCGCCGTAGTAGTCGGAGAGCGAGAAAGACGCTCACATGGCGAAGGGCGGCAGGTTTTCGGGATCGGCAGGAAGTGTAGAGGTACGCGAGATGCGTGAAGCTGAAACAATCCTGTCGATCATTCAGGACCGAGGCAGTCGAGGTCTGCCACTGGAACGACTCTACCGACACCTGTTCAATCCGGAGTTGTACCTTCTGGCCTACGGAAAGATCAACTCGAACCGTGGAGCCATGACACCCGGAGTGACGAAGGAAACCGTGGATGGAATGGACCTGGACAAAATCCAGGCCATCATCGAGAAGCTCCGAAAAGAGCAATATCGATGGTCCCCAGCAAAGCGCGTCTACATCGAGAAGAAAAACTCGACGAGGAAGCGCCCGTTGGGGATGCCAACCTGGTCCGACAAGCTGTTGCAAGAAGTGATCCGCCTACTTCTGGAGGCGTACTACGAGCCGCAGTTTAGCGACCTGTCCCACGGGTTCCGACCGAACCGAGGGTGCCATACCGCGCTCGGGAAAATCCACCACACCTGGAACGGTACGACGTGGTTCATCGAGGGTGACATCTCCCAATGCTTTGACAGGCTTGACCACGAGGTCTTGCTGTCGATCCTACGAGAGAAGATCCACGATGGTCGATTCGTCGGCCTGATCGAAGGACTACTCAAGGCTGGGTATCTCGAAGGGTGGAACTACGGCAGGACGTTGAGCGGGACACCGCAAGGCGGTGTGTTGAGTCCCCTCCTTTCGAACATCTACCTTGACCGGATGGACAAGTTCGCGGAAGAGTTCATCTCGAACTACAACCAAGGAGAGCGAAGGAAAAAGAATCCCGAGTACCGATCGCTGGCCTACAGCGTCCGGGCAGCGAAGGACCAAGGTCAAAACGCAAGAGTGAGAGAACTCCGAAAAAGGATGTACTCACTCCCCTCGTTAGACCCCAATGATCCCAACTACCGACGCCTCCGCTACGTGAGGTACGCGGATGACTTCCTTCTCGGGCTTACCGGCCCGAAAGGCGAAGCCGAGACGGTCAAGCACCTTTTCGGAAAGTTCTTGCGAGAGCAACTAAAGCTGGAACTCTCCGAAGAGAAAACTCTGATCACCCACGGGCGAACAGAAAAGGCGAGATTCCTCGGCTACGACCTATCCATAGGTAACAACCAAAAGAGAACCAAACATCCGGACGGTATCTCCCGGCGCTCAGTCGGACAGATCGTACGCTTGCAGGTTCCTCGGGAGGTTGTCCTAGAGAAGTGCAAACCACACCTGGAAGACGGTAAACCGATACATCGACCGGAGCGGATCAGGGACTCTGCCTTCAGCATTGTCCACCTCTATGCCGCCGAATATCGGGGAATCGTCAACTACTACCGAATGGCCCAAAACCTCCATGCCCTGAGCCGTTTGAAATGGGTAATGGAAGCGTCGATGGTCAAGACGCTGGCTGCGAAGTTCAAAGTCAGTGTTCCTCAGATTTACCGGCGTTACCAGACAACCATCATGACGGAACAGGGACCACGAAAAGCCGTCCAGGTCATCGTGGAACGTGAAGGTCGAGAGCCACTGGTAGCAACTTGGGGACGCACCAATCTGGTTCGAGATGTCGGTGCAGCACTCGATGAAAACAAACCCAACTCCTGGATCAACGGTGGCAGCACGGAAGTGGTGCAACGACTGTTGGCAGACACCTGTGAGCTTTGCGGCTCGCGGGAGGATGTCGAAGTCCATCACATCCGAGCACTAAAGTCGATTCAGAAAAAGGGACGCCGTGAAAAACCCGAATGGGAGCAGTTGATGATTGCCCGCCAACGTAAAACACTGGTGGTCTGTCGAGACTGTCACCTGAAGATTCATAACGGCAAAATGCCCCAGGTCGTGAAGCACGAAAACTGGAGAGCCGGATGATGGGAAACTATCACGTCCGGTTCGGGGAGGGGTTGGCGGAAAAGGACCTGAGCCTGATGGTAATTGGGCTTTGGTACCTCGCTGGCAGCCTACTCTACCAACTGGGTGGCGTCCATCCGGGCGACGAAACGCTCAGGATCGCGTTTCGCGACGAGGAGGGGCAACTGTCGTTCGAGACGCCGGCGCCGGTCGTCGATCAGCGCATCTCGCTGCGGGAACCGATCTTCGCCGCCGACTTTGCGTTCCTGGCGTCGACAGTGACGACGGCGATGCCCAAGCTGACCATCCCCTCACCGAGCATGGTCCACTACCGCGGCGGCCGGGCCGCGCTCGACCCGCGGGTGTACCCGGATGAGGACCTGTTCTGGGACGATCTGAGCGCCGCCTATGCCCGGCAGGTGGCGGCGATGGCCGAACTCGGTTGCACCTACCTGCAATTCGACGACACCAGCCTCGCCTACCTCAACGACCCCCGGCAGCGGGCGATGCTGGCGGCGCGGGGCGACGACGCCGCGCACCAGCACCTGCGCTACATCCGGCAGATCAACGCCGCCCTCGCCGCCAAGCCCGCCGGCATGACCGTGACCACCCACCTCTGCCGGGGCAACTTTCGATCCGCCTGGGCGGCCGAGGGGGGGTACGACTTCGTGGCCGAAGCCCTGTTCAACGAGTTGGCGGTCGACGGGTTTTTCCTCGAGTACGACGACGAGCGGTCGGGCGGGTTCGAACCGCTGCGGTTCGTGCCGCCCGGCAAGCAGGTGGTGTTGGGGCTGGTGACCACCAAGCGGCCACAACTGGAGAGCAAGGACGCGCTGAAGCGCCGGATCGAGGAGGCGGCGCGCTACGTGCCGCTCGACCAGCTCTGCCTGTCGCCCCAGTGCGGGTTCTCGTCCACGGTCGAGGGCAACAAGCTGACCTACGACGACCAGGTCGCCAAGCTGCGGCTCGTCGTCGAGGTGGCCGAGGAGGTGTGGGGCTGACCGGGCCGATCGGCCGTCTCGTCGGTTGCGCCGGTCGGGGACGGTTTGCGGCCGGGGATAGAAACGGTATCCCCGACCGCTTTGCCAGGGTGTTCGATCAGCCGGGCGGATCCCCAGGGCGATGGATTGGCCCCACCGGCGGGTTTTACCGGCCGGCATCCATGCGATCGACGTACGCGGTGAGGTCGGTGGCGAAGCGGGCAGGTTCCTCCCAATGGACGGCGTGGCCGCTCCCGGCGTAGACCGCGAGCCGCGCACCGGCGATCTTCGCGATGAGGTCGTCCTGATCGCGACGCGGGCAGAACGCGTCCTGGTCGCCCCAGACGACGAAGGTGGGTGCGGCGATCTGGCTCAGCTCAGCCGAGAAGTCGGTTTCCACGAGGTTCGCGAAGACCGCGCGCCAGACGCGCGCTGGGACCTTGAGGCTTTCCGCGACGGCGAGGTCCAGGAACGCCGGCGGGATCGGTTTGGCGAGGGTACTTTCCTGGAATTCGCGGGCGATCGAGGGGTCGATCGGATCCTCCAGGATCGAGACCACCTCCTCCCAGAACTCGGAGATCACCGGGTTGGTTCGATAGGACACGAAGGTGCCGACCACCACCAACCCCAATGTGCGCGCGGGATAATCGATCGAGAAGCGGAGGGCGACCGAGCTGCCCATCGAGTGGCCGACGACGACGGCCGATTCGATCTCCTGAGCGTCCAGGAAGGCCGCCACGTCGGCCGCGAAGTCCGCGCACCGGTAACCGTCCGCGGGGCGGTCGGCGTCGCCGTGGCCGCGTTGCGTCAGCGCGAAGGCGTGGATGGACGGCGGCAGGTCGGGCAAGACGGGTTCGAAGGAATGCCAGGAGTCGGTGACGCCGTGCAGGAGGACGACCGGGATGCCCTCGGGATCGCCCTGCTCGACGTAGTGGAGCGTGACACCGGTGCGGAGCTTGGCGGTTTTGACCTTGAGTTTCGTTGCAGTGGCCATGAAATTGGCCTCCTTCTGTGCTTTTTGCGTCCTGCCATGACTGAGCGCGCTGCGCGGAGATCGGCATCACCGCCGACGACACCGAGAGGGCGAGGGCGATGGTGGCCATCTGAACGGCTGGGGCCGAATCGTCGGTGTGCCGTCACCACGCGGGAGCGTCCGATGTCGACGAAACGAACTCGTTGATCGGTCGGAGTGGTGCCCCTCCCGCACGTTGCCGGGCGGGGCGCCGGATTAGGACTGGGCGATCTCGGCCTCGATCGTCAGGTTGACGCCTTCGGTGGCGTTGAGACCGAGGAAGGTCTGCTTGATTTCGCCCTCGGCGCCGGCGTAGGGGCCGGTGCCGCCGGTGATGGCGCGCTCGACGACGACACCGACATCGGCGAGTTCGTAGCCTTCGGTAACCAACGTCTCGTTGCCCAGTTCCTCACCGAAGTTGTAGAGCTGGGTGGAGACGACCATCGGGCCGGTTTTCGCGTGGCCGCCGTCGCCGACGAACCACCCGCGGCAGGTCCACTCGCCGAGGACTTTGTCCGGGAATTCCGGGGAGCCGTCTGCCAAAACGCCGTTGCCGCCGTCGAGGGTGCCCGCCGGGTAGATGTAGCCCTGGGTGATGAACGAGCTGCCGTGCTTGGGCATCCCGTCCTCGTGGGTGATCGACTGGTCGAAGACGAAGCGCGACATGTCCTCGGCGACGTCGAATGCGAGGGTCTTCGTTGCGATCTTCGGCGGTTCTTGCCCGGAAGCCGGGCGAGCGAGCGTTGTAAAGCCGATCAGCACTAGCAGCGCCAGCAGCATTCCCTTTGTCCGCATCATCTTTGCAGCCATCGTTTCCCATGGTCTCCTTCATCAATCGACGATCGATTCGACACGAATTGAGACAAACCGCTACCGACCCGGGCGTCGTACGCACCGCCCGGCTTGGTGCCACAGATTGGTCCCCGCCTGCCACGAGGGCAGTGACGGGTGGGGAGTGAAGAGCGAGGAAACTCCTAAGCGGTCAGGCGATAGAAGCGGAAGAAATCGTGCTCGATCGGCAGAACCTCGACGGCGCGGCATCCGGCCGCTTCGGCGTAGGCGCGCATCGTCGATTGCCGGATGACGGTGCCGGTGCCGACGGACGGTTGGTCGACCATCCCGACCGGCAGGCAGTGGAGGATGCTGAACCCGTACATGAGGCGCTCGACGTCGTCGCCGGGGGCGGTGAAGCGGTCGGCGACGCGTTCGTCGGCGATGAGGATGGTGCCGCCGTCGCCGACGAGGCGGCGCATGGCGCGCAGGGTGGCGACGGGGTTGGCCATGTCGTGGATGCATTCGAAGGCGAAGGCGAGGTCGTAGCGGCCGGCGAGATCGGGGTCGCCGGCGTCGCGGATCTGGAACGTCACGCGGTCGGCGACGCCGGCCGCTTCGGCGTTGGCGCGCGCCGCCCGGACCGAGGCGGTGTCGAGGTCGAAACCGTCGACCCGGACGTTCGGGTAGGCGCGGGCGATGGCGATACTCGACCAGCCGAGACCCATCCCGACGTCGGCGACGCGGGCGTCGGGTTTGGTTTGGAGAAGGTCGTGGACGTCGGGCATCGCCGGAAGCCATTGCTGGGTCAGGAGGTGGAGGAAGAGGGGGCGGGTCGAACCGGCCTGACCCTCGTGCATGTCGACGCCGTAATCGGCGAATGGGACGCCACCGCCGGTGCGGAACGCGTCGAGGAGTTGCGGCAGGACGGCGACGCAGGCGGCGAGGGCGCGGGCGAGCGGGGTCATCGTCATCAGCGAATCGGGGTCCGTCAGCGGTTCGGCGTGACCGGCGGGGAGGCGGAAGCGGCGAAGCGCGGTTTCGGCCTCGGGGTTTTCGGCTTCGAGGAAGCCGGTGACGGCCTGCTGCTCCAGCCACTCGCGGGCGTAGCGCTCGTGGGTTCCGGTCCGGGCCGCGAGGTCGGTCGAGGTCGCCGGCCCGCCGGCGGCCAGTGCCTGGTAGTAACCGAGGCGGTCGCCGAGGTAGACGGAGAAGAGGTCCATCGTGGCGAGGGTGGCGCCGAAGAGGCGTTCGACCAGCGCCTCGCGTTGCGCGACGACGTCGATGCCGGGTTCGAGAGCGACCATAAAGGCGTTCCTTTCGTGGCGATGTTCTTCGCGGTCAGTTGCCCGCCGGCGTCCTTGCCGGTTGGGCTGTGCGTCCATCGTGATTCGGCGCGACGTGCTCTGCATCTGTCAGGTGACGGATATCTGCGGAGGGTGCTGCGTATCCCTCCCTGCGCTGTTTGACGTACGCCGGGGCAAGCCGCGCCTCGACATGGCGGGCCGTGCGCGGATCTGGTGATCCGCGCACGCGCCCCGGATCGTTACCCTTGAGCGACGATGCGCTCGACGTAGCCGCGGTGCTCCGCGAAGTGGTCGCCGTGGTACTCGGTCAGTACCGCCAGCAGCGATTTCCCTGGCTCCTCCAGCCCGAAGTCGTTCGCCGGTCGGGCCAGATCATCGTCGGAAAACCGCGACACGACCTCGACGAGCTTGTGGAAGACCCGGTCCCGCTCCTCGCGTACGGCGGCCGGGGAATCCGCTATCGTCAACTGCCGCACGTGCTCGTTCATCTTGTCGAAGTCGCCGGATTTCCAGAGGGCGTCCGGCATCCCCACGCTCAGTGGCAGCGGGGTCCGGTAGCGCAGCAAGGCGATCTCCGCCCGCACCCAGGTCACGATGTGCGCGACGTGGTCCTTGACCGACCACCCCCGCGCATCGGTCGGCGCCGTCCATTCCGCCTCGGAGAGTGCGTCGGTGAATGAGGCGAGCGCCTGCCAGCGCTCCTCGGTGTACGCCAGCAACTCCGCCTTGGTGGTCGGGACGGTCTTGGTCGGGACCGTCAAGGTGTCGGCCATCACTGTTCCCTTTCTCTGGCAAACCTCGCCACTGAGACGAACCGTTACCGATCCAGACGTCGTCCGCACCGCCTGGTTGGAAGCCACCCATTGGTTCCGGGCCGGCGCCAGGGCCGCCACGGGTGTGAATCGGCAATACGCCTACGCGGTCAGGTCGACTGTCGGATCGCGGTTCCGGCCGGCGAATGGTCGACCATTCCAGAGGGCGGACGGCAGGCGGTCTCGAAGCGCCGCCAGATATGGACGGCGCCCGCGGCTACGGCACGGCGATACCACCCAGATGGGTCGGGTCCGCAACGCATCGGTGCGCAGCTCCCGCTCGTGTGCTTGGGCAAGCATGGACACCGATCCGCATTGGGAGTGCATGGCCAGACCTTCTCAGGAGATGGGGCGCGTCTGCCCCATCCCGCGTGTTGGGCGATGGGATGGATATCTGCAAAGCGACTGTCCGTGCACCCCGGAGTCGCTCTTCGGTGCGGTGAGATGGTGGAACGGTTGGCGACCGGCGCGGGTGCATATCGGATCAAGGAGCGGTCGACTTCGGATCGGTGCACCGCGGCGTCCGACCTGGCCGGGTGTCGGTTTCGCGGTGCCCCCAGGACGAACCCGAGTTCAGCCGATTGCGATGAGGGCGAACAGCAGGGCGATCACGGCGGTCTCGGTCAGGAGGCCATGGTCGCGGGGCAGGACGGCGGCGTGGCGCAGGCTGGCGCGGAAGCGGCCGGTTGTTCGTGGGGTCGTGGATGGCGAGGGTTGGTTCGCCGCCGCGACGAGGCGGGCGCGGGCGGCCGTGACGAGGAGGTCGTTGTGGTGGAGTAGGGCGGCGTCGGCTTCGTTGATCATCTTGGTGTTCCTCCGAGCTTCGGCTCCGACGCCCCCGTTCGCTCCGGGAACGGCGCCCGCTCGTCTGGTCTCGGGCACAGCAACAGGATGCGCCTCGTGCCGCGCTCGGTCATCGGTAGGTCCTACGGGGAAACCTACGGAGAAACCTACGGAGTTTCGGGGATTGCGGCGCGGAGGACCTAGACCAGGCGGTGCCGGGCGGCGACGGCGGCGGCTTCGCGTCGGTTGGCCGCCCCCAGCTTGCCGAGCACGTTGGCGACGTGGGAGGAGGCGGTGCGGGGGCTGATGAAGAGCCGGGCGGCGATCTCCGGGTCGGTCAGGCGTAGGCAGAGGAGGACCAGCACTTCCCGCTCGCGCCGGGTCAGTTCGACCCCCGGCTCCGGCCACGCGGCGACCGGACCGAACTCAACGGCCGAGTCGGGTGCGGCATCTTGGGGCAAGACCTTGTCGGGCGTGTGATCCGTCGCCTGCAGCGAGTGGGCATCGCGATCACCCGTCGCTGCGGCGGCCAACACCGCGTCGGCCGCGGCCAGCGCCCGATCGAGCGGTAGGGCGCGGCCCGCCGCCAACGCGGTCCGCCAGTCCGCCTCGCCGAGCTTCTGCCGCGCCGTGGCCGCGGCCCGCTCGTACGTGTCGCGTGCCGGCAGCGAGTGAGCCCCGCCGCTGGTCTCGAGCAATTGGGCCACGGCCCCGAAAAGGCGGGCCGCGGTGGCGCTGTCGCCGCGGAACGCGGCCAGCGTCGCCGAGTCGGCCAGGCCGTCGGCGAGATAGGGATTGCTCACCCGCCGGCGCAGCCGGCGCAGCACGTCGGTGATGAATCCGGCGGCCTCGCCGAAATCGCCGCGCTCGCAAGCGATGAGGGCCAGGTAGTGCAGCGGGTCGATCGCTTCGGGCTCTGCGCCGGCGGCATCGTACAGCCGGACCACCTCGGCGAACAGCCGGACCGCGGGGTTCCAGTCGCGGCGCGCGTAGGCGATCAGCCCCATGTGGAACTGCGCGTGACCGGCCCAGACGTCATGTCCATGCACCCGCCACGGCTCCAGGCCTTCCGCTTGCGCCCGCGCCTGCCATTCCGCCAGGGCACCCTCGAAGAGCGGTTCGGCCTCGTCGTAGCGGCCCCCGCTCACCAGCGCGCCGCCGAGCAGCGACCGCGCGATCGCCGCCCGCCACCCGTCCCCTGCCGAGACGGCCCGCGCCACGGCCTGCTCGTACGATGCCTGCGCCCGCGCTAGATCGCCCTGCATCTGGCAGATCAGCGCGGAACCCATCAGGACGCTCGCTTGGTCGGCCGCTGGCAGGGCGTCGCCCAGGCGGGCGGCAATCGCTAGTGCCCCCTCCAGCCAGCGCCGCCCCTCGGCGAGATGACCGTATTGGTACCAGAACATGCCGAGGGGGCCAGACATACGCACGTGCGCGATCGGGTCGTTGGCGGCCAGCCAGCGCAGCACGGCACGGATGTTGGCGTGGTCGGTTTCGAGACCGAACATACTCGACCATTCAAGGGCCGGCGCGTCCCACAGCGGCGCCTCCGCCCGCCGCACGAGGTCGGCGAAGTACGCCGCGTGCCGGGCAGCGACCGCGTCGTACTCGCCATTCGCCGCGAGTTGATCGAGGGCGAATTCGCGGATCGTCTCGAACATGCCAAACCGCGGGGTTCCGGGCACCCTCTGGGTGTGGTCCCCGCCGGCGCGCTCGTCCCGCCGCACCAGGCTCTGGTCGAGCAGCGCCTCCAGGTGCTCCGCGATCGCCGCTGGATCTTCATCCGCGACGGCCGTCGCCGCTTCGAGGTCGAACCCGCCGACGAAGATGCCGAGGCGGCGGAACAACGCCGCCGCCTCCGCCCCGAGCAGGCCGTAACTCCAGGCGATGGCGTCGCGCATCGTCTGCTGGCGGGGCGGCAGGTCCCGCGCCCCGCCCCGCAGCAGCCGCAGGCGGCCCTCCATCTGCGCCAGCAGCGCCTCCGGCGACAGGAGCCTGACCCGCGCCGCTGCCAGCTCGATGGCGAGCGGCAGCCCGTCCAGCGCACGACAGATCGCGGCAACCGTGGCCACCGCGCTCTCGTCGAAAGACAGGGTCGAACGCACGGCGCGGGCGCGCTCCAGGAAGAGGCGCACCGCTTCGTTGCCGGCCAACTGCGTCGGGTCCGGCGGCGCGTCGGCGGGCGGTACCGGGAGGGGATCGACGGCCAGTTCGTACTCGCCACGCACGCGCAGCGGCGCCCGGCTCGTGGCCAACACCTGGAGGGCGGGACAAGCGGAAAGGAGCGCGGCGACGAGTTCCGCGGCGGCGGCCAGCAGGTGCTCGCAGTTGTCGAGCAGGACCAGGGTCTGCCGGGGGCGGAGGACCCGGATCAGTTCGGCGGCGATCGGTTGGCCGGGTGCGGGGGTCAGCCCTGCGGCCGTCGCCACCGCCGCGGGGACGAGTGCGGGGTCCGAGAGCGGTGCCAGGTCGACCCAGACCACCCCGTCGGCGAAGGCGTCGGCCGCCTCGTCGGCAAGAGCGATGGCCAGGCGGGTCTTGCCGACCCCGCCGGGACCGGTCAAGGTCAGCAGCGGGACGGCTTCGTCGAGCAGGAGCGTCCGACCCGCGGCGCGCTCGACCTCGCGGCCGATGAGCCGGGTGCGGGGGATCGGCGGGAGCGCCGTGGCAGGTGCGGCCAATGGAGATGACCCCACGGTTCAGGAACCGGATGCGATGCACAGTGTGCCCGATTCCACGGACAAAATCCCGACAGACGCGCTTCGTGGCGTTTGCAAGATTCGTCCAACCGAATTCGGCACTCCTCAAAGCAGCCCTCGCCGGTGTGCCTGGTCGGCGGCCTCGGTGCGGGAGTGGACGTCGAGTTTGGCCAGGATGTTGGCCACGTGCGTGCGCACGGTGCCGCGACTGATGAAGAGCGCTTCGGCGATCTGGGGATTGCTGCGGCCGGCGACGATCAGCCGCAGCACCTCGAGTTCCCGGTCCGTCAGTCCGGCCGCCGCGGCACCGTTCGCCGTAGTAGACGCGGCCGAGGAGGTCTCCGCCAGGACCGTTTCGGCTTCGGCGAGGGCATCCTCCAGCGAAAGTGCGCGACCGACCATCGTCCCGGCGATCCACGCGGCGTCGCCGACCTCGCGGCTGGCGATCCTGATCGCTTGCTCGTAGGTCTCGCGGGCGGGCAGAGGGTGGGAGCCGCCGGTGAGCGCAAGGATGCCGTCGGCCGCGCCGAACAGCCGGGCCGCGGACGCGTGCCGTCCGGACGCGGCCGCCAGCATGGCGGCGGCGGCGAGACCGCTGGCCATCGCGGGGACGCTTCGCCGTTCGCGGAGGCGGATCAGCGTCTCGGCGAAGTGACCGGCGGCGCGCCGGAGGTCGCCGGCGACGACGGCGAGGAGCCCGAGGTAATGCAGCGGATCGATGGCGTCGATGCGGGCGCCGCCGGCATCGTAGAGCCGGGCCGATTCGGTCAGGATGACGGTGGCGCGGTCGCGATCGCGGCGGACGTAGGCGACGAGTCCGAGGTGGAAGTAGGCGTGGCCGAGCCAGGTCGCGTTGGCCCGTTCCAGCCAGAGCGGCAACGCCTCCTCGAACGGGGCGATCGCGTCGTCGTAGCAACCCGCGGCGATCAAGGCGCCGCCCAGGAACGAGAGGGCGACCGCCTCGCCGTGGCGATCGCCGGCGAGACGCGCGGACTGTCGGGCCGACTCGTAGAGCGCCCGCGCCCGCGTCAGGTCGCCCTGCATCTGGGCGAGGAGTCCGCATCCGCGTTGGGCGCGCGCCAGGACGTCCGGCGGGGCCGGCTGCATGCGGTCGTCGGGCGCCAGCAACTCTTCGAGCCAGCCGCGTCCTTCGGTCAGATAGCCGAGGTAGTACCAGTAAAAGGCGAGGGCGCCAGCGAGTCGGAGGGCAGTCGCCGGATCGCGCCCGGCGAGCCAGGTGAGTGCGGTCTCGAAGTTTCCCCGTTCGGCATCGAGCCGGGCCAACCAGGTTTGATCGGTTCGGTGTTCCAGATGTGGGGCGGCTGCCTCGGCAAGATGGAGGCAGTACGACGCGTGCCGCTCCCGCACCTCGTCCGCCTCGCCGCTTGCCTCGACCACCTCAATGCCGAATTGCCGGATCGTCTCCAGCATGCCGAATCGTGGCTCGCAATCGTCCGATTCCTGCCGATGCACAAGGCTCTTGTCGACGAGGGAGGAGAGGAGGTCGAGAGTATCGAGCTTCGAGCTTCGAGCTTCGCCCTTCGAGTGAAGTTGATCCGGGCTCGAACCTCGAAACTCGTCATTGGTAGAAACGGCCTCCGCCGCCGCAAGGGTGAAGCCGCCGACGAAGGTGGCGAGGCGGCCGAAGAGGGCTTGTTCCTCGGGAGGTAGGAGGTCGTAGGACCAGGCGATGGCGTCGCGCATCGTCTGGAGACGAGGTGGGGCGTCGCGGGGCCCGGCGGCGAGGAGGGTGAGGCGGCGATCGATGCGGGCGAGGAGGGCGGCCGGTGCGAGGACGTTGACCCGTGCCGCGGCCAACTCGATCGCCAGCGGCAAGCCGTCGAGACGTTGGCAGAGGGTGGCGACGGCGGCGGCATTGTCGGAGGTCAGGGCGAAGTCTTTGGCGACGGACCGGGCGCGGGCGACGAAGAGGCGAACCGCGTCGTTCTCGGCGAGTGCGGCCGGCGGCGGCAAGGGATCGAGGTCGGGCAGGCAAAGCGGTGGGATGGCGACAACGCGCTCGCCGGAGACGCGGAGCGGAGCGCGGCTCGTCACCAGCAGTTTTAAGGTATTCGCTTGGGCGAGGAGACCGGCGATCAGGGGCGCGGCGGCCAGGACGTGCTCGAAGTTGTCGAGGACGAGCAGGGTGGGGCCGGTCGTGAGCCCGGCGGCGATCCGCGCGGGGAGCGGTCGGTCGCCGGTCTCCTCGATGCCCAGGGCGTGGGCGATCGTCGCGTCGACCAACTCGGCGTGGCCGACGTTGGCGAGCGGGACGAACCAGAGACCAGAGAAGGCGCCGGCCACGCTCTCGGTCGCGCGGAGGGCCAGCCGCGTCTTGCCGACGCCGCCCGGACCAACCAGGGTGACGAGTTGGACGTCGTCGTCGGTCAGCAGCGCGGTGATCGCCGCGACCTCGCGCTCCCGGCCGACAAGCGACGTCAGCGGTCGCGGCGGTCGTCCGTGTTCCTGGTGCCAACCACCGAGTCTCTCGTTCGCCATGCGCAAACCCGAGTGTCGTAGGTAGCATAGGCTGCACATCCGTTGATCCAGAGGATACGCCGAATCGACCACCGTTGGCATGTCGCGGGGAAGCCGCGACCGGGTCACCATGCACAACCGGGAAGCCGTCGATCCGTCGTTTCGCGCTTGTCCGCCTGGCGTTTCTTCGCTACCATCCCTCGGTCCGTGACGATCAAGGGGTCGCCGTCGGTGTTCGACGGGTTGAGATCGACCGATGAACCGACCGCAGGAGGGTAGTGTCGTGACCAGGCAGGGGGACGATTCCGTGTCGCGTGAGGAGCTCGAAGCGAAGCAGTGGGCGGAATGGCGGGCGTCGCGCCGGCACCTGCTCAAGATCGGCGCGTTCGGCGGCGCGGGGATCGCCCTCGGCGGACTCGCCGCCACGGCGCAACCGTTCGTGCGGTCCGCCGCCGCGCAGGACACGACGCCCAAGGCGGGCGGGACGATCTCGATGAGTCTCGCCGACGACGACGTGCAAAATTTCGACCCGATCATCCCGACCGACAACATGAGCATCTGGACGATGCTGCTGATCTACGACACGTTGATCCGGGTCGGGCCGGACGGGAATTCGCTGGAACCGGGTCTTGCCTCGGCCTGGACGAAGAGCGACGACGGGTTGACCTACACCTTCACGATCCGCGACGCGACGTTCCACGACGGGACACCGGCGACGGCGAACGACGCGGCCTACTGCCTCGATCGGGCGCTCAACGACAAGAACTCGCAGTGGGCGTTCATCTTCCCGGCGGGTGCCACCTTCACGGCCACCGATCCCAAGACGCTGACGGTGACGCTGCCGAAACCGTGGGCTCCCTTTGAGGCGGATCTCGCCCTCTTCTCAGCGGCGATCATCCCGCAGGCCGCGCACCAGGCGCAGGGCGATGCCCTCTTCCAGAAGCCGATCGGTTCCGGCCCCTTCGTCTTCGATTCGTGGGAAAAGCAGTCGAAGGTCGTCCTCAAAAAAAATCCGAATTACTGGGACGCCGGCAAACCGTATCTGGACGAACTCGACTTCTACGTCCTGACGGACGCCAACAGCCGGATGCTCCAGTTCCAGGGCGGCGACCTCGACATCGTCACGAACGCGCCGTTTAGCCAGTTGGAATCGCTGCGGGCCAATCCGGACGTCGCCGTCCACGACGAGTCCGTCGCCCGGATCGATTACCTCGGGATCAACGTGACGCGCGAGCCGTTCACCGACGTCAAGGTGCGCCAGGCGGTCAATTACGCCGTCAACAAGGACGTCATCATCAAGAACGTCGTGTTCGGCGCCGGCCAGCTCGCCAACACCTACCTGCCGTTGATGTACGGGCACGACGACACGGTGACCGGGTACCCGTACGACCTCGACAAGGCCAAAGCCTTGATCGCCGAAACGGCGGCGAAAGACGGGTTCGAGGCGGAAATACTGATCACCTCGGGCAATCCGGTCCGTTCCCAGATCGCCCAGTTGGTCGCGGCCGACCTCGCCCAGATCGGCGGCAAGATCACGGTGACCCAGTTGGACCCCAACGCCGTCCGGGATCGCCGCAACAAGTTCGACTTCGACCTCCTCGCCGGGTATTACACGACCGACGTCATCGATCCCGACGAGCTGACGAACTTCGCGGTGGAGAGCGACGGCGGCGCGTTCTCGGTTTGGACGCAGTACAAGAACGAACAGGTGGACGCCTGGGTCAAGCAGGCGCGGACCGAACTCGATCCCGAGAAACGCCTCCAAATCTACAAGGACATCCAGAAGCAGGTCGCCGACGACGCCCACTTCGTGTACTTGTACTACCCGACGGGCAACACGGTGACCCAGAAATACGTCCAGAACTTCCGCATCCTCCCGACCGGCAACTACCGGCTGTGGGAGACGTGGCGGGACGACGTGTAGCTAGTGGCGAGCTTCGAGCTTCGAGCTTCGAGTAGGGGATGCGTCACAGTGGGGCAACTCCACGCTCGAAGCTTTTAGCTCGAAGCTCGAAGCTCGAAGCTCGGAACCCACATGACCGCCTATCTCCTGCGCCGGCTGGTGCACATGGTGCCGGTGCTGTTCCTGATGACGCTGTTCGTGTTTTTCCTGGTGCGGTTCGTGCCGGGCGATCCGGCGACGGCGATGCTCGGGGATCGGGCGACGCCGGATCGGGTGGCGCGGCTCAATACGGCGCTCAAGCTGGACCGGCCGTACTACGTCCAGTACGCGGCGTTCCTGCGCAACCTGGCGAAGGGTGACCTGGGCGAGTCGATCCGGCGGCGCGAGCCGGTGCGCGGTATCGTGATCGACCGGATGCAACCGACGCTGTTCCTGGCGTTCTACGCGATGCTGCTCTCGGTGTTGATCGCGGTGCCGCTGGCGACGGTCGCCGCGCTGAAGAAAGGGGGCTTGGCCGACCAGGCGGTGCGGGGGTACCTGGTGCTGTCGATCGGGATGCCGACCTACTGGATCGGGATGATGCTGTTGCAGTTTCTTGCGGTGAAGCACCGCGTCTTCCCCGTCTCCGGCTGGGGGGAAGGATTTTTCGGTCACCTGGACTCGCTTTTCTTGCCGGCGTTGGCGCTGGCCCTGGCGGTCTCGTCGCTGATGATCCGCAGCCTGCGCAATTCGATCCTGGAAACGCTCGAGACGGACTACGTGAGGACCGCGCGCGCCAAGGGGCTGGGTCAGTCACGAATCATGATCTGGCACGTCATGCGCAATTCGGCGCTGTCGACGATCACGATCCTCGGGATCAACTTCGCGTTTCTGGTCGGGGGGGCGACGATCACGGAGACGATCTTCGCGATTCCGGGTCTCGGGCAGTTGATCGTCGGCTCCATCTTCAATCAGGACTACCCCGTGATCCAGGGCGTGACGCTGGCGATCGGAGTACTCGTCCTGCTGATCAGTCTGCTCACCGATATCTGTTACGCGCTTCTCGACCCGCGGGTGAGTTTCGAATGAGCGCGAGCAGCAGCGCGACCGCGATCACGCCGCCCCCGCTCGCCGCGGCGTCCGAGGCGATGCCGGAACGCGCGGCGCGCCGGCACCGGCGGTGGTTGAATCCGACGCTGTTGTCTGGGTCGATCTTCCTCGGCGTCATCGTCCTCTTCGTCGTCGGCTATCCCTTCCTCGTCGATTGGAGCCCAACCGAGCCCGACTTCGCGCAGCCGACGTTCGCCGGACCGAGTTGGCAGCATCCGCTCGGCACCGACAACTTCGGCCGGGACAACCTGACCCGGATCGCCTACGGCGGGAGGGTGGATCTGGTCGTCGCGCTGATCGCGACGGCGGTGACGGTGATCGTCGGCGGGGTGCTGGGGTTGGTGGCGGGGTACGTCGGTGGGTGGTTCGATACGTTCACGATGCGTCTGGTCGACTTCATGTTGACGATCCCGTACCTGGTGCTCGTCATCGCCATCGTCGCCGTTCTCGGGACGGGGGTGACGAAGGTGATCTACGCGATCTGGTTGATCGGCTGGGTCACGTACGCCCGGATCGTCCGGGCCGAGACGATGGTGGCGCGGCGTTTGGAATACGTGGAGGCGGCGCGGGTGATCGGGATGCATCACGCCCGGATCATGCTGCGTCACATCGCGCCGAACGTGGTGGCGGTGGCGCTCATCTACTCGATGGCCGACATCGTCCTCAACATCCTGACTGCGGCGTCCCTCTCGTTCCTCGGTCTCGGGGTGCAACCGCCGAAGCCCGAGTGGGGATTGATGGTCGCCGAGGCGCGCGACTTCTTCCTGCGCGACTGGCGGTTGATGACCTATCCGGGTCTGGCGATGGTGATCGTGGGGGCGGCGTTTTGTTTGATCGGGGAGGGGTTGGCGCAGGCGCTGCGGCCGAAGGGGTGAGGCTGAGGTTCCCGGTACTCGTCAACTCGCGCTTTATTGGACGCAGAGGCGGCGTAATTCCGTCTCTGGACAAATGGTATTCTGGTCAGAACAGCATTATGGGTTGCGTAAGGGGAACGGCATGTCGGCGCAAGATCCTCCAGGTAGGTCAGGTCCACGATCGGATAACGTCGATTCGGTTTCGGCGACAAACGGTCCTGCGAAGGCCACCGGTCGTTTCGAAGGTTCCGCACACGCACCGGCGCGGGCGCATCTGGCGCACTTTGGATGGTGGATGGGCGATGATGGCGACGACCTCATTGAAAGCGAGACGAGGGAAAGCGCGTGGTACGGCCCGAACTCAACAGGAGAAACGCTGCTCGCGGTAGTCGAGCACCTTCCAGCGTGGGCTGAAGATGACGAGACGATGGAGAGCGAGAACGAGATGGCACGCAATTCAAACCCAACCTCTGCAACCGCTGTGGCACCGCGAGGAAAGGCGGCCAACCCCCTCGCAACCGACCAGCCACGAGAGGTCCCGCCCTTCGTCGGCCCGCGCTCGACCGGACGATCCTTGTTGGAGCATCTGAAGAGTGTGCCCAAGTGGTCCGGCGACGACCTCGAAGAGCGTCTCGATGAGGTGATTCGCGCCCGAGGCGAGGTCAAGTTCTAGGAATGTATCTCCTCGACACAAACCACTGCACGCGCGCGATGAGGGGCCCACTGGAGGTGCGTCGTTTCTTCGCTCGTAGGTGGTATGCTGACCGCGGTGCGGTCGTGATCCGGTGGGAGGAGGCTTGGATGACGACGGTGAAACCTCGGGTTCCGCGACAAACTACAGAAGATGGAGATCGGCCGCGAACTTCCGATACGCCGACTAAGGCGACCGGAGGTTTCGAAGGACCGGCTTATGCGCCTGCGAAGGCACTGCTTGCACACTTTGGGAAATGGGTCGGCGACGATCTTGAAGAGTTGCTCGAAGAAGTCTACGAAACGCGAAGCAAAGTGAGTTGGTAACGAGGGGTGTATCTCCTCGACACAAATCATTGCAGCCAATTGTTGAGCGGGCATCCCGGTCTGCGGAGGCGCATCGACGAACTCGACGGCACCCCGATTGCCACGAGCACCATCACTGTCGGTGAATTGTTTTACATGGCATTTCGCTCGGAGCGTCAGGGACCCAATCTGCGCGAAATAGAGGCGTTCCTCGCCGACCTACCCGTGTACACAATCGACAACGCCGTCGCCCGGATGTACGGCCAGGTGCGGACTGCAGCCTTTGCCGCGTTCGGACCGAAGGAGCGGGCGAAGCAGCGTCACACGACGATCCCCCAGCTCGGGTTTGATGACAACGACCTTTGGATTGCCGCGATCGCTTTGCAAGATCGCCTCATCGTTGCCACCGGCGACAGCGACTTCGGCAGAATCGCAGAGGTTACACCCCTACAACATGAGAACTGGCTGACTCCCGAGGCGACGATGAGATAGTCGGGGTTTGAAGCGAAATCTCTTTCGTCCGCTCGCATACACTTGCATCGCAGCCTGGACTTATTCCCGTGCGCATGGGTGGAACGATCTGGAGTGCGGCATGCAAGAGCTCATCGATCTGCTGAGTCAACTGGTGGCCATCGACTCGGTGAATCCCGATCTCGTGCCGGGCGGGGCGGGGGAGGGAGAGATCGCCCGTTTCGTCGCGGAGTGGTTGGGGCGGGCGGGGTTGGAGGTGATCCTGCAGGAGACGGCGGCGGGGCGGCCGAACGTGGTGGCGGCGGTGAAGGGGACCGGCGGTGGGCGGTCGCTGATGCTGAACGCGCACCTGGATACGGTGGGGTACGCGGGGATGGAGCGACCGTTGGCGCCGAAGGTCGAGGGCAACCGGCTCTACGGGCGGGGCGCGTACGACATGAAGGGGAGTCTGGCGGCGGTGATGCTGGCCGCGGCCGAGCTGGCGAAGGAGCCGCCGCGCGGGCACGTCCTGGTCACGGCCGTCACCGACGAGGAGTACGCCAGTCTCGGCACCCAGGCGGTCGTCGCGACCTGGAAAGCGGATGCGGCGATCGTGACGGAACCGACCGGGCTCGACGTTTGCGTGGCGCACAAGGGGTTCGTCTGGCTCGACGTGGAGACGACGGGAGTGGCGGCGCACGGTTCCCGGCCCGATCTGGGGGTCGACGCGATCGCGAAGATGGGGAAGGTCCTGGTCGGGATCGATGGGTTGGACAAGGCGTTGCGCGCCGTGCCGTTGCATCCGCTGTTGACGTCGGGGTCGATCCACGCCTCGCTGATCGAGGGCGGGATCGGGTTGTCGACCTATCCGGATCGCTGCCTGCTGCGGGTCGAACGGCGGACGATTCCCGGCGAGACGGCCGATCTGGTGGAGAGTCAACTGACCGGGATCGTCGAGGGGATGGCGGCGGACGATCCGGACTTCCGGGCATCGGTGAGGCGCGGTTTGGTCCGAGAACCGTTCGAGATCGACGTCGACGAGCCGATCGTCCAGGTCGTGACCCGGCACGCGGCGGCGATCACCGGTCGCGCGCCGGCGACCGTCGGCCAGACCGGGTGGATGGATTCGGCGCTGCTGGATGCGGCGGGGATTCCGACCGTCGTGTTCGGTCCCGGCGGGGAGGGGGCGCACGCGACGGTGGAGTGGGTGAACCTCGATCACGTCGAGCAGTGCCGGCAGGTCTACCTGGCGGCGGCGCGGGAGTTCTGCGCATGACCGGAGTCGATCGACGCGAGCGGCTTTTCGTCAACCCGAGCCCGGCTCCGACGTTGGAGGACGGGTCGCCGACCCGCGATCCGTTGGCATTCCATCGCCGGCTGCCGGGATACGCGCCGACGGCGCTCCGTGAGGCGGCGGGGATCGCGCGGGACCTCGGGTTGGACCGGCTCTGGGTGAAGGACGAGTCGGAGCGGATGGGGTTGCCGGCCTTCAAGATCATGGGGGCTTCGTGGGCCGTTTATCGGGCGATCCAGCAGGCGATGCCAGACCAAGACGGGGATTGGAGAACGCTCGACGATCTGGCGCGGCAACTGGAACCCCTGAAGCCGCTGACGCTGGCCTGCGCGACCGACGGCAATCACGGTCGCGCCGTTGCCCGGATGGCGCGCCTGTTGGGGTTGGGAGCGCACATCTTCGTGCCGGCGGACATGGCACCGGCGCGACGGGCGGCGATCGCGGGCGAGGGCGCGCGGGTGACGGTCGTCGAGGGGACCTACGACGACGCGGTCGCGCGGTCGGCCGAGGAGGCGAGCGAGCGGACGTTGATCATCTCGGACACGTCGTGGCCGGGGTACGAGGACGTGCCGCGCTGGGTGATCGAGGGGTATTCGACGATCTTCTGGGAAGTCGACGACGAGCTGCGGCGGCGCGGCGAGGAGGGACCGGATCTCGTCGTGGTCCAGATCGGGGTCGGGGCATTGGCGACCGCCGTGGTCCGGCACTACCGACGACCGGACGCCGCGCCGCGACCGTTCATCCTGGGGGTGGAACCGACGCACGCCGCCTGCGTGCTGGCCTCGATGGAGGCGGGGCGGATCGTCCAACTCCCCGGACCGCACGACTCGATCATGTCCGGGCTCAACGCCGGTCTGCCGTCGGCGATCGCCTGGCCGTTGGTTTCGCGCGGGATCGACGCGTTCATCGCGGTCGAGGATGAGCGGGCGCGCGCGGCGATGCGGGCGCTCGCGGGGGAGGGAATCGTCGCGGGCGAATGCGGAGCCGCCGGACTGGCCGGGTTGACGGCGTGGATGCGCTCGTTCGGTGGCGCGGGACGGGGGCGGCGGGCGCTGGTGATTTCCACGGAGGGGGCGACGGACCCGGCGGCGTACCGAAGGATCGTCGCCTGAATCCACCCCGCGAGACCAATCGACATACGCGACAAGGGGGCGGGCGGGCGACGACGTCGGCGCCCACCCGCCCCCTTGTCACGCCACGCCGAATGGCCGATCGTGGGGCGTCGCCCGGACGCCTACCGGGCGGAGCGGCGGCGCGTCGCCAGCAGCCCGCTGGCAGCGAAAACGAGGGCCAGGGCGAAGGCGAGGACCGCCACGGGAGCGCCGTGGGACGCGGTCGTCCCGACACCGGTCGTGGGAAGCGAGGAGTTGCCGCTCGAACTGGTGGTGTTGCCCGTCTCGTTGCCGCTTGTTTCGTTGCCGGCCGTGCTGCCGCCGCCGGCTTCGGTGACGACGATCTCGGCGGTCATCTGCGGGTGGATGTCGCAGTGGTAGGTGTAGGTGCCCGGTGTGTCGAAGGTGAAGCTGTAGGTGCCGCCGCTGCCGATGTTGCCCGAATCGAAGGTACCGTCGTCGGCGGTGACGGTGTGGGTCGCGCTGCCGGTGTTGGTCCAGGTGACCGTCGCGCCGGCTTCGATGGTGACCGAGGAAGATTGGAAAGCGAAATCGACGATGTCGACCGAGGCGCCGTCCTGGGCGCGCGCCGTGCCGGTGGACCCGAGGGAGATCACGCCGGCAAACGCGACCAGGAGCAGTGCCGCGACGATCCGAATCGACCCAACGCCACGCTTGCGTACCATCCCTCATCTCCTGTCTCTGCAACGGCACGAGAAGTCCTGCCGGACGCAACGCCACGTCCAGTCACGATTCCCCTACGGATGAGGAGGGCGGGTGGATGGCGACCGCGGGGAGATGATTGACGAGCGCGGGCGGTGTTCCTATAATCACAGCCAGGCGTAACAAGGTTTCAACCGTTGAAACAGGCGGGGATCGGCCGCCGTCCGGGGCGAGTTCGCTCAGTCTCCAACCGTTCGCGCGTGAGGGTAAGGAGGGATCGATGAAACAGCAAGAGGTCCTCGAAGTCCTGTCCGCAAAACTTCGGTCGGGTGCGATCACCCGCCGCCAGTTCGTCCAGGCGGCGGCGTTTTTCGGTCTCGGGGTCGGGGTGCGACCGCTCGCCGCCGCCGCGGCCCCGGCGCCACGCAGCGGCCCAACCGGCGAGTCGCCGCAGGCCGAAGGGGAGGTGCGGTTCCTCGTCGCCGAGGCATTTCCGGATACCTGGGATCCGTATCAGCACACGATCCAGATCCAACGCCGGATCGAAAATCAGGTCTTTGATCCACTGATTCGGATCGAAACGAACGACTTCTCCGTCTACGCCCCGGCGCTCGCCGAGAGTTGGACGCAGGTCGACGAGTTGACGACCGAGTTCAAGCTGCGCCAGGGCGTGACCTTCCACAACGGCCAGGCTTTCACCGGCGCCGACGTCAAGGCGGCGGTCGAACTGGCCACCGGGGCGACGGCGACGACGACCGTCAGTGCCTCCCGCTTCGTGCCGACGACGGTCGAGGTCGTCGACGACGCGACGGTGCGGCTGAAGACGAAGACGCCGTTCGCGCCGCTCCTCAACGAGTTGTCGATCCTCCCGGTCGTTTCCGCCGCCGACGTCACGGCGGGTGCGGACACGCTGAAGGCCGGGCCGAACGGAACCGGCGCCTTCAAACTCACCGGCAACGACAAAGACAGGAAGACGATGGCGGTGAACGGATCCTATTGGGGAGGCGCGCCGCAGATCGGGACGCTGACCTGGGAATACATCATCGACAGCCAGACGCGCCTCAATGCGTTCCTGGCGAAGCAGGCGCACGCGCTCGACCGCGTCCCGCCGGAACACGTGCCGATCCTGCAGGGGTCGAGCGACG
>DATBFX010000369.1:0-7008 GCA_036558305.1 Thermomicrobiales bacterium | reverse complement strand
ATGTCCAGTTTGGGTCAATTCCTCAGTTGAACATCCTGAGCGCAGCGAAGGACCTCTCTTCGATACCGCTCTTGATGGCGACAAAGCACCCTCAATCGTGCGACCCCGCCAGCACCGGTTCGGCCACGCTCACCGGCACGGTCTTCAGCGCGCCGTTGAGCGGCAGCGCCCGTTGCGCGCCCTCGGGCAGGGTCTGGGCGGCGGCACCGACGAAGTCGCGGAAGAGCGGGTGGGGGCGGGTCGGCCGGCTGCGGAACTCGGGGTGGAATTGGGTGCCGACGAAGAAGGGGTGGTCGCGCAGCTCCATGATCTCGACGAGTTGGCCGTCGGGGGAGACGCCGCTGGCGACGAGACCGGCCTCGGCCATCGTCGAACGGTAGGTGTTGTTGACCTCGAAGCGGTGGCGGTGGCGCTCGAAGACCATCGGCTCGTCGTAGGCGGCGGCGGTCTTGGTGCCCGCTTCGAGGCGGCACGGCCAGAGCCCGAGGCGCATCGTGCCGCCCATCTCGACGCCGCGCTGGCCGGGCATCAGGTCGATCACCGGGGCCGGGGTCTCGGGGTCGATCTCGGAGGAGTTGGCGCCCTCGAAGCCGAGGACGTGGCGGGCGAACTCGATGACCGCCATGTGGAGACCGTAGCAGATCCCCAGATAGGGAACGCCGTGCTCGCGGGCGAAGCGGGCAGCGAGGATTTTGCCCTCGGTGCCGCGCGGTCCGAAACCGGGACCGACCAGGATACCGGAGACACGGCGCAGGGCGCGGTCCATCTCCTCCGGTGTCGAGGTCTCGGAATTGACCCAGACGATGTCGACGCTCACGTCCTGAGCAAGCCCCGCGTGGGTCAGCGATTCGGCGATGCTCATGTAGGAATCGTGGAGATCGACGTACTTGCCGACGAGGGCGATCTTGACCGTGCGGCGCGGCGTCTTGAGGCGCTCGACGAGGGAACGCCATTCCGATAGGTCGGGGGGGCGCTCGCCGAGGTCGAACTGGCGAGCGATGTACTCGCCCAGCCCAGCGGCTTCGAGCATCAGCGGGACTTCGTAGATCGTCTCGGCGGTCGGCATCGGGATGACCGCTTCCGGGTCGACGTCGCAGAAGAGGGCGATCTTCTCCTTGACCTCGTCGGGAATCTCGCAGTCGGCGCGGCAGACGATGACGTCGGGTTGGATCCCCATCGACCGCAGCTCCCGGACGCTCTGTTGGGTCGGTTTGGTCTTGAGCTCGCCGGTGCTGCCGATCTTGGGGAGGAGGGTGACGTGGATGTAGAGGACGTTGCCGCGACCGACCTCCCGCCGCATCTGGCGGATCGCTTCGAGGAACGCCTGCCCCTCGATGTCGCCGACGGTGCCGCCGACTTCGACGATGACGATGTCGGAGGCGTGCTGACGGGAGGCGAGGCGGATGCGGCTCTTGATCTCGTTGGTGATGTGGGGGATGACCTGGATGGTGCCGCCCAGATAGTCGCCGCGCCGTTCCTTGGCGATGACGGCGGAGTAGACCTGACCGGTGGTGACGTTGGAGGCGCGGGAGAGATTCTCGTCGATGAAGCGCTCGTAGTGACCGAGGTCGAGATCCGTCTCGGCGCCGTCGTCGGTGACGAACACCTCGCCGTGCTGGTAGGGGGACATCGTCCCCGGATCGACGTTGAGGTAGGGATCGAGTTTCATGATCGAGACGCTGTCGCCCCGACTCTTGATCAGCCGGCCGATCGAGGCGGTGGTGATCCCCTTGCCAACCGAGGACGCGACGCCACCGGTCACAAAGATGTATTTCGGCATCTCCCCACTCCCAGCCTTCAGCTTTCAGCTCTCAGCCGTCAGCAAACGCGTGACCGGCAAACGTGTGGTTCGGGTGCGAGGAGATTGCACTGGGGCCAGGGCGGTTCCTCGCACGCCGCGCGCCGCGAGCCCTTCATCATGCGAAGAAGGCGACGCTGGTGCGCCGCCTCCGTTCCGAATCGATGACCTCTCCGCCTTGGCGGGTTGCCAGGCAGACCCGCATGCGCGGTCATTCACTGACGACCGACGACTGACGACTGACGACTGACGGCTCATCGTCGTGCTGCCTCGCTTTCGGGCGTGAGGACGACCACGCGCATCGCCTCGCCAAGGTCGGACTGGCGGACGACGAGTTTGTCTTCGGCGGCGGGAACCTCGACGCCGAGGAGTTTGCAAAAGGCTTCGACGCTCCCGCGCTTGGTGTCGCCGATCGCGGTCGCGTACTGCATCGGGATGACGATCTTGGGTTCGAGTTGACCGACGACCTCGACCGCGCGGGCCGGTTCGAGGACGCTGCCGCCGGCGGGGACGAGGAGAACGTCGCACCCGGCCATCGCTTCGGCTTGTTCTTCGGCGAGGGCGTGGCCGAGATCGCCGAGGTGGCAGATGACCATCCCTTCGAGCTCGATCAGGTAGACGGTGTTGTAGCCGAGGTCTTTGCCCTTCTTGTCGTCGTGGTAGGTGCGGATTCCGGTGATGAAAACCTCGTGCAACTCGTATTCGCCCGGTCCACTCACGAGCTGGTATCCCGGTTTGACGGCGTCGAGGTTGGCGTGACCGGGGTGATCGTGCGAGACGGTGACGATGTCGGCCACCTGCTTCGCCATGGCGTAGCCGGTGACGCGACCGACGGGGTCGGTGAGGACGGTGGCCTCCCGTGCCTTGATGCGAAAACAGCTATGACCGAACCAGCGGAACTCCGCCATGAACCAACACCAGTCCAGGCGACCGCGCATCGCGCGGCCACGGGTCTGCGCCAACACCGTCCAGGGCGGGTGAGGGTGGCGCCTAACTGACTCCAAACAAGGGGGCTTGCCGGAAATACCGGAGCGCCGGTGACTCGTCACGGCGCTCCAATTTCAACGGCCTCTTTTAGTGTACCACGGTCATCGCGTCGATGAAAAGGGGCTTGTAGCGCGTACGTTCGCATCAATCACGGACCGCACGCGTGCCGGTATCCTCGGTCGCCTCGTCGTCTTGTTCGCCGAACAGTTGGTCCAGCACCGGTCTGACCACGTCGTACCCGTAGCCACGCCGAACGAGGAACGCGCCGAGGCGGCGGCGGGCGACCGCGGGATCGAGGTTGCCGTAGGTGCGGAGTTTGGTGCGGCCGATTTGCAGGGCGGTCGATGCTTCGTCGAGTTCGGTGTCGTCGATGGTCTGGCGGATGGTTTCGCGGTCGACGCCTTTGAGACGGAGTTCCTGTTCGAGGAGGCGGCGACCGCGCGGCCTGTTCGCCTCGCGGTTTTCGACCCAGTAGCGGGCGAAGGCCTCGTCGTCGAGGTAACGCCAACCTTCGAGTTTGGCGACGGCGGCCTCGACCGTCTCGGGCGGAAAACCCTTGCGCTTCAAGCGGTCGCGGACCTCGCGTTCGGAGCGGGGGCGCCGAGCCAGCAGATTCATCGCCGCGTTGACCGCTTTGGATTGCTCGTCGAGGGCGCGCAGGCGTTCGATTTGCTCTTCGGTCAGGTAGTCGCCGGCACGGAGACCTTCCTGGGCGGCGACGATGGCGGGGAGACCGAAGGCGAAGGCACCGTCGAGGAAGATGCTGACCCGCTCCGGATCGCGCTGCTGGGGTTCGATGGCGGTGATGCGGTGATGCATGGGAGAGACCGGCAATTCGACGGCCGCAATCGCCCTTCGGCGCCCCGACCGGCGCCTCCGAGGTCTGCCGCGTATTCTATGCGGGTTTGCCGCGCAAGACACCTTTTCGCGAGGACGAACCCAGAGCATGAGCAATTCGGACGCGGATCTCACCCCTCCTCCGTGGCTCGACACCGTGAGGCGTGTCGAATTCCCGGTGACCGCACGCTGGGCGTACCTCGACCACGCGACCGTCTCGCCGATGCCGGCGCGGACGGCGGCGGTGCTGGCCGAGCGGATCGCCACGCTGCAGGACCCGTCGCGGGAGTCCGGTCAGCGCGAGGCGTACGCCGCCGAGGCGCGAGAGCGGCTGGGGCGCCTGATGAACGTGGCGCCGGGGCAAGTGGCGCTGCTGACGAATCTGGCGGAGGCGATGGCGATCGTCGCCAACGGGTTGCCGTGGGCGAGCGGCGACGAGGTCGTGACTCCGGAACAGGAGTTTTCGAGTCTGGTCTATCCGTGGCTGAATCTCGAACGGTTCGGGGTCCGCGTCGTATTCGTGCCCAAGCAGGGTCCGGCGACGGAGTTGGCGGCGATCGCGAACGCGATTACGCCGCGGACACGCGTCGTGGCGGTCAGCCACGTCGAGTTTCAGAACGGGTTTCGGCACGACATGGAGGCGCTCGGCCGGTTGTGCGCGGATCGCGGGGTGTTGTTGGCCGTCGACGTGACGCAGTCGCTCGGGGTGCTGCCGGTCGATGCGCGGGCGTGGCGGGCGGACGTCGTGGCCGCCCACGGCTACAAGTGGCTGATGGCGATGCACGGGATCGCGGCGTTGTACGTCTCGGAAGCGGCGATGGCCCGGATCCGGCCGACGGTGCCTGGCCGATCGAGCGTCACCGGCGGCTTCGAGTCGCTCGACTTCGCGCTCGATTGGCACCCCGATGCGCGCCGGTACCAGAGCGGGGGACCGAACTGGCTTGGTGCGGCGGCGGTGGCGACCTCGCTCGGCCTGACCGAGGAGATCGGGATCGCGGCGGGTGCCGCGCAGGCGACGGCGGTCGCGGACGCCGTGTTGGCGGGTCTGGATGCGTTGCCGGTGACGATCACGACCGATCTCCGGCCGAACCACCGTTCGCAAATCGTGTCGTTTTCGACGGGGTCGGAGGAGACCGATCGGCGGCTCGTGACGAAGGCGAAGGAGGCGGGCGTCTACCTCGGCAGGCGGGGGATGGGCGTGCGGGTGGCCGCCCACTTCTGGAATGCCGCCGACGATGCGAAGCGGCTCTTGGAGGTTGTCCGGCACGAAGCGTGACGGCAACGATCCCGCCGTCGCTACGAGTCCGCAGGGGTTGCCGCTTCAAGGCCACGGAAGACCCGTTCGAGCAAGGCGAGACCGTGGTCGAGTTCGGCGAGGTCCTCGCGCGTGAGCACCGCCATTTCGGAAGCCACCTCGGCGACGAGGGCTTGCTCGACGGCGATGCTGACGCGCCGACCATCGTCGGTCAGGCAGAGCCGGAGTTTGCGGCGGTCCAGCGGATCGTTCTCGCGGCGGACGAAACCCCGTTTTTCGAGGCGATCGACGATACCGGTGAGCACGGTGGGTGCGACCATCAACCGCCGTGCCATCGCGCTCAGGGTGGCGCCTTCGGTTCGGATCAGATAGAGGACGGTGAGTTGCTGGAGGCTGAGGTCGCCGCCGAGACGGGTTTGCAGCGCCCGCGCTTGCGCCCACCTCGTGAATCGGGGCAGGAGCCAGAAGAGTCGCTGCGCGTGCAGACTCGTCTCGTCGTCCGGCTGAGAAGGTTCCTCGTGATCGACCTGCCGCGTCGGGTTTGCCATGGCGATCACTGCCTCTCGACGGCGTCGCCGACGACGCCGGTTGCGATGCCGACGATCCCGGATTGGATGCTCCGGTCGGTAGCCTACCAGATGCTCGGCATCGTTGCGCGATGGCGTGCCGACGAGACGCTTAGTAGGAAACGGTCTCGACGGGAGGGTTGCCGTTCCGGCAGAGGGGGCATTCGCCGGGCGAGTACGCTTGGTAGAGGGTGTTGAGGAGACCGAAGACGGGATGACCGGCGACTTCGTCGCCGGCGGAGTTCCAGAGGGTGCCGATGCCGACGACGGTTGCTCCAAGCTCGTCCACCATCGCCGCGAATCGGGCCATCGTCCGGCCGCTGACGATCAGGTTGTCGACGAGGAGAACGCGGCGACCGCGGAGGAGGTCGACCAGTTCGTCGGCGATTGCCAGGCCGCCGGGTTTCGGCGTGGCGTCGACGACCTTGGCCTTCGGTTCCAGGAAATAGCCGACCCACTGGGCGAGACCGGCGCCCCAGATCGAGGGGGTGGCGACCGTCTCGACGTGGTCGACGAAAAAGCGCTTGGCGATGGCGTAGCCGAGGCGGCTGGCGAACAGGGGATCGGCGAGCAGCAGGTCGCGGTCGAGCAGACCGGCGCTGTGGCGACCGGAGCGGAACGCGAAATGCCCTTCCCGCAACAGTCCGTCCTGCCGGAGTTGGGCCAGGATCGTCGGTTCGATCGTCATCAAGATCTCGCTCATGCCCTTCGCTTTCGACGCGCCGGAACCGTTGCCTGCGAACCGTCCCATCTTCGCCCGCCCTCGTGGGGGCAGCGGCGAAGGATAGCACGGTCCCGAAAACGCCCCGGCCGCCGGTCCCTCCCCGGCGGCCGGGGCATCGGGGGACTGGAGTGGGCGAATGTGGGATCAGGGGCGAGCGAGCGGCGGCTCCGTCTCCACGGGTACGGTCTCCCAGGCAGTCGAGACGGCCAGGGAATGGGCCGGGTACGCCCGCGGTACACCGCGATCGCAAAGGGCGGCTTCGCGCAGGCGTAACATGCGCTCGGCGTCGAACCTCAAGACCTCCGTGGCTGCCGGTGTGGTGACGGTGCCGGTGGCGGCTTCGACGACGAGCGCCCCGTCGGCTTCGACGATGCGGACCTCGCGGTAGCCACGGACGTCCAGCCAGGCGCCGACGGCGCGGAGCGTGTCCTGGTAGGTGAAGGGGACCGGTGCCGGTCGCGTCATGATCGCCACCGTCCGTGTGCGAGCTCCGTGGGACGGCCCGACTCGTTCTCAACGGTCGACTTGCCGCCGGGGATGACGCGTAGCACGGGTCTGGACGCGGTTCCGGGTACGTCGTGCGTGGTGGTCTCCTCCGTTGCCATCATTTGCCGGAGTCGCCGGACGAGCGCCTGCCAGGGTCGTTCGTCTTCGGTCGGGCCGTCGGTACGCGGCGACAAGACGGTTGGTGCGGCATCACCGGGCGCGGGGCGACGCCGCTCAAAGCGGGAGGACATGGGAAAACTCCGATCAGAACGCGACCTGGTATGCCATCAACACGACGGCAAGGACCAGGGTCAACGTGGCGATGACCGGAAACCATTCGATCAAGAAGAGCTGA
>DATBFX010000368.1:0-24459 GCA_036558305.1 Thermomicrobiales bacterium | reverse complement strand
GGGCGGTACCGCGGATCAAGGCGGTAACGCCGGTTTTGGCGACGCCGGTGCGGATGTCCTCGCAACCGAGGGCGCGCAGGCGGCCGGCGACAAAACCGGCGGTCGCGGTCTCCTGGAATCCCAATTCGGGGTGCTGATGCAAGTGGCGCCGGTCGGCGACAAGTCCCGGCAGGATCTCGTCGACGTCGGCGTGGAGCGTGGCATCGGCAACGGTCATCGGCGGTGGTCTCTCCTTACGTTGAGCGCGTGACAATCGTTGGGCCAGACCCGCGCACGATACCAGAACCGACCGCCGAGCGGTGCCCTACAATGTGGCGTTCGTTCTTCGCGGGCACGGGAAGGACGACGGCGAACTCGACAGGCGGCGCCACGATAAGCGAGTTGGAAACAGGCATGGACAACACCTCGACCCCGATGACCGAGGATCAGGCGCGCGAGCTGGCCGAGCGTGCGGTCGAGGAAGCGGGCGGGACGCGGGCGATCTATGGCAATCCGCGCCATCCCTTCGCCCTCCAACCGGCGACGAACTACGAGTTCGATGGCCACCGGGTCGAACTACGCCACGGGGAGATCAGCTCGCCGGCGATCGTCTCGGTTGGGGGATGGGTATTCGAGATCCACGAGGAAGAGATCGAGTTGCTGATCCGGCCGCCGAAACCGCGTCCCGCGGGGTCCTCGTGCCGATGACCGGCAAGCATCGAATGTGGGCTTTCCTCGGCGTTCTGGGTAGCGTCGTCGTCGCGGTGCATGCCACGGGGGCCATGCCCGCCCATCGCGGAGGCGCGGCGCGGTCCGGCTTCGCGTCTCCGGCGACCCCGACCGCGGCCGAGGTGAGGGGTTGTCCGGTCACGCCGTACACGGCGGAGCGGCTCTGGGACGGATTCACGACCACCTGGTATGGCAGCGACGGTCTGATGGCGGGTCGCGGTCCGTCGACACCCGGTGTCTGGTTCGCCGCGCCCGCCGTCAACAAGGTGCAATGGCGCCGCCCGGCAGGGGAGCGACTCACGGTCGAAGGCAACCGTCTCGACGCCCCCGCGGCGACACTTGAGGTCAACCTTTCGGTTGGGTACGAGCGTGCGGACTTCCAGTCGAGCACACTGACGTTCCCGACCGAAGGGTGCTGGGAGGTGGTCGCCCATACACCAGATCGGGAGTTGCGATTCGTCGTCTACGTGCATCCGGGACGGGAGTATCCCGTCGGTCACCGGGGAACTCCCACCGCGCAGGGTGGATTCGATGCGTTGCGCCGGCCGCTCTCCCCGCCGTCCGGCGGTGAGGCCCGTGCTTGTCCTCGCACGCCGGTCCACACGATCCCGCGCGTTCTCGGTGCGACGGTCGGTGACGGGCCTGTCTACGCGCAGGGGCTGGGCATCGATGGCATCGTCGAACTCGGTGGGGACCAAGGTGCCGGAGGACGAACCACGCTGCCGGTGGCGGTGCGTTGGGTCGCGAGTCCGGACTACGTTGGTCCGTTGCTGTTTCGCCTGCGCCGGCTCGCCGGAGGCGTCCAGGGTGCGTCGGACGAAAGCGCTGTTCTGCTCGAGGCCACCGAGGAAGGTCTCGACAATCTCACCACGCCCGATTGGCGCGTCTGGGCATGGCCACCGGACACCATCCCGGTACCCGGTCCGGGGTGTTTCGCCATCCAGATCGACGGGCAGGATTTTAGCGAGACGATCGTCTTTCAGATCGTCGTGCCCGGTACCGGATAGGCCGCGGCAGGCGAAACATCCGGACGCGATTACTTCGCCGTTCCCGCCGGAGTCGTCTCGTCCGTCTCGACCGGTGTGACACCGCGCTCCTTGCCGAAACGGCCGCCGACCCGCGTCAAGGCGTTGCTGGTCCAGCCGGAGGGTGGGGTCGTGCCGGAGGGGGTCGAGCTGGGCGCCGGCGAGATCTCGCCGGATGGCGGTGACTCGGTATGGAACACCTCGTACTGGAGTTGCTCGCGCATCCAGCGCCAACCGGTCGGTTGCGACGCCGGGAGCCGGTTGGCGGCGCGGCGCGAGCGCAGGTAATCGCCGACGATGACCTGGACCACGGCGGCGACGGGGATGGCGAGGAAGGCCCCGACCACGCTCATGAATTCCGACCCGGCCAGGATCGCGACGAAGACCGTCAACGGCGACAGCCCCACCGCGCCGCGCATCACCCGCGGCACGAGGATCCAGTTCTCGCAGGTTTGCAGGACGACGACGAAGAGGGCGACCATGATCGCCTTCTGCCACGACTGGGTCAGCGCGATGGTGACGGCGGGCACACCACCGATCCAGGGGCCGACGATCGGGATCGCCTCGGTAATCCCGGCGAAGATACCGAGCAGCGGCCAGAAGCGGACCCCCATCAACCCGTAGCCGATCAGCGACGCGGTGCCGATGACGAAACAGAGGATCAGTTGCCCGCGCAGCCAGCGCCCGACCTGCGCCTCGACGTCGTCCCAGACCCGGCCGACGCGGGTGCTGGTCGCCGGCGTCATCTGCCCCAGGATCAGGCGCCGCAGGAGTTGCTTTTCGAGCAGGTAATAGAAGGCCATCACGAAGACGGTGACCGCACCGACGACACCGCCGCCGATGCCGGTCACCAGGCCCATCGCCGTGTCTTCGGAGAGTTGGGGCGGATTGTTGATGGCGTCGATCGCGCGGTCGAGTCCGCGCACGCCCGCGCCGCGCAGGAAGTCGTTGCTGCTCGTCCGCCAGGTGTTTTGGAGTTCGAGCAACTGTTGCGGCGCCTCGGTGCGGAAGCGGTGGGCTTCTTCGCTGATCGTCGGGGCGATGAGGAAACCGGCCAGGACCAGGGTGCCGATGATCGCCACGTAGACGGCGAGGATACTCAGCCCGCGGGGGACGCGGCGCTTCTCCAACTCGGCCACCGGGCGCTCGATGACCGTCGCGAAGAGGAGGGCAAGCAGGACCAGGACGAGGACGAGTTGGACCTTCAACACCACGTAGGCGACGAGGAGGACGAGAAAAAGGTTGAGCGGCGTCAACCCGGTCCGCCGCGGAGCAGACGGCGGCACCGGCGGACCGGATACGGGTTCGGAGGCGTCGACGATCGGTGGCGTCTGCATGGTTCCTCGCGCGAACTCGACCGGTGACCGATGCGGGTGAGCGGGCGGACGGGGCCGCCGGCCACCGGTCGATCCCCGCAAAGCGTGCGCTAACGTGGGCGAGGATGCAAGGTCAACCAGTCCATGGTCCCGGTTCCGGTTGCGTTAGCGGTGCACCTCGACCAGGATGACCCAGGCATCGAAAAGGGCGACGACGTAGGCGGCAACGAAGCCGGGCACGAGCCAGTAGAGGCCGCCCGCGCCGCGGGCGAGGGCGGCCACTCCGGCGACCACGACCGGAATCGTCGCGACCTGACGCATGCCGATCGCCATCCATTGGTTTTCGCGATACGGAAGGGGAACGCTCCGCAACCCGCGAAAACCGAGCGCCGTCGTCACGATCCACGCGACTGCCCCTGCCAGCACCAGTTCGATGCCGGCCGTATGGACGGTCTGTCCGGGTGCGAGCAGCATCGTCGACGTCACCAGGACCGCGAGCAGCAAGACGAGTGACCCCGCCGCGCGCAGGAGCAGATGCGGAAAGCGGATCAACTCGCTCAGGCTGATCGAGAGACCGACCGCGATCAATCCGACCAGGGCGGCGCTGGCACCGACCTCGGCGACGAAGAAGTCGTGCCATTCCGCCATCGGCTTCCCTTCGCCTTCCAACCCCGTGTGCGTTCCGCGACGGATGCGAAGCATAGCCTGACGCAGACGTAGGGTTCGCGCCGTGTCGATCGGCGGTTGGTCGCGCTGGGCCGCGACTGTGTTAGCCTCCGATCCGGCGCGGAACTTCCGGTCCGGCTCGGTCAATGCGAAAGGAATGCGACTCGTGCAGACTCCGGCCGAACTTCGCGACTTCCCCGATTTCGTCGGCGGCGTGATGGCTCGCTGGCACGTACCCGGCGTGGCGGTGGCGATTGCCCGAAACGGCGAACTCGTCCTCTGCGAGGGGTTCGGTCTGCGTGACGTCGCCAGGGGGTTGCCGGTTACGTCCCGCAGCCTCTTCGCCATCGGCTCGGCCACCAAGGCGTTCACCACAATGGGGCTGGCGCTGCTGGCGGACGAAGGGAAGGTCGATTGGGATACGCCGGTGCGGCGGTATCTGCCGTCATTCGCCTTGCACGATCCCTTCGCCAGCGAGCGGATCACCCCGCGCGACCTGGTCACCCACCGTTCGGGACTGCCGCGGCACGACGCACTCTGGTACGGCGGAGCCCTCTCACGCGCCGAGTTGGTCGATCGCCTGCGATACCTGGAACCGAGCAAGGATTTCCGCGCCGTCTGGCAGTACCAGAACCTGATGTACATGACCGCCGGTTACCTGACGGGGGAACTCGCCGGCACGACCTGGGAAGGGTTCGTCCAGGAGCGGATTTTCGACCGGCTCGGGATGGGCGGCAGCAACTTTTCGGTCACACGGTCTCAGCAGGCGGAGGACGCGGCGCGTCCCTACCGCGAGAAGGACGGGCAGGCCGAGGAGTTGCCGTTTCGCGACCTCGACGCGGTCGGACCGGCAGGGTCGATCAACTCCAACGCCGAGGACATGGTGAAGTGGCTGCTGCTGCACCTGAACCGCGGCCGGCACGACGGGGAGGCGGTCGTCTCCGAGGGCCAGATCGCGCAGATGCAGGCACCGCAGATGGTGATGCCGGACCCGGCGAAGTACGCGGAGTTGTCGCCGGCGAGCTACGGCTTGGGGTGGTTCGTCCAGACCTATCGCGGTCACTCCGTTGTGCACCACGGCGGCAACATCGACGGGTTCAGCGCGCTCGTCAGTCTCCTGCCTCGCGAGAAGATCGGCGTCGTCGTCCTGACGAATCTCAACGGCGTCCCCGTGCCGGAGGTGGTCGCACTTCAAGTCTACGACCGCCTGCTCGGTTTGCCGGAGATCTCCTGGGACGACCGCTTCTTTGCCGAACAGGAGGAGCGCAAGCAAGCGGGGGAGCGAGGGACGGAAAAGGCGGAGACCGACCGGGTCAAGGGCACCCATCCCTCGCACGACCTCGACGCCTACGCCGGCGACTATGCCCATCCCGGCTACGGTGTGGCGGCGGTGGAACGGCGCGGGGACGGTCTCTCCCTGAGATTCAACGCGTTCGAGGGGCCGCTGCGGCACCTCCACTACGACGTCTTCGACTTCACGATCGATCTCTTTGAGACGCGGTTCACCGTCTCGTTCGCCACCGACGTGCGCGGCGACATCGCGAGCTTTGCCACGCCGCTCGAACCGACCGTCCCCGACGTCGTGTTCCTTCGCCGACCCGGCGCCGAGTTGACCGAGCCCTCGTTCCTCTCCCGATTCGCCGGTACCTTCGAGGTGATGGGGATGCGGTTGACCGTCGCCCTCAAAGGCGAGCGCACGCTTCAGGTCTCCCTTCCCGGTCAACCCGATTTCGAGCTCGAACCGGTCAAGGGGACGGGGTTTCGCCTCAAAGGGCTCTCCGGCTTCGCGATCGAGTTCACGATCGACGAGACGGGAGCGGTCGTCGGAGCGCTGCTGACCCAACCGAACGGCGTCTTCACCGCCCGGAAGACCGGGTGAGGCGCGACAACCAGCCGCTGTCGTTTGAACCGCGGCGCGTATGGTCGCGGTAGGGGCGATGCCGGCATCACTCGGGTGAATGGCACGCACGCCGCCACCCCGACCACGCGGGAAATTTCGATGTGCACGGCGAGCCGGCGAGCGCGGCCACTCAGTGCGTGAACAGGGAACGATGCCGGCGCATGAACGCCCAAGAACGCCTCCGCGAATCGATCGACGAGCAGCAGCGTCGCCTCCGCGCGGCCGTTCCCCTTGACCACCAGGCGGCGATCGTCGCGGTCGTTCGCGCCCGGGACCGCTTGCCGGACGCGCCCGCACACGAGGCGCCACCTGACCTCATCACCGGTCGCCGCCTTCCCGACCTGGGGGGCAACAAGGCGCTTCAACTTAGCCTCGAGGCAGGCAACGACGCGGCGGAGGCGGCGACTTCGTCCGAAAACGGGCTGGACGGGTGGGCCGCAAAGTTCCACGAGGAATGTGGACGCCTGGCCGAGGCCGAACTGGTTCTGGGGCATTGCGAAACCGGTTTCATGCGGTTGGTCGGGGACGGCCACGGGAGGTTCGATGCCTGGATCGCGACGAAGCGGGTGCCGACGAGTTGGCGGGAGCGCGCCGACGTCGATTGGTGGGCGTCGTGGCTGGCCACTCGCCACGAACCGGAATTGCGTGCCTTGTTAACCCAGCGTCCAAACACCGACGGCAGCGATTCCGGACAGGACGCGTGGCATCGCCGGCTGGCAGATGTGCGTGTGGAGATGATGGCGTATCAACTCGGCTATCCGACCGAGGCCTCGGTCGGTGGTTGCACGATCCAGACCTACCGCGACGTGCTGACCCGGCTCATCGCCTGGACGCTGCGAGCGCGCGACCGCGGGGAGGTGGCGGAACCTCAATCCGAGGACGGACTGGTTGCCGCACTGGCGTCGGACCTCGCCGCCGATCCGGCCGTCGTCGCTCGCGCGATCGCCGGTTTCACGCTCGACCGGGAGGGCGCCGCCTACCACGCCGCCGTGCCCGGCGTCGCCGCCGCGCCGCTGGTGCGGGTCGCCCCGGACCGCCTCGTCTGCTCGGTCCACGGGTTGACGACGGAGCCGCTCCTGTTCCTGACCCGCGAGCTCAGACGGCGCGACCCGCCGGACTATCACAACACTGCCTATCTGCGCGAGGGCGTCTTCCGCCGGGACCTCTACGCACTCTTCCCCGACAAACGGTTCGTGACCAGCGCCGGTCGGATCGAACTCCGGCGCGCGGTCGGCGACGTCCGCACCGACGTCGACGCCGTCGTCTTCGACCGCAAGACCGGCACCCTCGCCCTGTTCGAACTGAAGTCGCAGGACCCCTTCGCCCGCTCCACCGCCGAACTGTTGCGCCAGCGCGACAACGTCCTCCACGCCAACCGCCAGATCTCCGGCGTCCTCGACTGGCTGAAACGGCACGGCGCCGATGACCTCCTCGGCCGCATCGACGCCCGCGCCGCCAAGACCTTCCGGGTGCACAAGGTCTATCCCTTCGTCCTCGGCCGCTACCTCGCCCACTTTAACGACGGCCCGGCCCCGGACCGCCGCGCCGCCTGGGGAACCTGGCCGCAGGTGTTGCGGCTGGTCAATGGGGAGCCGTTCCGCGCCACCGATGCGAATCCGATTGCGTCGCTGTTCACGCGGCTGACGAAGGATGTGCCGATCGTCCGGTCGCACGCCGAGGAGCCCTCACGCGAGATCGACCTCGGTGACGCGCGGCTTGTTGTTCATGCGTCATATGCCGCTTTCCAGGGGAGTGCGACGGGACTGGCGCGGTCTCAACCGGCTTGAGCCGATTTGGTAGGTTCAGCGCCGGGGTTCCCCCTCGGCAACTTCAGCCCTGCGCGGGCCCTACAGAAACACGGATCGCGCGACGGCACAGTGCGCAAAGTTGGAGCATCACGAAGGCGGCCCCGCGCGGCGCGTTCTAACCCCGCAGGGGTTTCGTCGCCGCAGCCCCGGGTATCAACCCGGGGACGCGTGCCCGGACGTCCGACGCCAAACCCTTCACCGCCACAACCGCAACCACGCTCCGGTACCAACGACCGTGGTGACGGAGCCGGTCAGGAGCAACGCGACACCCCAGAGCGTCAGCAGGAAGGGGTCGTTGGCGTGCATCAGGATCATCCCGAGCAGGGTCTGGCCGAGACCGGCCACCACCCACCACCCAGCCTGTCCGTCGGCCATCTCCGCTCCTCCTCACGCAAACCGTCCGCCCGCCGTTTCGCCGCGGTCTCAGTCTCCGCTCGGTTGTCGCATCGGTTGGGCGACCGAGAGCCGCGGTTCGCTGCCCGCCGGCAGCACCGCTACCTCGGCCGCTCCGGTTATGGCGAGTTCCTTGCCCGCCTCTTCGATCGCCGGCGTCGCCTGCCGCTTCCGCAGCGGGATCTCGCGCAGCAGCAGCGAGGTCGCCAGGGCACAGGCCGCGACCAGCGCGCTCATCAGGAAGGCGTCGTGCAGCGCGGTCGCCAGCGCCGCCCGCATCGTCGCCATCAACTCCGCGAAGAGGCGCCCGCCGTCCGGCACGGCCGCGAACTGGGCTTGGAGGGCCCGCTGCGCGTCCGGACTCGCCAACGCCTGCGGGTCGATCGCCCCGATCGTCCCCGCGGGGATCGCCTGCCGAACGTCGGGCGGCAGACCCGCCGTCAGGTTGTCGTGGAGGGAGGTCGTCAGGAACGTCCCCATGATCGCGACGCCGATCGTCGCGCCGATCGAGCGGAAAAACTGGACCGCGGCAGTGACGACGCCGATCTCCTTCGCCGGGAAGGCGTTCTGGACGGCGATCGTGAAGGTCGGCATCGACAGACCGATGCCGAGTCCGAGGACGATCATGTTGCGGACCGCCGTGCCGCTGCTCGTGTTGACGTCCATCCGGCTCTGCAACCACAGACCGAAGGTGACGATCGAGAGCCCGAGCAACGCCGACCACTTGTAGCGACCACTGCGGGAGATGACTTGCCCGGACGTCGTGCTGGCGATCACAAGCGCCAGCATCATCGGCGTCAGCACGGCGCCGGAATTGGTCGCCGACTGCCCGATCACCCCCTGCACGAAGAGCGGCACGTAGAGGATGGCGCCGAACATCGCCGACCCGACCAGGAACATCACGGTCACCGAGACGGCGAAGATGCGGTTGCGGAAAAAGCGGAGCGGGATGATCGGTTCGGCCGCCCGGCTCTCGATGAAGATGAACGCGACGATCATCACCGCCGAAAACGCCAACAGGCTGAGGATCTGCGGCGAGCCCCAGGGGTAGTCGGTCCCCGCCCAGGAGAAGGCGAGCAGCAGCGGCACCGTCCCGCCGACGATCGCCCCGGCGCCGAGCCAGTCGATCGGCCGCCGCTCGTGCGGCCTGATCGCCGGCAACCCGACCAGCAGCACCGCGATCGCGACGATCCCGACCGGCAGGTTGACGTAGAAGACCCACCGCCAACCCGGACCGTCGGTCAACCAACCGCCGAGGGTCGGTCCGACCACGCTGGCGAGTCCGAAGACGCTCCCGGTCAACCCCTGCCACTTGCCGCGCTCGGCCGGCGGGAAGAGATCGCCGATGATCGCGAAGGTGTTGGCGGTGAGGACGCCGCCGGCGATGCCCTGCAAACCCCGAAACGCGATCAGTTGGAACATGCTCTGGGAGAGACCGCAGAGCGCCGACCCGATCATGAACAGGACCATACCGCCGATGTAGAACCACTTGCGGCCGTAGATGTCGGAGAGTTTGCCGAAGATCGGGACGGAAGCGGTGCTGGTCAACAGGTAGGCGGTCGCCACCCAGGCGTAGTGGTCGAGCCCGCCGAGGTCGGCGATGATGCGCGGCATCGCCGTCCCGACGATCGTCTGGTCGAGCGACGACAACAGCAACCCGAGCATCACCCCGGTCAGGGCGATCGTCAGTTGCCGCCCCTTGAGGTGCTGAAAACTGGTCGGCGCTGTCGGCGCCGCGGCGGTCGCGCTCACGAGTTCTCCCCTACCCGTTCGTCACGAGTGCCGATGCCGTCGATCGTCACGTCGGCAATCGATTTGGCCAGCGCGGCGGGCGGCGCCGCTGCCGGTCGACCGTGCGCTTCGCTTCGAATCTGGCCGAAGATCATCGCGAAATAGAGCGGAATCACGACGTCGAGGTCGACCGGGCGGATCGCCCCGCTTGCAACCGCGCGGACGAATGCCGGCCGGATCACCGCGTAGGGGTGCGGCACCCGGTTCAACAGTTCCCGCCGCCGCTCCTCGCCGACGTAGCGGTCGAGATCGGCGATCAGGCGCCCGAGCGAAGAACCGCCGGTCAGGAGCAGGAAGCGGGCGACCCCTTCCAGTTCAGTCCGGAACCCGGAGGCAACGGCGAGTTCCGTGGCGATTCCTGCCGCCACCCGCTCCATCTCGGCGAAGAAAACCGCCTCGAACAACCCTTCCTTGTCGCCGAAGTGGTAGTAGACGGCGGCCTTGGTCAACCCGACCGCGTCGGCGACGTCCTGCATCGTGACGTCGGCGTAGCCGCGCGCGACGAACTGGTCCTGCCCCTTGCGCAGGATGCGCTCCTTGCCGGCCAGCGGAACTTCCGGTGCGGCAACGCCCGTCGCGAGCGGGGTGGAGAGTTGCGGGACCATGGGCGGTCGTGCTCCTCGTCGCGGCGGCAGCGATGGCCGGCATCTTGAACTTCGATCACTACCTCAAACATTGTACTGACCTTCTGGTCAGTCAGTCAATATGCACACGTCCGCTTGAAACCGGCTTTCACCTCGCCGTGGGCGAAGGCCTGGGGTCGGCGGTCATCGCGGGGGAACGATTACCTCGGAGGTAATCGCCGGCATGCCGCGCGCGGGCTATCGTAGCCTCACGATGACGGTGCCGCGGCCGGCTCACCGGCGGCCGGCGCGGCAGGAGGTTACGACGATGGCGACGACGTTTCTGGTCGATGCGCTCCGGCAGGCGGCGCCGGCTGCGGTTTGCTGCCTCGGTGTGGCGATCCTCTGGCGTGGCCTGAGTGGCGGGCCGCACGGCAAGCGCGGTCTGCTCCGGCCGCACGCCGGGTCGCTGGGACGGGTGGAAGGCTGGCGCTTGACCGTGCTCGGGCTGACCGTGACCGGACTCGGTCTCGCCGGTGTCCTGGAGGCGCGCTGGCTCGTCTTTCTCTCGTTGGCCTTCGGATTCGTCGAAACGCTGGAAGCCACGATGGTCATCGCCGCCTGGCGAGCGGGGGACCGGCGGGCGACCGCGGCCCGCAATCGGATCCGACCGGGTTCGCGGGTGCCCCATCGACGGACCGCTGGTGCTTGACTTTCGCCCAGAGTCGGTCAGAATGGAGCCAGCCCAGGTATCGCCTGGTGGGATGTTCGTACGGTCTGGTTGGGCAGACACGACGGCATCGGGACGGGGAGATAAAGATGGATGGTTCGCGCTTCGACGCGTTGACCCGCACGTTTGCCCAATCGGGCTCTCGCCGCCGGCTTCTCGGCGGGCTTGTCGCCGGTGCGTTGGGTCTGGTGGGGTTGCGCGAGGCGGACGCCGTCGGCTGCCGCACCGGGGGGCAACTCTGCCGCGAAAACGCCAACTGCTGCTCTGGGATCTGCAACCCTCCTGACCCCGTCACGCGGCAACGCCTGTGCGCAGGGCTACCGACCACGACCACGACCACGTCGACGACGTCGACTACCACTTCGACGACAACGACCTCGACGACGACTTCGACGACGACCCTGGCCCCGCCCTTTGCAGACACCTGCAGCGGAACGAGCTTCTGCGACGTCGACACCGGCGCCAACTCCTGCGTCGGAGGGAGTTGCTTCTGCTTCACGACGCTCACGGGCGGTCAGCCCTTCTGCGGCAGCTTCCCCTCGGACTGCAGCGTGACGTGCTCAGACGACGCTCCCTGTGTCACCGCGTTCGGGACCGGCTCTTGGTGCGTCACCGGTGGCCTATCCTGCTGTGGCGTCCCCTTCTGCGCTCCACCATGCAGCACGTAGGCGAGTATCCGCCACGGCGCTCCCGAGTTTGACGCGGCCGGATCGCGGCCGATTGTCCTGGCGCGAGACTACCAAAGAGGCGCACGCCGATGAGCGTGCGCCTCGCCTTTTCTGCCCGGCTCCGTCCGCGTTGCCGCTAAAGATTCGGTGCCACAACGAGCCGAAGAATGGGAAAACGTCTCCAGGCAGGCGTCGATGTCCGGCGGCCGCTCCCCGCCCATGAGGTCCAGACCGGTGCCGTCACACTTCGCCCCATCCCTTATGCCGTTACCAGCGCGCGCGTTTCGGCGACGTAGTCCCGGCGCCAATGGGGATTGAGGCGATAGGAACCGGGTTGCACCGGTCGCGTGCCGAGTTCCTGGTAAAAGGCTTCGCCCTCGCCCCTGCCGGAGATGTGAGCCCCGGACACGCCCCAGCGGTAGACGTAGAACCACTCGTCCTTCGTCAACGCGGCCGCGCCGTTCAGGGGGTCGACCACGTTCGCGGTCCAGGCGGGAAGCAAACTGTCCATGCTCGCGTCGTAGCCGACGCTGATCGAGGGATAACCGCCGATGGCTTCGAACGCGGCGCGGGTGAAGAGACCGGCGTTGTGGGCGTAGCCGACCGCGTGGTCGCTGTGCAGACCGTTGCCGTCGAGGAACCAATAGGCACGGGGATTGAAATAGTCGGCGTCGCCGAGTCGCTCGACCGAGAGCGACAGGCGCCACGGCAGACTGATGTCGTCGTCGTCCCAGAGCGCGATCAGCTCCCCCTGCGAGAAGCGGATCGCCGCATTCTGTTTGGCGCCGAGGGTGGGATACCGCGCGGGGACGTTGACGACGCGGACGCCGGGAGCATCGCAGACCAACTCCTGACCCGGGCAGTCGTTGAGGACGATCAGTTCCTTGTTGGCGTAGGTCTGGCGGAGGAAGGACTCGATCGCCTCTTCGACCAGTTCCTGCTTGTCGGGCGGCCGGTTGTAGGTCATGCAGATGCAACTGACCAGGGGCGAGTAGCCGCGGCGGCGGGGCGCCGCGGCGATGGGGGTGGCCGCCAGGGAGTTGCCGGAGAGTTCGCGCAGCGCCTCGGTGGCGACGGCGACGACGCGCTCTTGCGGCAGGTGCTCGGCGAAGTGGGCAAGGATCGGCGCCAGCGGCAAGCCGAGTTCGCTGTGACCGATCACGTAGTTCCGGAGTTTGGCCTCGATCGTCAGCGGGTAGGGGACGCCGCCCGGCCGGCCGAAGCGGTGCGTCCAGCGCAGCCAGGGGAGACAGAGCGCCCTGGCCCCGGCCTGGCGAAACTTCTCGTGGATGTAGCCCTCTTCCCCGCCGAAACCGCGAAAGAGGGGATTGAACCCCTGCCAGGCGCTTTTCCGGCAACTGAAGGCACCGAGTCCCTGCATCGGGATGTCGAACGGTTCGCCCTCGGGGTCGAGACCGCGGGGATCGGTGCCCCAGGTGCCCCACATTTGGGCCCGCCAGACGGGATCGAAGTGGGTCGAGATCGACTTCAAGTCGTCGTAGACGAGGGGGCCTTGCAGCAGATCGGCGCAGTCGGGATGATCGCGGTAGTACGCCTTGAGCCGGGCGATGACGCCGGGTGCGAAGAGGACGTGGGAGTCGCAGCAAAGGACGGCCTCGCCCTCGCCGATCCGAAAGAGGAGATCGCGCGAGGCCGAGGTGCCGACGACGTCGGTAGCGAGGACGTAGCGCCCCCGTGCCCACCCTTCGACGAAACCCTTGGTCGCCTCGCACCCGTAGTTGTCGACCACCAACAACTCGGTGTCGTCGAGGTCCTGGTAGAGGCGAAGCGCCTGGATCGTGAAGTAGACCCCGTCGAAATCGTTGTAGGTGGCCATGCCGATGGTGAGCGCAACCATCTGTGCCGTCCCCGCTGGGCGATCGTGACTGGCCGCGACGGCCGATACCGCCACTATGCGGCGACCGCCCACGTCCGTCAAGGACGGGCAGGGTTACGTGATACCGGCGTCGCTCTCGTGCCGACTCGGCGCGACTCAAGCCGATGGAGAGGCCGGCGCGATCGTCGGTTCCGCGGTCGGCTCCTCGGTCGGTTCGGCGGTCGGTTCGGCCGGCGGCGAGGCCTCCTCGGTGGCGGTGGCGGTCTCCGTCGGGAGCGGCGCTTCGGTCGCCTCCGGTGATGCGGCGGCGATCGGGGAGGCCGCCGGGGTGGCCGGCGATGGGGTGATCTGGCGGATCAGGAGGAGTTGGCCTCCCTCGTCGACCCCGCCGAGTTGGGGGACGTCGAGGGTATGGGCCTGGACGTCGACCAGCCAGGCACCCGGGCCGAAGATGGAGGAGACGTCGATGATGCCGGAGGACTCCCAGGAGCCGGCTTCGTCGCCGGGATCGACGAGGAGGTTGGGGTCGTCGGACTGGTCGATCTGGGCGATCGGGGTGAGGGTGCCGGCGGCGAAGTCGTAGGCGAGGATGCGACCGGTGGCGTCGGAGTTGGCGGTCTGGTTGTAGTCGTTGAGGTCCTCCTGGATCACCAGGGTGGTGGCGTTGGCGTCGATGTTGTCGGGGTTGCGGATGTCGTCGCCGTCGTCGCCGTCGAGGAGGACCGAGAGCGAGGTGACGCGGGTCGGATCGGACGGGTCGAGCTGCATCTGGTAGATGCGGCCGTTGGCGGTCAGCGGGGCGCCGGTCGGCGTGGCCAGGTTCGGGTCGGCGTTGTCGCCGGTGTCCGAGAAGTAGATCGTGGTCGTGGTGGTGCGGTCGTAGGTGACGTCTTCGAGGCGGACGAATTTGAACGCGCCCATGTCGTCGACGGCGCTCTGGAGGGTCTCGGCGTCGGCGTTGTCGGACTCGTCGATCGGGACGAAGGAGCCGGTCAGGTCGGTGCCCTTGGCGACGTCGGCGGTGTTGGCGCCGTTGTCGGCCTTGAAGACGTAGAGTTGGCCGTTGCCGGCGAGGACGTCGGCCGGGCTGTCGGCGACGTAGAGGTAGAGTTCGGAGCCGTCGGCGTTGTCGTCGGTGGTGACCACGACCGTCTTGCCGGTGAAGCCGGGGACGACGACCTCGTTCTCGTGGTGGATGTGGCCGAGCCAGGGGAGTTCCGTCACGTCGCCGGTCGCGCCATCGACGGCGAGCGAAATGCCGCCGTGGGCACCGCCGGTCGATTCCTCGCCGGTGAGGAAGACCGGTTGGTCGAACCCGACCTCGGGGCCGGCCAGGAAAGCGGAGCAGAAGCTCCAGTACCCCTCGCTGCCGTCGATGGGGTAGCTGCCGGCGGTGACGCCGGCGGAGTTTGGATCGAGCACCAGACGGGAGACGCGGGCGTCCGAGATGTGCTCGTTGTCCTCGGTGCGCCATTCGTGGTTCATGAAGACGACGACGCCCTCGGCGCTTTGGTAAGCGCCGAGCCCGTCCGGCGTCCCGGCCATCTGGTAGTCGCCGACCGTCTCGCCGCTGGTGAGGATCGGGGTGATGGCAAGCGTGCTCGGGTCGAGCGGGATCAGGTAGGGCCGCGCCTGGGTGAGTTGACCGGCCGGGACGCTGGTGGGGGCGACGGTCGCTTCCGGGGAGAGCTCGGGCTCGGGCGAGACGATGGCTACCGGGCTCGCGTCTTGCGCCCGAACGAGTGCCGGCGTCAGCGCCAGCAACGCCATGACGAGGCTGGCCGCGAGCGTGTGGGTCAGACGTTGCCGATCGAGCAGGTTGCGCCGTGGCGTCGACATGTCGGTCCTCCTCCCTGGGGATCCACCGCGTGGCGCGGTGGCGTGCGCGGCGACGTGCCGCACGTCGCATGCCATTCGAGGAGGGGACGACGGGATCGGGCTGTGACAACGGGGCGAACTGGCCGTAGACTGGTGGCGCGAACTGGCGAAGGCGAGCGGCGCTTTCCAAACGGGGCCTCGCCCGGAACGGAGCTTATGTCGATTCGGGATCGAGACACCGTTCGGTTGCTGCGCCGGTTTTTCGGCTATTACCGACCGCACCGGAGGCTGTTTCTCCTCGATTTTTCCTGCGCGGTGTTGTCCGGGTTGCTCGAACTCGGGTTTCCCGTCGCCGTCAAGGCGATGGTCGATCGCCTGTTGCCTGGCCAGGATTGGGGGTTGATCCTGCTCGCCTCGGCGGGATTGCTGGTGGTGTACCTCCTGAACACCGGGTTGATGATCGTGGTCGGGTATTGGGGGCACGTGCTCGGGATCAACATCGAAACCGAGTTGCGGCGGAAGAGTTTCGACCACCTGCAGAAATTGTCGTTCCGGTTCTACGACAACCAGAAAACGGGGCACCTCGTCGGGCGGGTGACGAAGGATCTGGAGGAGATCGGTGAGGTTGCGCACCACGGACCGGAGGACGTGTTCGTGGCGGTGATGACGTTCGTCGGCGCGTTCGTCCTGATGTTCCTGGTGAACGTGAAGCTGGCGCTGATCACGGCGGCGATCGTGCCGGTGACCGCGTTCGTCGCGACGCGGTACGGGAGCCGGATGACACGGACGTGGAAAGCGCTGTTTGCCCGGGTCGGCGAGTTCAACGCGCGGATCGAGGAGAACGTCGGCGGGATCCGGGTCGTTCAGGCGTTCGCGAACGAGGAGTACGAGCGGCGGTTGTTCGCGCGGGCCAACGCCGGGTACAAGGCGACGAAGCTGGAAGCGTACCGGGTGATGACGACGAGCATGACGCTGAGCTACTTCAGTATGCGGTTGACCCAAATCGTCGTCATGATCGCCGGGACCTACTTCGTGTTGCACGGGGAACTGACCAACGGCGGGTTCGTCGGGTTCCTCCTGCTGGTCGGGGTCTTTTTCCGGCCGGTGGAGAAGATCAACGCGGTGCTGGAGAGCTACCCGAAAGGGATCGCCGGATTCAAACGCTACTGCGAGTTGCTCGATCTGGAACCGGACATCGTCGACGCGCCGGATGCGGTGGAGGTTGCCGACCTACGGGGCGAGATCCGGTACGAGCACGTGACGTTCGGGTACGGCGAGCAGAAGGTCGTGTTGCGGGACATCAATCTGGCAATCCGACCGGGGGAGACGGTCGCCTTCGTCGGGCCGTCGGGGGCGGGGAAAACGACGATCTCGGCGCTGCTGCCGCGGTTCTACGAGCTCGACGCGGGGCGGATCACGATCGACGGGATCGACATCCGGCAGATGACGCTGGCCTCGCTGCGGCGCGAGATCGGGATCGTCCAGCAGGACGTGTTCCTGTTTGCCGGAACGATCCGGGAGAACATCGCCTACGGGCGGTTGACGGCGACGGACGAGGAGATCTGGGAGGCGGCACGGCGGGCGCGATTGGAAGGGATGATCGCCCGCTTGCCGGCCGGGATGGAGACGGTGATCGGCGAGCGCGGCGTGAAACTCTCGGGCGGCCAGAAGCAGCGGCTGGCGATCGCGCGGATGTTCCTGAAAAACCCGCCGATCCTGATCCTGGACGAGGCGACCTCGGCGCTCGACACGGAGACGGAGCGGGCGATCCAGCAGTCGCTGAACGAGTTGTCGGTGGGGAGGACGACGCTGGTGATCGCGCACCGGTTGGCGACGATCCAGCACGCGGACCGGATCGTGGTGGTAGACGAGACGGGGGTGGCGGAGCAGGGACGGCACCACGAGTTGGTCGCGGCCGGGGGGATCTACCGGCGGTTGCACGAGGCGCAGTTCGGGATGGCGGCGAGGTGAGGCGGAAGGCGGAAGAGGGCGGATGAAGGCGGGGAGAATGATGGGTCTTTGATGGCCCCCGCTTTGGGAAGGATGCTTCGCCGCTCACGGTGCTATTGATCTGGAACGGCGCCTTTGCGGTGATGGGTTCGGCTGGGCCGACGGGGACCGGCCCTCACCCCCGGCCCCTCTCCCGCTCCGGCAGGAGAGGGGAGCTTTTTGCCGGGGAGGGCTGCCTCTGGGTGGCATATGAGGGGCGGTGGGGACGGGCGGAACAGTCCGAGTCTGTGGTGACCGGGGACCAGAACGGGGCAGGGTCGGCGCTGCCCAGGCCCGTACGCCGTGTCGCGTGTGCCGCTTGCGAGAGCGAATAGAACGTTTACTCTCTCTTGTCAATACCCTGGTGCGTCAGTTTATCGGTCATTTCTGGGGTTGAGGATTGGACGCTTCGTGGAGAGCGTCCGCCCGGACGGGATCGAGTGGGCCGGGGTCTTTCGGTATCAAGTTTCGGACGATCGACTTGAGGTGTCGTCAGTCGCGGAGGCGGGCCATGTGGTGGGCGTCGACGAGTTCGCCGTTGCGGAGGGCGAAGCGGCGGGCGGTGCCCTCGATCTCGAAGCCAAATTTCTGGTAGAGGTGGACGGCCGGGGCGTTGTCGGCGTAGACGGTCAGCTCGAGGCGGCGGAGGCCGAGCCAGTTGAAGGCGAGGTCGACGAGGGCTTCCATCAGGGCGGTGCCGACGCCCCGGCCCCGGAAGTCGTCGTGGACGCCCATGCCGATGCCACCGGCGTGGCTCCGGCGGGCGGCGGGCTCGACGTGGAGGCCCGCCGCGCCGACGACCCGGCCGTCGATCTCGGCGACGAGGCGGTGGGTGCCGGGCGGGTGCTGGGCGGCCCGCTCCCGGCGCGACTCGACGGACTGGTGGGGAAGCTGGAGGGTGCCGGCGACGACGCCGGGGCAATTGAAGATCTCGGTGATGGCCTCGATGTCGGTCGGTTCTTGACCGCGGATATGGATTGTCGGCATGGTGGCACCTCGGGATGGCAGGATGGCGGGCGGTTTGGGCAATTATGCCGGAGGCACGGTGGGAACCGTCGGGGGTCACGAGCCACCCCCGAGGAGCTCAAGGGATACTTCTTCGCCTGTTGGGCGTTCATCGCTCGATCCAGCCGTCCGCGATGGGACAGGTCACGCGGGGTCTTCGGGCGAGGTGGGCGGGGCGTCCATCCTACCGTGCACGATGCGGACGATGGTGACGACCTTGTCGTCGACCAGGTAATAGACGACGTGCTGCTCGACCGGGTGCAGATGCATGCCGGGCGGGAGATCGTCTCGGGTCGGGCCGAGGTCGGGGAACCGAGTCAGCCGCTCCATGGCGGCCGTGGGCCTGGTCTTGTAGATGCCGCGCTGCCGCCGGCCCCACTGCTGCGTGGTGTACCGCAGGATTCCCTGGAGGTCCGCCCTCGCCTGGGCGGTGACGACCAAGCGGCGCTTAGCGGCAGACATCGGGATCGATCGGCAGTTCCAGGCGGTCGGCCTCGTCCGCCTCGCGATCGATCTCGGCCCACACGGCGGGAGTCAGCTCGACCACCTCGCCCCGTTCGATCTGGGCGACCCCGACGGCGAGCGCGTCGTGGAGGCGCCGACGACGCTCGCGCTCGGCGAGCAGGCGCACGGCCTGTTCGAGCACGTCGCCGGCGTCGGCGTAGTGGCCGGTGGCGAGCATCCGTTCGATCAAGGTTTCGAGCTGCGGCGTCAGCATCACGCTCATCGCGGTCTCCTCCTCCCTCCAGCCGAGCAAATCCGGGGGCGATTGGACAGCGGGAACCGTCCCGATCGAAGCAGAGCACCTGCCGGGTGCGGTCAATATCCCGCTGAAGGGGCTCGACCGGAGGGCGGTTGCCCATCGCGAGCGGGCGCGTCCGGTCGTCATCTACTGCTGCGACGTACGCCGAGACATGAGCCCGCGGGCCGCGTGGCGGTTCGACAGTCTCGGATTCACCGCGGTGTACGACTACGCCGCCGGCAAAGCCGATTGGCGGGCGGCCGGATTGCCGACGGAAGGGGCGGACGCGGCGAAGCCCCGCGCTGGCGTGGCGCTGCGGCGGGGATCGTGCTTGGAGGGTGCAGGGCGAGGCGGTCGCGGCGTCGCCGGAGACGACGGTCGAAGCGGTCATGAGGGTCGGGCCGGTGACCGTCCGCCCCGACGAGGATTTGGCGGAGTTGGTCGAGCGGCTCCGCGCCGCCCACGTGGCGAGTGTCCTCGTGACGACCTCGGAGGGACGGCTGGCGGGACTGCTCCGGTGGAACGATGCCGAGCAGCGGTTGGCAGCGGACTGCGCGGAGTCTGGACCGTCTCAGGGGTAGGTCAAGCCGATCCGCGGTGGCCGAACCGGTCTATGCCGGGTTGTCCGGACCGTGGTCGTTCATCGCGGCGTCGGTGCGCGGTTCGACGTCGTCGAGGTCGTGTTGGCGGCCGCTGATCGCCCCGGGTTCGACGGTGGGGCGGTGTTCCCGCTCGTCCGCACCCAATCCCCGTGCCCCGTCGAGTCGCGCCGTTTCGAGGCGCGACGGGTCGTCCACGGCGGCCCCCTTCAGGTCGGCATGGCGCAGGTCGGTGCCGGTGAGGTTCGCCCCGGTCAGGTTTGCCTCGCGCAGGCGCGCCCGCGCCAGGTTCGCGTCGGTGAGATCGGCGTCGGTCAGGTCGGCGCGGGTGAGGTCGGTGTCGACGGCGACGGCGCGGGCGAGTTTCGTCCGCCGCAGATCGGCGCCGGCGAGGTTGCCGCCGGAGACGTTCGCGTTCGACAGGTCCTTTTCTGCCAAATGCTTCGGATTGCCCATCGTCGGTGCCTCCTTTCGATGAGCCGGGGTTCTGCCGGTGAATGAGGCCGGTCGGCATCGGGGAGAGATACCGCGCAATCGCCAAGCCAGCGCCGAGGTGCGCGGCGCGCACCGCTCTGGGATCGGGCGGCATTGCCGAGCGTCCCGAAGACGACGGCGGCGCTTCGGATCAGGCGGGGAGCCGCTCTCGCAACCGTTCCAGGGCCTGGCGGCGCATCGAAAAGCGGTTCTTCTCCGCCTGATCCATCTCGGCGAACGTGTGCGAGGCGCCGATCGGTCGGAAGATCGGGTCCCAGCCGAAGCCGCCTGCCCCGGTGGGCGCGGACGCGATCACGCCGCACGTCTCGCCGGTCATGACCTCGACCGTTTCCCCGTCACAGAGGGCGACCGCGGTTCGTGCGCGGGCGCCGCGGTCGGCGCCGGGAGGGATGAGGGCGCAGATGCCGGCGGGGCCGATCGTGGCGAGGAACCAGCGGACGAGGGCGCCGGGGAGGCCGGAGAGGGCGTCGAGGTAGAGTCCGGTGTCCTCGACGAGGACCGGGCGGCCGGCGTGGGCGAAGGCGGAGAGGGCTTTCTGGCGGACGACCTCCTCGACGTCGAGGGATTGGATCTCGGGGACGTCGAGCGTGAGTTGTTCGACGGGGATGCCGAGGATCGCTTCGACTTCGCGCACTTTGCCGGGGTTGCTGGTAACGAAGAGGAGGCGGTCGCTCACGTTCGTAACTCCCACTCATGCCGTGCGGCGGCAGCCTACCCCGACGTCACCGCGGTCATCCTCTGCCCAAGATCGAGCGGATTCAGACCGGCGCGCCGGGGCGCGTCGCGAATGGTCGCGCATGCGCCCCGCATCCGTCGCGCCGTCGCTCCACGAGGCGCCGCCGTGCCACCAGGCACGCGGCGTCGGGTCGCGCAGGCACCACGTTGATCGCCCGGCTATGATCTGTCCCTCGAACGAGTCGCTTTCGTGGGGGAGTAGCCGATGTCGATCCGGATCGTGACCGGTGGGATCGCTCAGGAGACCAACACCTTCCAGTGGCAACCGACGACGCTGGAGGATTTCCAGCGGCCGGGGTTCGGTGGCATCGCCCGCGGCGAGGAGATCCTCGCGCTCGGCGGCACCGGAACGGTCTACGGTGGGGTTGTGCCGGAAGCCGCCGCCCTGGGCGTGGAGTTGATTCCGACGACCTACGGTTGGGTCATGCCCGGCGGCCGGGTCGAGCGCGCCGCCTTCGACGCCATGCGCGACGAGATCCTGGCGGGGATCGCCGCCGCGCTCCCGGTCGACGGCGTTCTGCTGGAACTCCACGGCGCGATGGCGCTCTCGGACCACGACGACGCCGAAGGGCTGCTCCTGGCCGATGTGCGCGCGCTCGTCGGACCGGACGTGCCGATCGTCGCGCCGCTCGACCTCCACACCAATCTCTCTGACGAGATGGTCGACCTGGCGGACGCCCTTGTCGGCTACAAGGAATACCCCCACACCGACATGCCGGAGACCGGCGCGCGGGCGCTCCAGATTCTGGTCGCAGCGATCCGGGGCGAAGCGAGACCGACGATGGCGCATACCCGCCTGCCGCTGATCGTCCCGAACCAGTCGATGGTCACGACCTGGCAATCGCCGCTGAAGGTCGCGATCGACCGGGCGCGGGAGATCGAACGGCAACCGGGTGTCCTCGCCGCGACCGTCCTCGGCGGGTTCCCGTTCGCCGATGTCCCCTTCGGCGGGATCTCGGCCGTCGTCGTGACCGACGGCGACCCGGCTCTGGCCCACCGGTACGCCGACGAGCTGGCGGGGCTCTGCTGGCAACGACGAGGCGCATTCGCGATCGACCCGACACCGGTTGCCGACGCCATCGCCGAGGCGATGGCCGCCCCGGATGGGAGTGTCTATGTGCTTGCCGATATCGCGGACTCGGGCGCCAGCGGCACGGCCGGCGACGGAACGGTCGTGCTGCGAGGACTCATCGAGACCGGGGCGCGTTCGGCGGCGGTCGCCCAGATCATGGACCCCGAGGCGGTCGCCGCCTGCATCGCCGCCGGGGTCGGGAGCGAGGTAACCCTGTGGGTCGGCGGCAAGCACGACGATCTGCATGGGCCACCGATCGAGGTGACCGGTCGCGTCCGTTTGATCCACGAGGGGAGTTTCCCAATCGCCGGCCCCATGGGTGCGGGGACGATCGGCAGCCGCGGCCGCACGGTCGTCCTGGAGACCGGCGGTCGCTGGGGAATCGAGGTCCAACTCACCGAGTTGCGCGGCCACCCCAGCGACCTGAACTACTTCCGCGCCTTCGGTATCGAACCGACCCAGCGACGCATCCTCGTCCTGAAGAGTGCCGCCCATTACCGGGCCGCCTTCGAACCGATCGCGACCAAGGTGATCGAGGTCGATGCTCCCGGCATCAGCAGCCCGAAACTGACGACGTTCCCCTATCGGCGACTCCGCCGCCCGGTTTACCCGCTCGATCTCGAGACGGAATGGGAGGCGTGAAGCCTGCTATTCCTCGATCTCCGGATTCGCCGCCATGATTTCCCCTGCGACCTCCCAGACGCGGGGAAGGAAGCGCTCGACCAAGGAGGTGCGCCGCCGGAGATCGGCGAACGAGGTGATGCCGAGGTCGGCGAGGAGGTGACGGAAACCGGGATCGTGGCGGTCGCGAAGGTCCGGCGGCGCGTCGTGGAAGAGTACCTTCTGGCAGCGGCCGTAGGTGGCGACCAACCAGAAGACGGCCTCGCGATGGAGGCCCCGATCGATGAGTTCGCGACTGCCGTCGAGGGCGATCGGGCGGGCGGCGTCGCTGATGTCGGAGGCGAAGAAGAACGGGGTTGTGATGACGGCTTTGGCGTCGTCGAAGGCGGCGGCGAGGGCGGTCAGATGGTGCTCGACCCGTTTCGGGGACATGCGAGCGCAACCGAGGAGTTCGAGGAGGGGGTCATAGCAGTCCCGGCGCCCGCCATTTGTCAGCAGATCTCGGGCCGCCACGTAGCGCTTCCTGACGGTCGGGTTCTCCAGCCCGGCGACGAGCAGGACGTGGGTCAGGACGCCGGTGGCGAAGAGCCAGGAGGTGACCTGGTCGTGGAATGGGGTCGACTGGCGCAGGGTGCGGGCGTGCTTGAGGACGTTATCCCGCGCGTTTTCGCAGCGGCGGTGGACCCAGGGGCGTTTGGCGTAGGTCGCGGACACGAACGCGCCCACTTCGGTCAAGCGCCCCGTCGGGTCGAGGATGATGCCCGGATGGCGAAAACTCCCCGCGAGTTGGTCATTGCCCAGGATCGCGTCGGGCGAGCGGAGTTGCTCGAACGCCAGGCACGAGACCTCGAGCAGGAGCCCGCGATAGAGGAACTTCCCCGGTTTTGCCGGCGGGTCGGGATCGGCGTGGACGACCATGACGTCGAAGTCGGACGTGGCCGGGAGTTCGGTCTCGTCGGCATGCCAGTTCGTCGAGCCGTGGTAAAACGCCCCGCAGAAGCCCGGTTCGCCCGTTGCCTCGTCGTGGACCCATCGGCGAGCCAGTTCTTTGGCCTGTCCGATGCGCATCGCCCTCTCAGTGCGTTGTCGGGACGGGGATTTCGACGTGGACGCGGCCCGCGAGACGGGCGCGCGAGCGGCCGTTGCTCGCTTCGGCCAGCCAGTTTCCGAAGGCGGGGAGATCGGGTTCGTCGAGGCGGACTTCGAAGGTGACGCGGGCGGCGTGGGCGACCGGACCGAGGTGGTAGCCGGCGGTGCGGAGGGCGTGTTCGAGGCGGCCGGCGTCGGCGTGGTCGGCGTCGACGGCGACCAGGGCGACGGGGCGGCGCTCGACGATGCCAACCGCGTCGATGGCGTCGGCAACAGCCTGGCCGTAGGCGCGGATCAGACCGCCGGCGCCGAGGAGGGTGCCGCCGAAGTACCGGGTGACGACGGCGACGGTGTCGGTCAGCTCGCGCCGGGTGAGGACGGCGAGCATCGGGGCGCCGGCGGTGCCGGCCGGTTCGCCGTCGTCGCTGGTCCGTTGCAGGTGACCGCCGGGACCGATCCGGTAGGCGGAGCAGTTGTGGTTGGCATCCCAATGGCGTTTGCGCACGCTCTCGATGGCGGCGCGCGCCTCGTCCTCGGTGGCGGCGCGGGCCAGCGAGCAGACGAAGCGGGATTTCTTGACCACGAGCTCGTGGGAACCAGATGACGCGATGGTGCGTGGGTGTGGCTGCATCTCTTCCTCGGCGGGAAAGGGTAACCCGCGCACGAGGCAGGTGCCATCGGCGTCGCACCACGGGCGTTCGATGTGTACGTATACGTCATCGACACACCCGAACTACGTCGGAGCGTTTGCGGATATACGTGATTTTATCGGATGGCGGGCGGACCGGGGCGCCATAGGATGACGGCGTTGGACGGGAGCGAACCTCCCGAAGAGGAAACGGGAAGGGCACGCCGGCCTGGTCGATGATCGACATGCTGCGGAGGAGGT